>CAYWXQ010000118.1:0-7291 GCA_964462475.1 uncultured Rhodobacterales bacterium | reverse complement strand
GGTTAACAGTATGTATACCTCGCCGGTTTATTAACAATTTGTCTAAAATTTTAGTCAAAAGGATGAGAAAGTGACTGACGACACGCAGACAAATTCCGACACTTTCACCAATTTGGGCCCCCTTACACAAGGCTTGCCGGATTGGGTCCCCGAAATTGCGGTTACATATCTTAGCCATACAGCTCTCGGTGTTCCTTTGCGGCAATTGGCCCGGCAAAAGGGGGTGCACGCTTCTACGGTTTTGCGACAGGTGCGCAAGTTCGAAGAACGGCGCGACGACCCGCTTGTCGATCAGGCACTTGACGCGGTGGCCCGGGATTATTTTCCCAATGATCCGGAGCATCCAAACATGGCAAAAACCCCCAACACCAACTCTGAAGCCAAGCGCATTTTGCGGCACTTGTCCGAAACCGGCACCTATTTGCTGGCCTCGAAACAAATGCCGAAAGCCGCGGTGTTTAAAGAGATTGACGGCCAGGAGCCGCGCAAAGTCGCCACGGTTGAAACCCGCATCGCCCATCGTTTTGCCTTGCAAGAGTGGATCAGCGGCAAGCAAATAGGCGCGATCGGGCGCTACAGCATTACCTCGGTCGGGCGCGCGGCGCTGCGCCGGATGCTGGCCGACGATAACGGTTTTACCGAGCAGCATCAGGAATTTGGCGAACGCGATATCAGCCTTGGCCCCGATGGCAGTATAAAACGCGTGCGCTACAATATCGCCGAAAGCCCGCTCGCCTTGCTTGGCCGTAAACGCGGTGCTAATGGCGCGTTTCTAACCCCCGCGCAAATCGCGGCGGGCGAGCGCCTGCGTGAGGATTTCGAGCTTGCCCATATGGGCCCGCGCGTCGCCCAGAACTGGGATCGTTTCCTGACCTCGGCCAGCAGTGGCGGGTTTAACGGCAATGCCCCCGCCGAAGGCCCCGGTGCGGCGCGCGAGCGGGTGTCAAAAGCGCTCACCGCGCTTGGCCCGGGGCTGGCCGATATTGCCTTTCGGGTGTGCTGTTTTTTGGACGGGCTGGAAAAAGCCGAAAAACGCCTCGGCTGGTCGGCACGCTCGGGCAAAGTCGTGCTGCGCATCGCGCTTCAACGTCTGGCCCAGCATTACGGCATGAACGACACCGAAGAATCACAAATGGCCGGCTAATCTACTTTGCCTAAATATCCACGGGGTGATGCCCAAAGGGCCAGAGGGGCGCGTGCGCCCCTAAGCCGCGCTGGCCGCCGCAATGATCCCGCCAAAATCAGCCGCCTTTAACGAGGCCCCGCCAACCAGCGCACCATCAACATTGGGCACCGCAAATATTTCGGCCGCATTGGTTGGTTTCACCGACCCGCCATACAAAAACCGGATGTTCCCGGCTTCGCTTGCATGGCTTTTGCCCAGCTCTTCGCGCATATACCCGTGCATGTCGGCAATATCACCCAGCGTTGGCACCTTGCCGGTGCCAATGGCCCATACCGGCTCATAGGCCACCACAGTATTTTCACCGGTCGCCCCTGCCGGAATAGACCCCGCCATCTGCCCGCCGACAATTTCCAGCGCCTTGCCCGCATCGCGCTCGGCCCCGGTTTCACCCACGCAAATAATCGCGATCAACCCCGCGCGCCATGCGGCCTCGGCCTTGGCCTGCACGGTGGCGTCGCTTTCACCATGATCGGCGCGGCGTTCCGAGTGACCAACAATCACCGCACTGGCGCCAGCATCGGCCAGAATTTCGGCAGAAATGTCGCCGGTATGGGCGCCAGAGGCATTGGCGTGGCAATCCTGCCCACCAACTTTTACGGTTTTGCCAATTGCCGCCATCGCCGTGATCAGCGTGGCGGGCGGGCAGATCAGCACATCACAATCGGGCGCAGGAAAACCGGCCTCGAGCGCGGCAATCTCGGCCAGTGCGGCTTTTGAGCCGTTCATTTTCCAGTTGCCAGCGGCCAGTTTGCGTCGTGCCATGTCAAATCTCTCCATATGCGGCGCGCAAAGCTTGGCGCGCCCAGTCAGCCGCGCGGGCCGGTTCATCCAGCGCCGCATCCGGCAGTGTCCAGTAATTCATATGCCCTTCTTTGCCGTTTTTGCCCGCATAGGTAAAGAGGGCCCCGCCTGCGGCTTCTAGCCGCTTGGCAAATTCACCGGTCGCTTTCAGGTAAAGCCGTGCATCGCTGTGCATCATCGCAAATATCTTGCCATCGGCATAAATAGACAAGCCGCCCATCATTTTTCGGGTGGTAATATCGCCGATCCCTGCAAACAGATCACGCACAAATTCAATCTCTGCCTCGCCTATGCTCATTGGTTTTTCTTTTGTTTTTCAGCAGCGGCTTTCTGGGCCGGCACCAGTGATAGTGCCAGCCATTCCAGCGCTTCTTCGGGGTCGTCAAGGGCCGATTCAGGCAGTGACATCAGGCCGTTGATCACCCGCTCGCCTGTTTTGGTGGTATAAGAAAACGGCGTTGATCCAGCGGCAATATAGCGGGGTTGAAGGGCGGTATCGGATTTCATGTAAAGCGTATCGCCAAAGACCACGCCGATCATCGCGCCCTCAATATAAAGCGAGGTGCCGCCAAAAAGCCGCCCCTTGCGCAAAGCGCCATAGCCGGAAAACAGATCGGTGATATGGGCAAGAAACCCCGGGTCGCTGGCCATTACATACCGGCGAACTTCACCGATTCGCCACAGCCGCAAGCCTCGGTCACGTTGGGGTTTTTGAACTCGAAACCGCTTTCCAGCAACGAGGTGGTATAGTCAATCTCGGTGCCAAACAGGAACATTTGCGCCATCGGGGCGATCATCACCCGCGCGCCGTCTTGCTCGATCAGCTCGTCCATCGGGTCGATCGCATCGACATAATCCATGGTGTATTCCATGCCCGCGCAACCACCTTTTTTAACCCCGATGCGCAGGCCCTTTTTGGCCCCGCCATCCATCAGCTTGGTGATTTGCGCCGCGGCGCGCGGTGTCATGGATACGGCGGCTTTGCCCGGAATGCTAAACATGGTTTTCCCCTTTGTTGCGGCTAATTTAAGCGTTTATGCCGCGCGAAACAAGCCTCATGCGATCAATTCACGCAGGGCCAGCACCCCGATAGAAACCGCGATCACCCAGCCAAAGCTCATCAAGGTGCCGATGATCACATATTCAGAGACCGCGCGGTCCTCTCGGGCGCTGCTGAAACGCAGCACCGATTTGGCGGCAAGCAAAAAGCCGATGTTTTGTGGCTGGCCCGACAGGATAAACAAAAACGCCAAGGCGCGCTCCAGATTGCCGATAATCGCCCCGGCTTTTGGCAGGCCTTGCGTCGCGCCCACAGCAAGGGGTTTCATGAACAGGCCTATTAAAAACCCGCCACCGCGGGTGGCCAGCACCAGCCCGCCGCCAAGCAGCATCAGCAAGGGCAGGGTGGCGATCCAGCCATCGGGAATGCGCGCCAGCCATGCAGGTGGTGTGTCGAGCATGCCGTAATCTTGCCAGATGCCGGTTTGGTAAAGTGCCGGAAACCGGGTGGCGGCGACTAATATCACCGCCGCGTGCAGCGTTTGGTCGAGCAAAAACGCGCGCCAGCCATTGGCGGGCCAGTAAACCTTGATCGCGTCAAAAAACAGGTGGCTGGCGGCAATGGCCAGCACCACCAAAGGTGCGGTAAACCCCAGTGCGGCATAGCTGAGCGCGGCAACAATGGCCCCATGGCCCAGCAGCACCAGCGGGTTGCGCTTATGCGCCACCATCCAACCGGTTTGCAGCAGGAAATCAGCTACAATATGGGCGAAAAGCAGGGCGATCAGGGTTTCGATCATGGCGCTCCTTAAACAGCCTTTGGGGGCTGTAATTGCGATTAACAGCCTTTAGGGGCTGTTTCAATGTCATCCAGCACCGCCAACAGCGCCGGTTCACCGGCGGCGATCAGGTGGTTGCGCACCGATTGTTGGGTGATACCAACCCTGCCGGCAACGGTTTCCTGGGTGGGGCGGGGGCGCAGCAAGCTAATGGCCAGCACGCGCGCCTGTGCTTGGGTCCAGCGTTTTGAGATCTCGTCGGCAAGGATAAAAATCGAGCGTTCAGCCGTGTTTATGCCAAAATGTTGCGCCGCTTTCAGCGCCTTCAACCCCCGCCCCGATGCCTGAAATGCGGGGCCATCCGAGGCACCCAACCCCTCGGCCGAGAGCGGCTCTGCCGCGCCAATGCCAACGGCAATGCGGGTTTCAAATGTTTTGCTTTCTTGCCGGATATGGGCGCGCATCAGCAGGCAGGCGCGCAGGGCAAAGCGGGGCTGCACCAGCATTTGCCAGCTATCGCCGGAAAAACGCTCGAATTGCGGATCATCGGCCTGCAATGCGGCCACGGCTTTGGCCCCGATTTTAAGCGCGGCAAAAAGGGCTTCGCGCTCAAAACGGGTGAGCGTGGTCGATTTTACGATGTCACCCGTAAGAACGGCGATGTTTGAAAGATCAAAGCTCATGCCGGCAGCATGGCAAAAGCCACCCCGCCGCGCAAGGGTTTACATAAAGCCAAGCTCGAGGCGGGCCTCGTCAGACATCATATCCATGCCCCATTGCGGTTCCCATACCAGCTCTACATTCACGGACTTAACGCCTGGCACCGGCGCAATCGCGTCTGCGACCCAGCCCGGCATTTCGCCCGCAACCGGGCAGCCCGGCGCGGTGAGCGACATCGCCACCTCGACCTCGTTTTCGTCTGAAATCTCGATTGTATATATCAGCCCGAGGTCGTAAATGTTGACCGGAATTTCCGGGTCGTGCACGGTGCGGCAGGCCTCGACCAATGCTTCGTAAAGCGGGTGATCGGTCGAGGAGGGCTTGATCAGCGGTGTGCCCTCTAGCAGGGGTTCGGTTTGAGCGTTCATGATATGCCTCTTGGAATTCCTGACAAAACATATAGGAAATAACAAAAGCTACGTCTAGGGGTAAAGATGACAAAAATGTTCGGGTATAAGGTCGCAGCCATGGATGGCAAGGCGCGCAGGGGCGTTGTGCGCACCGCACGCGGCGACATTCAGACCCCTGCTTTTATGCCGGTGGGCACGGCCGCAACCGTAAAAGCCATGCTGCCCGAAAGCGTGGCCGCGACCGGTGCCGATATTTTGCTTGGCAATACCTATCACCTTATGCTGCGCCCGGGGGCCGAGCGGATGGCGCGGCTGGGGGGGGTGCACAAGTTCATGAACTGGGCGGGGCCGATACTAACCGATTCTGGCGGGTTTCAGGTGATGAGCCTGACAGGGTTGCGCAAGCTGACCGAAAAGGGCGTGACCTTTAAAAGCCATGTTGACGGGTCCGCGCACTATCTTTCGCCTGAAACCAGCATGGATATTCAGGCGATGCTGGGCAGCGATATTGTGATGGCATTTGACGAATGCACGCCGTTTCCGGCGACGCGCGCGGTGTCGCTCGATTCGATGCAACGCTCTATGCGCTGGGCGCAGCGCTCGAAAGATGCGTTTGGCAACCGCCCTGCGCATGCGCTATTCGGTATCCAGCAGGGCAGTATTTTTGCCGATCAGCGTGAAGAGAGCGCCGCGGCGTTGAAGGCCATTGATTTTGACGGCTACGCCATTGGCGGGCTGGCGGTGGGCGAGGGGCAAGAGGCGATGTTTAACGTGCTGGATTACGCGCCCGGCATGCTGCCCGAGGACAAACCGCGCTACCTGATGGGGGTTGGCAAGCCCGATGATATTGTCGGGGCCGTGCAGCGCGGGGTTGATATGTTTGATTGCGTGCTGCCCAGCCGCTCGGGGCGCAACGGGCAGGCGCTAACGCGGATGGGGGCGGTGAATATTAAAAACGCGCGGCATCGCGACGACCCGCGCCCGCTGGACCCCGAATGCAGCTGTCCGGCTTGTAAAAACTATTCGCGGGCATATCTTCACCATGTGTTTAAAGCGGGCGAAATTATTTCTTCTATGCTGATGACATGGCATAACCTGCATTACTATCAAGAGCTGATGGCGGGTTTGCGCGGCGCGATCACAGCGGGCAATCTAGGCGATTTTGCGGCTGCGTTTCATGAACGCCGCGCCAAGGGGGATCTGGAGGTGTTGTAGATGCAGGTGCGGGAAATCGAGGTTAAATCAGGTGATATACCCCTGTTTGGCACGCTGACAACGCCGGATGGCGCAGGCCCGCACCCGTTGGTTATTTGCATTCACGGCTCTGGCTCGCTGGACAGGGACGCGAATGCAAGGTTTTTGAAGCTGAATATCTTTAATGACATGGCGGCGTATCTGGCCGCGCGGGGCTTTGCCTGCTTTCGCTATGACAAGCGCGGGGTCGCCCGTAGTCGCGGGCACTATAAATCGGCGGGACATGGTGATTTGGTGGCCGATGCCGTGGCGGTAACCCGCCACTTTTCCGGCACGCCGGCGTTTTCAAAACTGTATTTGCTGGGCCATTCAGAGGGCACGTTGATAGCGCCGCAGGTGGCGCGCGCTTGCCCCGTTGCAGGGTTGGTGCTGTTGTGCCCGTTTGTGACCCCGCTTGAAGATCTGCTGGCGGGGCAGGCGCGGGAAATGCAGAAAACCATTGATGGCACCAAGGGGTTTACCGGCTGGATCAGCCGGTTGTTTTTGCGCATGACGGGCGGCGTTGCCGGGATGAACCGCAGCTTGATAAGGCGGGTGCGCCAAACCACCAAACCGGTTTTATGGTTTATGTTGCGGCGGGTAGAGGCGCGCTGGATGCGGGAGATGTTGGAGATTGATCCAGCCGAAATAATGGAGAGCATAAATGTGCCGGCATTGGTTTTGGTGGCGGGCGCAGATGTGCAGTGCCCGCCACGGGACGGGCGGGAAATTGCGCAGATGATCGGTGACAATGCGCGGCATACAGAAATTGCGGGGCTATCGCATATGTTGCGCATAGAAGGCGAGGCCAAGGGGTTTGCCGGATACCGCGAACAATTAAAACGCCCGGTTGCGAAAGAGGTTCTGGGGGCGGTCGGGGCATGGTTTGGGCGGGGGTGATGGGCGCGCGCGTGGTTAGGGGCTGCCGCCCCTCTGGCTTTGCCATTCACCCTGCGAGTATTTTTAGAAGAATGAAGCCTATTCGTTTAGGCTTTCGATAAAGGCGATGCGCAGGGTTTCTAGCGTGGGCTGGCAGGCGACGCCGCTGAAAAAAGCTGTGAGGGCTTCGTCAAATACCGGATCGCAGGGTTTGGCGGGAGAATATAACGAGATCGAGGACTGGAATTTTAGGTCGTCGGGGTGGCCAAAAAGGGCCGGTGCGCCGATCGATGCGTGTTTTAACGCCGCCTTGGTGCAGGCGATCAGGCGCGGGCCAAGAATAG
>CAYWXQ010000117.1:0-7393 GCA_964462475.1 uncultured Rhodobacterales bacterium | reverse complement strand
CCGCGAAAACGATACATCACCGGGCTGCGAAAGCTGAATTCGGGGAACAGTTTGGTCAGCCCCAAACGCCCGTTGGTGTTGGTGCTCAGCTTGTCAAACACCGGCGGGTCGCTTTGCTGGTTCAGCGCGGCAAGGCTGAAAACCGGGCCAAAATTGCCGGCCTCATCGCTGACCTGCACCTCGTATTGGCTTAGGTCAAAATAATAGGTAGTGAAAGCTTTCGAGAGCATCGCATATAGCGGCAGCGCCAGCGCAATAATCAGGTAAAGCCCGATCACCAGCATGAAACTGCGCTGCGTCCAGTCATCCCGCCCGAGCTTGGGCTTTACCTTTGGCCCCATTTGCGCGCCCATCTAGCTCGCCTCGGGAAAGGTTTTTAGCCGCCCGGAAGGCAGCTCGACATGCAGCGCCGTGCCCTTTTTCAGGCCAAGCCGACGCACCGCATTGATAGAGAAATCAGCCGAAAGTGTCACTTCTCCCATTGCGGGGCTGGCCAGACTAGTGCGAAAAAACGAGCCCAGGAACTCCATCTTCCGGATGTTCACAGCAAGGGTGTTTTGCCCGGCGCCCTCAACCGGCAACACATCTTCGGGGCGGATGGTGGCGATAACTTTGCCCGAAAGTGTATTGCTTTCGCAGCGCAATTCAACATTGCCAATTTTAACGGTATTACCATCGGCGGTGGCGGGCATTTGGTTCATTTCGCCAATGAAATCAGCCACAAACAGGTTTATGGGGTCGCGATAAACCTCCAGCGGCGTGCCGACCTGCTCTATCGTGCCGTGATTCATGACCACAATCCGGTCGGCCATTGACAGCGCCTCTTCCTGATCATGGGTCACCATTACGGTGGTGATGCCAAGCTTGCGTTGCAGTTCTTTAACCTCGTGGCGCAAAAACACCCGCACCTTGGCGTCGAGCGCCGAGAGCGGCTCGTCAAGCAGTAACAAGCCGGGCTTGGTGGCAATGGCGCGGGCCAGTGCGATACGCTGTTGCTGGCCGCCCGAAAGCTGGGCGGGGTATTTTTTGCCCTGTTCCGGTAGCCCGACCAGATCCAGCAATTCGGCCACCCGCGCCTTGATCTCGCTTTTGCCACGCTTGGCGGCTTCCAGCCCGTAGGAGATATTTTTCTCGATCGTCAGGTTTGGAAACAACGCATAAGACTGGAAGACAATACCGAAATCACGCTCGGCGGGCGGCAGGTTAGACACGTCTTTTCCGTCTTGCTCGACCTTACCGGCGGTTTGCAGGTCAAGCCCCGCAATCGCCCGCAGCAATGTGGTTTTGCCACAGCCCGAGGGCCCAAGAAAACACAAAAACTCACCCTCGATCACGTTAAGCGATATATCCTGCAACGCGGTGAAATCTCCGAATTTCTTCCACAGGTTTTCAATGCGCAGGTATATTGACGGGGCAGAATCGAGCATGGTTATTTCCTGAATACGCAAGGGTAAAGGGGCGGCGAACCGCCCCCTTCAAGTTTTATCCTGTCCCTTATTTGGGGTCGGATTTGCCATCATACCGGCTGGCCCATTCTTCCAGAATCCGCGCGCGGTTATTGGCGGCGAACTCGAAATCATTGTCGATCATCGCGTCAACCAGCCCTTCGGGGAAGTATTCAACCGGTTGGGCAACGCCTGGGTAGGCCACAACCGCATAGCCTTGGTTATAAAGCTCGTTGGCTTTTTTGGTGACGGTCCAGTCAACCAGCGTTTGCGCGGCTTCCAGCTCGGCGGTGCCAGCGACAATCGCAGTGGCTTCCATATCCCAGCCTACACCCTCGGATGGCACGATAATTTCAATCGGCGCGCCGGCGGCTTTTGATTTGGCGCCGCGGAAGGCAAACGAAATGCCGATGGTGGTTTCGCCTGCTGCCGCCAGTTTACAGGGGGCCGAGCCAGAGTGGGTATAGCGCGAAATATTGGCGTGCAGCCCGTCCATGAACTCCCAACCGCCGTCTTCGCCAAACATTTGCAGCCAGCTCGAAACATCGAGAAAACCGGTGCCAGACGAATTGGGGTTCGGCATAATGATCTGGCCGGCATAAACCGGGTCGGTCAGGTCGGCCCAGCTGGTCGGGGCGGGCACGTTGTTGGCCGCGCCCTCAACCGTGTTATAGCATACGGCAGCAACCCATGCATCCATACCGGTCCAGTATGGCGGGTTGGAGCTGTCTACGAATTTCGGGTCTAGCTGGTCAACCCCCGCTGGCGCATAGGCCTCCAACATGCCTTCGCCCTTCATCAGCAAAAGCGAGGTGGCGGCAAGGCCCCAAATCACGTCTGCTTGCGGGTTGTCACGCTCTGCCAATAGTTTGGCGGTGATCACGCCGGTCGAATCGCGCACCCAGTTGATGGTGATATCGGGGTAGTCCTCATTAAAGGCGGCGGCATAACGGGCCAGGTCTTCGGCCTCGACCGCGGTGTAAACTGTTAGCTCTACCGCCATGGCCTGTGCGGCCACGCCAAGGGCCAGCACAGATGCAAGTGCATACTTTTTCATATCTTCCTCCGTGAGTGATCGGGAATCCGTTTCGAATCTGGTTCCCGTTTTTTAGTAGTGCCAGTTTATGACAGTTTCTTTATATTTGAAGAGTTATTTTCAGGCGGCATGGCTCCCGCCAAGAAACCACCACCGGCATTTACGCAAAACCCGGGTTATCCGTTATAGCAACGCATATGTATCTATTTGATATGACGCATTGATATCGGATAGGCATAAAAAAGCACGCCCGTTAAGGCGTGCCATCATATCTTGTAAACCGGTGGCTTAATGCGCGACTTGCGTTTCAGTGTTTTTCGCGGCTTCAAGCGCCGCCGCTGCTGCCAGTTCGTCCCATTCAACCGGTTCGGGCATCCGTTCTAGCGCGATTTCAAGCACGTCCATCACGTTTGAAACCGGAATAAGCTTTAGCCCTTCTTTTACGTTATCGGGAATTTCGGCCAAATCCTTTTCATTGTCTATCGGGATCAGCACGGTTTTAATACCGCCGCGCAACGCCGCCAGCAGCTTTTCTTTTAGCCCGCCGATGGGCAGCACATTGCCGCGCAGGGTGACCTCGCCGGTCATCGCCACGTCGCGCTTTACCGGAATGCGGGTTAGCACCGACACAATAGAGGTCACCATCGCAATGCCGGCACTGGGCCCGTCTTTGGGGGTGCCGCCATCGGGCACATGAACATGGATGTCCATTTTCTCGAACTCGGGCGGGGTGATGCCCAGCGTGGTGGCCTTTGAGCGCACAAAGCTAGACGCCGCCTCGATGCTTTCTTTCATCACATCGCCAAGCTTGCCGGTGGTTTTCATCCGGCCCTTGCCGGGCAGGCGCAATGCCTCGATATGCAGCAGATCGCCGCCAACGCTGGTCCAGGCCAGGCCGGTGACCACGCCGATCTGGTTTTGCTGTTCGGCAAGGCCGTATTTAAAGCGCTTCACCCCAAGGAAATCCTCGATATTGTCCGAGGAAACCACCACATTTTCCGCCTCGTCCTTGACGATCTGCGTTACCGCCTTGCGCGCCAGTTTGGCGATCTCGCGCTCAAGGTTACGCACCCCGGCCTCGCGGGTGTAATAGCGGATGATATCGCGCAGCGCGCCATCGGTCAGCGTAAACTCGGCCTTCTTCAGCCCGTGGCCTTTTTTCTGCTTTTCAATCAGGTGCTGTTTGGCGATCTCCGATTTTTCATCCTCGGTATAGCCCGCCAACGTTATAATCTCCATCCGGTCCAGCAGCGGGCTGGCCATGTTATAGGTGTTGGCGGTGGTCAAAAACATTACGTTCGACAGGTCGTATTCAACCTCAAGATAGTGGTCGGTAAAGGTGCTGTTTTGTTCAGGGTCCAGCACCTCTAGCAGGGCGCTTGACGGGTCACCGCGATGGTCACGGCCCATTTTGTCGATCTCGTCGAGCAAAATAAGCGGGTTGATGGTTTTGGCCTTTTTCATCGACTGGATGATTTTGCCCGGCATAGAGCCAATATAGGTGCGCCGGTGGCCGCGAATTTCGCTTTCATCCGAAACCCCGCCAAGGCTGATGCGAATAAACTCGCGCCCTGTGGCCCGCGCCACAGATTTGCCAAGGCTGGTTTTGCCCACGCCCGGTGGGCCGACAAGGCACAAAATAGGCCCCTTGAGCTTGCGTGAGCGCTGCTGCACCGCCAAATATTCGACAATGCGTTCTTTAACCTTTTCAAGGCCGTAATGGTCGGTATCCAGCACCTTTTGCGCCGCGTTCAAATCTTTTTTGACCCGCGTGCGCTTGTTCCACGGAATGCTTATAATCCAGTCCAGATAATTGCGCACAACGGTGGCCTCGGCCGACATCGGCGACATGGATTTCAGCTTTTTCAGCTCGGCCGCGGCCTTTTCTTCGGCCTCTTTCGAGAGCTTGACCTCGGCAATTTTGGCCTCCAGTTCGGCAATTTCGCCGCCGCCATCCTCGCCGTCGCCCAGCTCTTTCTGGATCGCCTTCATCTGTTCGTTCAGGTAATATTCGCGCTGGGTGCGCTCCATCTGCGATTTAACCCGGCTTTTGATCTTGCGCTCGACCTTCAGCACCGACATCTCGCCGTGAATCAGTTCGAATATTTTTTCAAGCCGTTTGGCCACGTCTTCTTCTTCAAGCAAGGTTTGCTTGTCGTCTTGCTCAACCCCCAGATGGCCAGCCACGGTATCGGCCAGATGCGCGGGGTCGCTGCTTTCTTTTACCGCTTCAAGCGCCTCGTCGGGCACGTTGTTATTTAGCTTGGCATAGCGGGTAAACTCGGCCGAAACCGAGCGCACCAGCGCTTCAATTTCATCCGAGCGCGCATCGCTTTCGGTCAGCAGTTCGGCCTCGGCCTCGAAATAATCATCGTTTTCCAGAAACTGGCCCAGCTTGGCACGTTGTTTGCCCTCGACCAGCACTTTAACCGTGCCATCGGGCAGTTTAAGCAATTGCAGCACGCTGGCCAGCACACCGACCTTGTGGATACTGTCAACGGTTGGCTCGTCTTCCGAGGGGTCCATCTGGCTTGAAAGCAGGATTTCCTTATCTTCAGCCATCACCTCTTCGAGCGCGCGCACCGATTTGTCACGGCCAACAAACAGCGGCACGATCATATGCGGAAACACCACAATATCACGCAGCGGCAATACGGGCAGGGTTACGATATTTGTCTCGGACATAAAACTTCCTTGGCTTGGCAAGGCGCCCTGCCCCGATATTCGGCGGCACAGGCGCTTTCCGTTACTTTGAGCCAAAAATGGCGACGAATTGGCCGGATTACAAGCCTATATCGGCTATTCTTGACAATTCTGCTCTGAAACCCGCAGGATCACAGCATTTGTAGCGCAATCACAATCAGGTAAACGCCACCGGCAAAGCCCAGAAAGGTGGTCGAAATCGCGCCGACGAACCTGAATGCGGTGGTGCCGCTGCTGCGCATCAACCCCAGCGGGTGCATTACCCGTGCCAGCACAAAAATAGCGCCCGCAACAGCCATAATACCTTGGGCAACCCCGGCGGTTTCGAGCAACCCCATGACGATCAGGATAATCGGGGCGTTTTCGGTCAGGTTACCGTGCATCCGCATGCGTTGCAGCAGCTCGGGCTTGCCGCCATCGCCCAGCCCTTGCCGGTATTTGCCGCGCCCGCTGGCCGCATACAGCATCAGCCCCATCTGGATGATCACAATCACCCCCGCCGTCAACGCGGTAATTACCGGATAATCCTGCATTTGTTGCCTCCTGTTATCATTGGTGGTTAACTGGCCCCACATATTACAAATCGAGACGACGGCCTTAATCATGGTCAATTAACGTCAATTCAGGGCGTACAACCCCTTATAAACAAGACATTATTCGTCCTATCGGCTCACTCGGCATCATCCGGGTTATGCCCAGAAACAGTACTCAGGACGGTGTTTATTCATGACCATATTCAAATTCACAGAGGCACGTATCCGTGACCTCGAATTCAGCTCGGGTATCCACAGGGATCAGGACGTTAAAGGCCTTCTCTGTATCTGCCACAAGACAACAAAGACCTATGCCGTGCAGGGTGATGTTCGCCGAGAAAAACGGTTGGTCCGTTCTGTGCGGGTTAAGATTGGCCGAACAGATTTGGTCCGTTTGGGCCAAGCCAGAAACGAGGCCAGAAAGTTGATGGCCACGATCCAATCTGGGATCGATCCAACCGCTGGCCCAGAAGCCACAGGAATGACCTTAGAGCAGGCCTTGGCCACGCATCTGAATGAGCGGGAACTGTCGCCCGCATCGGTGAAAAATTATCAATATCATATGGACCAGTATCTTGGTCGTCTTCGGCGTCGTGCCGTGGCTGACATTACGCGTCAAGACTGCCGAGAACTTCTGGACACGTTAACAAAGCGACATGGCCGCACCACAGGTGGTTCTGTAATGCGGACCGTTAGGGCAATCATCAACACTGCCCGCAGGCACGATGAAACCATCGCAGGCAACCCAATTGATGCCATCCGTGTTCCAGCAACAGCCAGAAGGCAGGTTGAAGAATTGGATATTTCCAAATTTTGGCAAAAGACAAAGCAATCATCCTCTGTGATGCGGGACCTGCATCGAACTTTCCTTTTGACTGGTGCCCGCCGTAGCTCCCTGCTGGGTGTAAAAAGGGCCGACTTCGATCCTGATCGTGGCATCTTAACATTTACCCATATGAAGGTTGGGGGCAGTTGGTCCTTTCCAACTGGCCGCTGGTTAACCGAGGTGCTGAAAGCAAGGTTGGCCGAAGACGAGCCATTGGCATCAGAATGGCTTTGGCCCTCGCCAACATCTGCCAGTGGTCGGATTGCCGAGCCGAAACGAAAAGGCATCCCTTCCCCACATGCCCTTCGGCATCATGCCCGAACCTTCATGATTGCTGCTGGTGTGCCATATGCTGAAGGGGCCTTGCTTTTGGGCCAGAGGCTTCCTGGAGCATCAGGTGGTTATGTCCATCAATCACACCTAGTCGAAGCCTTAAGGCCCCATGCACAAGCCTTGGAAGATTACATCTTGGCTTTGGCCAAATGATGGTACGATACGTTAACACATTGGCATAAAAAGACATTGTAAACTGATAACTTGGTTTCATCGCTGCCCATTTGGGCGCATTTAATCGCAGGAGTTATCAGCATGACAAAAGAGACCCAAACGCCTTGGATGACAACAGAAAACGCGGCTGCGTATCTGTCTGTTTCTCCTGGCACAATGCACAACTGGCGGAGCAAAGGTGTAGGGCCAACCGATCGAACCGTTGGCCGTATTGTTCGCTATCACCGTGACGATCTTGATGACTTTTTGCTGGCAGGTGCTGCATGAGATACGATATCGACAAAGCCCTCAGAGGTGGTCCCAGTATTTTGACCAGCTAGCAGCGTAAATAAGATGAATCTAT
>CAYWXQ010000116.1:0-7426 GCA_964462475.1 uncultured Rhodobacterales bacterium | reverse complement strand
CGATGGGTAAATCGGCGCAGCTGTTTTTGCACACATGGCTGCCCGACGCGATGGAGGGCCCGACCCCGGTTTCGGCCCTGATCCACGCCGCGACCATGGTAACGGCGGGTGTGTTTTTGGTGGCGCGGATGTCGCCGATCTTTGAATATGCCCCCAGCACGCTGGTGTTTGTCACCGTTATCGGGGCCAGCACGGCCTTTGTGGCGGCAACAATTGCGCTGGTGCAAAACGATATCAAACGGGTGATCGCCTATTCAACCATGTCGCAGCTGGGCTATATGTTTGCCGCCGCCGGTGTTGGCGCTTATCAGGTGGCGATGTTCCATCTATTCACCCACGCGTTTTTCAAGGCGCTGCTGTTTTTGGGCGCGGGGTCGGTTATTACCGCCATGCACCACGAACAGGATATGCGCAATTACGGCGCGCTGCGCAAAAAAATCCCTTATACGTTCTGGGGAATGATGATCGGCACGCTGGCCATTACCGGCGTTGGCATTCCGCTTACCTTTGTTGGCTTTGCCGGCTTCTTCTCCAAAGACGCGATTGTCGAGGCCACCTTTGCGGCGGGCACCGGTGTTGGCCAATATGCGTTCTGGATGCTGGTGATCGCGGCGGCAATGACCGCGTTTTACAGCTGGCGCCTGATGTTCATGACCTTTTATGGCGCCCCCAAAGGCAACCTTGAAACCCATGATCACGCCCACGAATCCCCGATCGTAATGTTGGTGCCGCTGGCGGTGCTGTCGCTCGGGGCGGTGTTTGCCGGTGTGCTGGGCGAAGAGGTGTTCTTTGGCAAAGAGGTTGTAGAATGGTTTGGCGAGGCGGTTTATGCCGGTGCCGGCAATTCGGTGATCGAGCTGGCGCATAAGGTGCCGGTCTGGGTTAAAATTTCGCCGTTTGTTGCCATGATCCTCGGGTTCCTGACCGCCTATCTGTTTTATGTCGCGCGCCCGGGGCTGCCAGCGGCGGTGGCACGGCGCAACAAGGGGCTTTACCGGTTCTTGCTCAACAAATGGTATTTTGATGAGGCATACGACTTTTTGTTCGTCAAACCCATGCTGCGCCTTGGCCGCTTTTTATGGAAAAAGGGCGACGGCAAGGTTATTGACGGCGCGCTGAACGGGGTTGCGCTGCGGCTGGTGCCGTGGCTGACCCGTCGCGCGGGCCGCTGGCAATCTGGCTATGTCTTTACCTATGCGCTTGCCATGATCCTCGGGGTCGGGGCGCTTATCACCTGGTTTATGTTTACACGAGGGACACTCTAAGATGGATAACATACTCTCTCTGGTAACGTTTTTCCCGATGGTCGGGGCGGGTGTTTTGCTGGTATTTCTGCGCGGCGACGATGCGCAGGCGGTGCAAAATGCCAAACGGGTGGCGCTTGGGGTCACCATTGTTACCTTCTTGGCCAGCTTGGCGATTTTGGGCCAGTTTGACCCTGCCAATACCGATTTCCAGATGGTTGAACAGGCCACATGGATAGCGGGGCTGACCTATAAAATGGGGGTCGACGGTATTTCGATCACCTTTGTGATGCTGACCACATTTTTGATGCCGATCGTTATCGGTGCCAGCTGGAAGGTTGATAAACGGGTCAAGGAATACATGATCGCGTTTTTGCTGCTCGAAACCCTGATGATCGGGGTGTTCCTGTCGCTCGACCTTGTCCTTTTCTATGTTTTCTTTGAGGCCGGTCTTATCCCGATGTTCCTGATCATCGGCATTTGGGGGGGCAAAGACCGGGTTTATGCCTCGTTCAAGTTTTTCCTTTATACCCTGCTGGGGTCGGTGTTGATGCTGATCGCGATCATTGCCATGTGGTATGATGCCGGCACCACCGACATTCCGACCCTGATGAAGCATACCTTTAGCTCCGAGACCTTCTCGGTGCTGGGGTTCAGTATTGTCGGCGGCGCGCAAACCCTTATGTTTCTGGCGTTTTTCGCCAGTTTCGCGGTAAAGCTGCCAATGTGGCCGGTGCATACATGGCTGCCCGACGCCCACGTTCAGGCCCCCACGGCGGGGTCGATTGTGCTGGCGGCGATTTTGCTTAAGCTCGGCGGTTACGGGTTTTTGCGGTTTTCCATGCCAATGTTCCCGGTGGCCAGCGTTGAAATGCAAAACTTCATTTTTGCGCTATCGGTGATGGCGATCATCTATACATCCTTGGTGGCGCTGGTGCAGGAAGACATGAAAAAGCTGGTTGCCTATTCGTCGATCGCCCATATGGGTTTTGTGACCATGGGTATATTTACCTTTAATAAACAAGGGCTTGACGGCGCAATTTTCCAGATGATCAGCCACGGCTTTATATCGGGCGCGCTGTTTATGGGGGTTGGCGTGATCTATGACCGCATGCACACCCGCGAGATCGACGCTTACGGTGGCTTGGCGGTAAAAATGCCGGCCTATGCGCTGGTGTTTATGCTGTTTACCTTGGCCAATGTCGGGCTGCCCGGCACATCCGGTTTTGTTGGCGAGTTTCTAACCCTGACGGGGGTGTTTCAGGTAAACACGTGGGTCGCGGCGGGGGCCACCAGCGGGATTATCCTGTCGGCGGCCTATGCGCTGTGGGTTTACCGACGGGTGGCGTTTGGCGACCTTATCAAGCAAAGCTTGCAAAACATTCAGGATATATCAATGCGCGAGAAGCTGCTATTTGCGCCATTGATTATCATGACCATCCTGTTGGGGCTTTATCCGGCACTATTGCTTGACCTGATCGGGCCAAGCGTCGATGCGCTGATTTCAAATTTCAATGACGCAACCGCGGGGCTGATAAATGCAGCCGCAGCGGTTAGCGAATAGGCGGGCAAGACGATGATAGGCAATGATATGAGTGTTATTCTGCCCGAACTGGTGATCGCCGGTTTTGCAATGGCGGTGCTGATGTGGGGGGTTTTTGCCAAGCGAGAGGTCGGCCCGCAAGCGCTGTGGCTGGTATCGCTTTTGTTCATCGGCGTTGGCGGCTGGATCGCCCTGACCGGTCGCGGCAGCGACACCGCTTTTGGCGGCATGTTTGTCAATGACGCTTTCGGGCGTTTTGCCAAAGTCACTATGCTGTGGTCGGGCGCGGCGGTTTTGCTGATGTCAAAAGAATACCTTCAGCGCGCCAAACTGCTTAAATTCGAGTTTTCCGTGCTGGTGGCGCTGGCGATGGTCGGCATGATGATGATGGTCTCGGCCGGCGATTTGATGTCGCTATATATGGGGCTGGAACTGCAATCGCTGTCGCTTTACATCATCGCGGCGTTCAATCGCGATTCATTGCGCTCGTCTGAAGCGGGGCTTAAGTATTTTGTGCTTGGCGCGCTCTCTTCGGGGCTGCTGCTTTATGGTATGTCTCTGGTTTATGGCTATACCGGCGCCACCGGTTTTGCCCAGATCACCACGGTAATCGCGGCCGAGGGCCTGCCGGTTGGCGCGGTATTTGGCTTGGTGTTTATCGTGTCGGGCATGGCGTTCAAGGTCTCTGCCGCGCCGTTTCATATGTGGACCCCCGATGTTTACGAGGGTTCCCCCACACCGGTCACCGCGCTTTTTGCCACCGCGCCCAAGGTGGCGGCGGCGGCAATGATCACCCGCATATTGTTTGACGCCTTTGGCGGGGCCATTTCTGACTGGCAGCAAATTCTGGCGCTGCTGGCGCTGCTTTCCATGTATATCGGCGCGATTGCGGCGATTGGCCAAACCAATATCAAACGGCTTATGGCCTATTCATCCATCGGCCATATGGGCTTTGCGATTATGGGTCTGGCGGCGGGCACCGAGCTTGGGGTGCAAAACATGCTGATCTATTTGGTGGTCTATGTTGCCACCAATATCGGGGTGTTTGCGTTCATCCTAAACATGGAGAAAGACGGGCGGCCTGTTACCGATATTTCGGCGCTCAGCCTTTATAGCAAGGTCGCCCCGGGTCGGGCGCTGGCGCTTATGGTGCTGATGTTCAGCTTGGCGGGCATCCCGCCGCTGGTCGGGTTTTTTGCCAAGGTATATGTGCTACAAGCGGCGTTTGATGCCGGTCTGGCATGGCTGGCGATTGCGGCGGTTATTGCCTCGGTTATTTCGGCCTATTATTACCTGCGCATCATTTACCTGATGTATTTTGGCGAACCGGTAGATGCGCTAAACGGTAAAATGCCGGTGCTGCATATGGGGCTGCTGACCGCGTCTAGCGCCGTTTTGGTGTTCGGCATTGTCAATCTGTTCGGGCTAGAGGGCTATGCCGCCAACGCCGCGGCAGCGCTGCTGGGCTAGATGGCGTGGCCACCTGATCTGGGGCGCATAACCCTTGAAACGGTCGACAGCACCAATGCCGAGGCCCTGCGCCGCATTGGCCAGGGCGATTGCTGGATACTGACAAAGGCCCAGCCCGCCGGCGTGGGCCGGCGCGGCAAAAGCTGGCAGATGCCAAAGGGAAATTTTGCCACCAGCCTGTTGATGCACAGCACCGCCCCGCTGCAGGCGCTGGCGCAACGCTCGTTCGTGGCAGCACTGGCGTTGCACGATGTGCTTAACGGCCTTGGCGTCGCTGATATTACGCTCAAATGGCCCAATGATGTGCTGGTGCAGGGCCGCAAACTGGCGGGCATTTTGTTGGCGTCAGCGCAGGGCGCTGTTGTGGTCGGCATCGGGGTCAACCTTGTGGCCGCGCCCAACCCTGTCGATTTACCTGAACACGCAATGCCGCCGATCCACCTGAAAGAAGTATTGCACAGCCCGCCAAGCGCCGACGCGTTTCTTGACCTGCTGGCCAGCGCCTTTCAAACATACGAGCACCAGATGCGTGCTTATGGTTTTGCCCCGATCCGCACCGCGTGGCTGGCCAATGCCGCTCGCATTGGTGAGGTCATCCACGCCCGCTTGCCAGCGCGGGTAATTTCCGGCACATTTGAAACCATTGACGAAACCGGTGCGCTGGTGCTGGCCACGGCCAAGGGGCCGGTAACCCTGCCCGCCGCCGAGGTGTTTTTCTGAAAGGGGCTATTATGTTGCTCGCGATTGATGTCGGCAATACCAACGCGGTTTTTGCGGTCCATGACGGCACCGCGCTGCTGGCCGAGTTTCGCTGCTCGACCGACCATAAACGCACGGCTGATGAATATTTCGTCTGGCTCAACAAGCTGATGACCCATGCGGGCATAAAAGCCGGTATCAACGAGGTTATTATATCCTCTACCGTGCCGCGCGTGGTTTATAACCTGCGGGTGCTTGCGGATCGTTACTTCAACTGCCGCCCGATGGTGGTCGGCAAGCCCGAGGTTGATATCGGCCCCGCCCCGCGGGTTGACCCCAGCACCGGCATTGGCCCCGACCGGCTGGTTAACTGCGTGGCGGGCTATAACCGCTATGGCGGCAACCTGATCATCGTTGATTTCGGCACCGCCACCACCTTTGATGTCGCCGACCATGACGGCGCCTATGTTGGCGGCGTTATCGCCCCCGGGGTTAACATATCGATGGAGGCCTTTCACCACGCCGCCGCCGCCCTGCCGCATGTTGATGTTACCCAACCGGCCCGCGTTGTGGGCACCAATACCGTGGCCTGCATGCAGTCTGGCATATTTTGGGGTTACATTGGGCTGGTGGAAGGCATATGTAAGCGTATCGCAGAGGAGCGGGGGCAAAAGATGAAAGTCATCGGCACCGGCGGTCTCTCGACCCTATTTGCGCAAGGCACCGATGTATTTGACCATCTGGATGCGGATTTGACCGTGCATGGTCTGGTGTTGATTGCGAGCCTGAACAGAAAGAAAAATAATGGCTAAGAAAAACAGATTAATCTACCTGCCGCTCGGCGGTGCCGGTGAAATCGGCATGAACATGTATCTTTACGGCTACGGCCCCAAGGGCAATGAGCGCTTTATACTGGTTGATGTCGGCGTCACCTTCCCCGATATGGAAGGCACCCCCGGGGTTGACCTGATCATGGCCGACCCTGCCTATATCGTGGCCCGCACCGACCGGCTGGAGGGCATATTCATTACCCACGCCCATGAGGACCACATCGGTGCCATCGGCCTGCTTTACCCGCAGCTGCAAGCGCCGATCTATTGCCGCGCCTTTACCAGCGCCATCGCGCGCAACAAAATGGAGCGCCACGGTCAGGATGCAAACGCGGTTAACGAGGTGCCGATGTGGCCAGAAACCGTCACGGCTGGCCCGTTTACGGTTGGTTTTGCCCCGATTTCACACTCGATCCCCGAAGCCTCGGCGCTGGTGATCGATACGCCGGTCGGGCGGATCTTCCACTCGGGCGATTTTAAAATCGACCCCGACCCGCAAGTCGGTGAGGCCTTTGACCCCGAGTTGATGAAAGACATTGCCAAGGATGGCATCAAGGCATTTGTTTGCGACAGCACCAATGTATTCAACCCCAATCCGGGCCGATCAGAGGCCAGCCTGCCAAGCGCGATCACCGAGATGATGACCCACGCCACCGGCATGGTGGTGGCAACCACTTTTGCCAGCAACGTGGCACGGCTAAAAACCCTGGCGCAAGCGGCGGTTGATGCGGGCCGCGAGGTGGTGATGGTTGGCCGCGCCATGAACGTGATGACCCAAACCGCCGTCAGCACCGGCGTTTTAACCGATTTCCCGCCGGTGATCAGCATAGAGGACGCCAAGGGCAAACCCCGCGACAAGCTGATGGTATTGGCCACCGGCTCGCAGGGCGAGCGCCGCGCCGCCAGTGCGCAGCTGGCCGTGGGCAAGTATCAGGGGATGGAGCTGAAATCGGGCGACACCTTCCTGTTTTCCTCCAAAACCATTCCGGGCAATGAAATCGGCGTTGGCCGCATTCATAACCTTTTGGCTGAAAAAGGTGTTGTGGTTGTGGCCGAGGATGACCGCTATCACGTTTCAGGCCACGCCAACCGGCCAGACCTTGACCGGCTGCAAACCCTGCTGAACCCTGACCTTGTGATCCCGATGCACGGCGAATACCGCCACCTGCGCGAGCACGCCGAAATGGCGATTGCCAATGGCCGCAAAGCCATCATCGCGCCCAACGGGGTGATGGTTGACCTGACAAACGGGGCCAAGGTTGCCGAGCATATCGACACCGGCCGCACCTATCTGGATGGCACGGTGCTGATCGGCGCGATGGACGGCATTGTGCGCCAACGGCTGCAATTTGCCATGCGCGGCCATGTGGTTGTTTCAGTGATGATCGACGAAAAGAACCGCTTAAGCGACAGCGTCTGGGCCGAGGGCCACGGGCTGCCGGACCCCAAGCACGGCCGCTTGGATGATCTGCTGGAAGCGGCAATGAACAAAGACCTTGAAAAGGCCAAACGCGGCGCGCTGGGTAATGATGATACGGTTGAAAAGATCATCGCGCAGGCCTGTAACCGGGTCAGCAAAAAGGCGATCGGTAAAAAGCCGGTATGCACGGTGCTGATCAGCCGGATGGAAGGCTAATACA
>CAYWXQ010000115.1:2613-7429 GCA_964462475.1 uncultured Rhodobacterales bacterium | reverse complement strand
CGACACAGAGGTACCATTCTGCCAGCTGGTCCGAAACGAATCTCGATGATTCGCCAAGCCCCAATCTCGCAACGACAATTCACCATCGACGGCACGAATCGCAAGAGTTTGGCTCTCCCAATCGAGAGCTATTGCAGCGACGTTCGCGTCGCTGCTTGGAAGACTCCAAAGACGTACGATGCCATCACCACACGCCGTTGCGACAGTCTTGCCATCGATCGAAAAAGCGACATCCGCAGCTTCTTGATCGTGCGTGAAGACCACAATCTGTTCTCGCGTTCTAAGATTGACAACTTGTGCAGTGCCGTCGACATTGGCAATCGCCAGCAGCGAATCGTGATGAATATTTGCAGCAGGGCTACGAGCGCGCCGGCGCCAAAGCCAGCGAACAAAGCGCTGGTAAGTAGTTTTTTTAGCATAGTCTCGTTTTCGGTTTGAGCGAGATCGGGTTTTGCACGGCGATAGTCTCGGCAAAAGCCGATCTGTTAAGGACGCGTTAAAAATGGATAGCCCTAGTGGCAGGGAAAGCCGATGGCGTGGCGCATATCGTGCTGGGCGTCGTGCAAGGTGGCAGAGCTGGCAAAACCGGCGATAAACATAATGCCAAGGCCAAGCGCGGCGGTCAAAACGATGGCACGCAGGCTGGTATCGGCGCGCGCGGCGGTGGTGGACATGGTCGTCATAATAGTCTCCTTTAGCCGTCTTCCCCGACGGCGTGGTTACGGTGCGTGCAATGGCCGGTCTCCTGGCTTGTGGTCTAAAGCGCGCCGCCTTCCCGGTTTCCCAGTGGCATTATGGCGCGCAAACCCACTTACAGTCGCGGGGGCGGCTGCTGCTATCGGGCCTCGTTTGGTCTCCCGTTACAGCATTCCCGTTTCATCCCCGTGCGTTTTCGCACATTGGGGAACCGTTGCTCTTTTAGCGATGCACGGTATTGGCGGGGGTGTCAAATAAAATCGCAAATTATGGGTTTGTGGCATTTGGTTGATCTCGATCAACATATTTGGCTGCACATGCGGTATCAAAGTCCGCACATAATAATTGGGGGCGCACATGAGAACGGGTACCGTAAGTGGCAAATGCAAGAGCTGTGCGCTCTTTGCTGATTCCAATTTGTTTTGTGCGCAGTTAAGCGGGGATGAGCTGAGCGACCTCTCCAAGAAATCGCGCACCCTGAGCATGAAACGCGGTGATTCGCTGGAAAGCGAGGCGCTGGCCCATTGGCCAATTGTGGCGATTGATAGTGGTGTTTTGAGCATGCAGCACCTGCTGCAAGACGGGCGCAAAACCATTGCGGCGCTGTTTATGCGGGGCGATATTATTGACCTGCGCAACATTTCCAACCGTAACCGCGGGGCGCTGATTGCGCTGGGCAAGGTCGATGTATGCCGGCTGTCTCCCAAGGTTTTTGAGCAGGTGATGGGGCATAATCCTGACGCGCAAAAGGTGATTTGGGAAAACCTGCGCGACCAGGCTTTTCGCGCCATGGACCACTCGGGCGACATTGCCAAAAAGCAGGCGCTGGAAAAACTGGCTTCGTTTATTTTTGAGTGCCGCAACCGGCAGGTGGGCTTCAAGGATGGCGATTTGGTGGAAATTCCGGTGCGGCGGATTGATCTGGCCGAGTATCTGGGCATGCAGCCCGAAACCGTGAGCCGCTGTTTCAAGGACCTCGAGCGCCGCGAAATTTTGGTGGCGCCAAGCCTGAACGCGGTGCAGATCAAAAACCTGCCGATGCTGCGGCGCATCGCCAATGGCGACAAGGATGCGGCGATCAGGGAAGGTGGTGACCGCCGCTTCAAGGTGCTTAAAATCGCCTGAATGTCAGCTTGCCAGTTGCTGCAAAACAGGCGGTATCGACAGGGCGTCGATCTCGGCATTTGCGGCTTGCACAACGGTTTCATCGCCGGTACCCGCCGCGGCAATATAGGTGATATCGGTGATGCCGATAAAGTTCAGCACCTGTGTCAGATAGGGGCTTGCATGGTCGACCGGCGCGCCCAGCGGCACCCCGCCGCTGGCCATGGTGACATAGGCGCGCTTGCCGGTCAGCAACCCCTCGGGGCCGGCCGCGCCATAGCGAAATGTTTCGCCAACGCGGCAAACCATATCAACCCATATTTTCAGCGCTGCCGGAATGCCGAAATTGTAAACCGGCATCCCGATCAGCAGAATATCGGCGGCGCGCAGCTCGGCGACCAGCGTGTCCGACATCGCCAGCGTGACCCGCTGTTCGGCCGTGCGCTCGGGTTTGGGGGTAAAATTGCTGCCGATCCAGCTTTCGTTCACCAATGGCAGGCCGGTGGCGACGTCGCGCTCTGTCAGCGTTGCGCCGGTTGTTGCCACCAGCCGCGTGGCCAACCGCTGGCTAAGCGCGCGCGACACAGAGCCGGCGGCGCGGCCCGAGCTGTTGATCATCAATATGGTCGGGGTTTGGGGGGTCATGGGGTTCTCCTGTTGCTTGCTTCCCCGATGATATAGATATATAACTGTTGAACATAAGTCGAATCTGTGAACATGTTATGTGCATGAATGAACATAACACCCATCTGGATAACTGGTCAGATATCCGCACCGCCTATCATGTGGCCCGGCTTGGCACGCTGAGCGCGGCGGCGGGGTATCTGGGCATTCACCACGCCACCGCGATCCGGCATATCGACGCGCTCGAGCAAAAGCTGGATTGCAAGCTGTTTCACCGCCACCCGCGCGGTTATGTGCCCACCGGCGCGGGCAAGGACCTGCTGCAAACCGCTGCCGCCACCGAGGACCGGTTCGCGCAAATGGCCAGCCGGTTGCGCGGGCAAAATGACCGGGTTAGTGGCGAACTGGTGGTCACCACGCTTAGCGGCATGTCTGAAACTATCACCCCGCTTTTAATCGCGTTTCAGCGCCAATACCCCGAGGTCGATATCGCGCTTGAAGCCGACGAGCGGCGGCTGAAGCTCGAATATGGCGAGGCCCATGTCGCCCTGCGTGCCGGCCCGCGCCCGCAACAGCCCGATAACGTGGTGCAGCCGCTGTGCCACCTGCCGATGACGCTTTATGCCCACCGCGACTATGTGCGCCAGCGCGGGATGCTGCTGGGCAGCGACTGGGCGCAACACCGGTTTGTAGCCGGGGCCAAACACGGGTCACGCAAACCGTTTGGCAAATGGGAAGATGCCAATATTCCGCCCGCCTCGGTGGTGTTTCGCGCCGCGCAAATGCGCTCGCGGGTTGATGCGGTTCTGGCCGGGGCCGGCATTGGCTTTTTGATGCAGATCACCGGCAGGCCCCACCCCGATATGATAGAAATGCACCCGCCCTTGCCCGAATGGGACAGCGTGTTGTGGCTGGTCACCCATGTTGACCAGCACCGCACCGCCAAGGTGCAGGCGTTTTTGCGGTTTTTGAAGGCCGAGTTCAAACCCGACCCCCGAAAACCCTAACTGTGATAGGTTTCGTCAAAGGCGTAGCCGGTGGCGCGCACCGTGCGGATCGGGTCTTTGTCGCCGGTGCGGTTCAGCGCCTTGCGCAAGCGACCGACATGCACATCGACCGTGCGGTGCTCTACATAAACCTCGCGGCCCCAAACGCGGTCCAGCAACTGTTCGCGCCCGTAAACCCGCCCCGGGCGCTGGATCAGCACCTCGAGCAGACGAAACTCGGTTGGCCCCAGCGGAATCGCCCTTGGCCCGCGCTTGACCCGCATTTGCGCGCGGTCCAGCGTGATGTCGCCATAGCTGGCAATATCGCCCGCGATCGAGGGGTTGACCCGCCGCAGCACCGCCCGGATGCGCGCGATCACCTCTGACACCGAAAACGGTTTGGTGATGTAATCGTCGGCGCCATGGTCAAGCCCGCGCAGCTTGTCGGCCTCTTCGCCCCGGGCGGTCAGCATGATCACCGGAATTTCGGCGGTTTTGGGGTTGTTGCGCAGGGCGCGGCAAATATCGATGCCGCTCATGTTGGGCAGCATCCAGTCCAGCAGCACGATATCGGGGTTTTGTTCGGCCACCGCGGTTAGCGCCTCGCCGCCGTCGCCCTCTATCGATACGCCAAACCCTTCTTTTTGCAGGTTGTATTCCAGCAGGCCTTGCAGGGCCTCTTCGTCTTCTATCACCAAAACCTGAACGCTCATTGTGCTTTCCCGATTACGCTGTGGCCGTAGCCCCGCCGATTTGTGCCCCTAGTATACGGCCAAGGTAAAGCTTTTGTGACACTTATGTGCCATCGCTTTTCGCCGCCCTGAAATCAAGCGCCACCCCGTTCAGGCAATAGCGCAAACCGCTGGGGGCGGGGCCGTCGGGAAAAACATGCCCGAGATGGGCATTGCAGCTGGCGCAGGTGACCTCGGTGCGGCGCATCCATAGTTTGCGGTCCTCGGTTTCGGCCACCGCGTCGGGGGTCAGGGGGGCGTAAAAGCTGGGCCAGCCGGTGCCGCTGTTAAATTTGGTGGCGGCGTCAAACAGCGGCGCGCCGCAGCAGATGCAGTGGAATATACCGGCAATATCGGGGAAGTTGTCGTGCGAGCCGGCCCGCTCGGTGCCGCCTTTTTGTGTGACTTTATAGGCAAGATCAGACAGGTGCAGTTTTAGTTGGGCGGGTGTGCGTTTCATCGGGGCTCTCGCGGTTGGGTCGGGTCGGGGGCGGTGCGGGTCGGGGGTTGTGTTCACCCGGGTTTAGAATATCCTGTGCAGCACCTAGTTAACAGTTATTCTTTATTCTAGCCGATTTGCGCTCAAGAATAGTCAAAGGTTTGTGAGATGCCCCGCCGTTTTACCGCCAGATTTAGCAACAACGCTGCCGATTTGCGCGCCGCCCAGGCCCTGCG
>CAYWXQ010000115.1:0-2513 GCA_964462475.1 uncultured Rhodobacterales bacterium | reverse complement strand
TTTGACCCCCGCTGCATCCATGTGCTGATCGAGGACCGGCTAGAGCAGCGTCTGGCGGGCACCTTTCGCCTTCAACCCTTTGCGCGCGGGGCGGACATTACGCAATCCTACGCCGCGCAGTTTTATGGGCTGTCGGGGCTGCGCGGCTATGCCGGCAAACTGGTTGAAATGGGGCGTTTCTGCATTGATCCGCGCTATAACGACCCCGATATTCTGCGCACGGCGTGGGGGGTGATGACCAGCTATGTCGATGACAACAACATCAAAATGCTGTTTGGCTGTTCCAGCTTTCAGGGCGCGGCGGCGGGTGCGCACCTGGCGGCCTTTGCCCTGCTCAAGGCCCGCCATCTGGCCCCGCGTGATTACCTGCCGCAAATCAAGGCCCCACGGGTGTTTCGCTTTGCCGGCCTTGGGCGCGCGCCCGACCCAGAGGCGGCCCGGCGCGCGATGCCGCCATTGCTGCGCAGCTATCTGATGATGGGCGGCTGGGTGTCTGACCATGCGGTGATCGACCGAGATCTTGACACGCTGCATGTGTTTACCGGGCTTGAGACCGGCGCAATTCCGGCCCGCCGCAAGCGGTTGTTGCGGGCGGTGGCGGGGTAGCGGGCGCTAGGTAAACAGCATTTTGCAGTTCAGCCCGCATTTGTTGCGCGAAATAATGTAGATCAGGTGCAGCGTTGCCAGCCCGGCCAGCAGGCAGAAAAACGAAATATAGGCATAGCTGAGAAAGAAATAATCTATCCCGATCACCGCGATCAGCGACATGCCGAAATAGCGGATATGCTTGTAGCGCGACAAAAGCGGCGGCACGACGATCAGCACCAGGTAAAGCGCGTTGCTGGCTCTGCGCGGGATGATCGTGTCAAGCAACATGTTGCCGTCATATGTCAGCGAATCCTGATTGACCGCCACGATCAGCCAGTCGGGGTTGACAAGATGTGGGATAAACAGCACCAGCCCGAACACCAGCCCGACCAGCGAAATAACCCAAAATAGATGCTTGCGTTTGCTTTCTTTGGGTTCCAGCACATAAACGCTGAGCGGTATCCAGAACGGCCACATAAACCAGGTGAAAAAGATAAACACCAGCCCCGCCGTGGTCACCAGTGACGGATCACCGGTGTTCATACCCGCCCACACAAAGCCCTCGGAAAACTGTTGAAGCCCGGCAAAAACCGGCATCAACGCCACCGGCAGATAGGATTTGTTGATCACCCACGCCCGATGGCTGGAATATATGCCGCCAACAAGCAACACGCCGCTGGCGGCAAAACTAACGGTTTCGGACAGGCACATATTGGTTCCTTTCAGCGGCAAATGCGGGCTGGCCGTTACACTATGCGAAACCTGCTGGGTTTACCAGCGTGACGGGGGGGTAGGGGTGCAAAAAGTTTGGCTATGAATGCCGCCAAGGGTGTGGGAAGATGCGGCACCCATCCACCTTTTGGCCCCGAGGCGACATGCGATGACCCTTATTATCCTGATCAGCCTTGGCTTGGTTCTGGCAACATTTTGCGTTCATCAGGCGGCATTCTCGCTGCTGGGGCGCTCGATCCCGATCGGGGCGAAAAGCACGCACCCATGGTTTTATCTGCTGATGCTGGGCATTTTTGCCGCCCATATCATTGAAATCATACTTTATGGCTTTGGTTTTTACATTGCCGACACCCTGTTTGGCCTTGGCTCGCTAGAGGGCGGGCGGGCCGAGGGCACGATGGGGCTGTTTTATGCCTCGGCGGTGTTTTACACCTCGCTGGGGTTTGGCGACGTGCTGCCCAACGCCCAGTTGCGGTTTTTGGCCAGCATAGAGGCGCTGAACGGGCTATTGCTGATCGCGTGGTCGGCCTCGTTCATGTTTGCGGCGATGAACCGATCATGGCATTGCTTTAGCGGCGAAAAACCTGACCGGCCCCCGAAAGAATAAACCGCTGTTAGCGGCTGACCTCGCCAATGCCGCCATGCGACAGCGACCAGCCCAGCGGGTCGGCGAAAAACTTTTCAACCTCGTTCAAGGTGGCGGTGTTAAAATAATTACCGGCTTTGGCCGCCGCCAGCACATCATGCCATGTGGCCAGATAATGCAGGGTGATATTATGTTTTTTCAGGTTCTCGACGGTGTTGGGGAAGATATCATAGAAAAACACCAACGCGGTATGCTCGCACACCCCGCCCGCCGCGCGAATGGCCTCGACGAACTTGATTTTAGAGCCGCCATCGGTGGTCATATCCTCGGCCAGCAACACCCGCTGGCCCTTGTGCAGCACGCCTTCCACCTGCGAGCCCTTGCCATAACCCTTGGGTTGTTTGCGCACATATTGCATCGGCAGGCCCATGCGGTCGGCCATCCACGCGCCATAAGGGATGCCGCCGGTCTCGCCGCCTGCCACGGAATCAAAGGCCCCACTGCCCGCGTCGCGCTGCACGGTAGCGAAGATAAATGTTATTGTCCTCGAGCTCTGGGCGGAGTTAGATGTAAGCGGGCTGGTATAGGTATAGCTGGGGCTGACCTT
>CAYWXQ010000114.1:0-7594 GCA_964462475.1 uncultured Rhodobacterales bacterium | reverse complement strand
GCACTTTCCATATCCAGCGCGATGGCGCGTGATTGCGACAGCCGAAAAACCGGGCCAGAGGTTTCGCGCAATTCCCAGTTGCGGTTGTCAATCGTTGCCACGGTGCCGGTGCGCATGATTTTCTTCAAATCATAGCCCGAATAATCGGTCACCGCCGCCACCGCCTGTTCCAGCGCCACCTGCACCTCGGCCAAGGCCGGGATCGGCACCGAGGTTGGCAAATCATCATCCAGCACTTTATCCTCGCGCATATAGGCATGCGCCAGCACATAATCGCCAAGGCTTTGGCTGTTGCGCAGCCCCGCGCAGTGCCCTAGCATCAGCCAGACATGCGGGCGCAGCACCGCCACATGGTCGGTGATGGTTTTGGCGTTGCTCGGCCCGACCCCGATATTAACCATGGTAATGCCCGAGCCATCGGGGCGCGTCAGGTGATAGGTCGGCATTTGCGGGGTGCGGCCAGCGGGACCACCAGTGGTGCCGCTGGCGGTGGTCACAATATTACCGCCCTCGACCACCGAATTATAGCCCGATTTCGGGTCTTTTACCTGTTCATGGGCAAAGCTCAAAAACTCGTCCATATAAAACTGGTAGTTGGTAAACAGCACATGGTTTTGAAAATGCATCGGGCTGGTGGCGGTATAATGGCTAAGCCGCGCCAGTGAATAATCAACCCGTTGCGCGGTAAACGGCCCCAGTGGCAGCGCCCCCTGTGCATCGGCCCCCGCGGTGCCGTTTACGATGGCATCATTGGTGCATTCAAGATCGGGCACATCAAATATATCGCGCATCGGGCGCTGCTGCCGGTCCTCGATCGCGCCTTCAATATGCGCGCCCTCGTTCATGGCAAAATGCACCGGAATTGCCACATCCGAAATTGAGACCTCAACCGGCACGCCGTGGTTTTCCAGCAACAGGGCGATTTGCTGCTCAAGATAGCCGGCAAACAGATCGGGGCGGGTGATGTTGATCGCATATTTCCCCGGCTCGGCAACATGGCCAAAAGCAAGGCGGGTATCAAGCTTGGCATGGGTGGTGGTGGTAATACAGACCTGCGGGTAAAACGCGCGGTAACGCCCTTTGGGGGGCTGCCCGCCCATCACCGCCTCAAAATTGGCGCGCAAAAACTGCACCGACTGATCATATAGCACTTGTAGCCTGGCCACCGCTTTACCCGCATCGGTAAAACGTTCGGCCTGCAATGGCGTGGGGGAAAGAACCGGCAGGTCGGTCAGGCCCAGATGCTGGTTCATGCCTCGTCCTCCACAAACAGCTCGGTTTTCTCGAACGTCGTTACATCTATCAACCCCTTGTCAGAGATCCGCAGCTCGGGGATAACCACCAGCCCCAGCAGTGAGTGCTGCATATAGGCGTTGTTCAACGTGCAGCCACAGGCCGCCATCGCCGCCACCATCCGGTCGGCCGCCGCCGCGACCTCGACCGCTGGCGCATCAGACATCAAGCCACCGATTGGCAGTTTTACCAGCGCCAATTCCTTGCCCTCCGATATCACCACAACCCCGCCCTGCACTTGTTGCAGCCGGTTGGCGGCTTGCGCCATATCGGCTTTATTGGTGCCAATCACGATCATATGGTGGCTGTCATGCGCGACGGTAGAGGCGACCGCGCTGGGTTTGTTATAGCCAAAACCGCTGACGAACGCATTAACCACCCCGCCGGTTTCGCTGTGGCGCTCGACCAGTGCGATCTGGCAAACATCTTGCGCAAGATCACCGACCACCAGCGCGTCTTCGACCGGCAGTTTGGCGGTCAGCGCCTTGGTCGGGGCCTGGTTTTCAACCACGCCTATAACCCGCGCGGTGACGGCGTTTTTGCCTTTAGGTGCGGTAATATCAAAATCACCGGCGCTTAAATCGCGCTTCATATGCACCGATTTGGTGGCGCTTTCTGGCCATTTGTAATCAGGCTCGACGCACAAAATTCCGCCATCCTCGGCAATCACCTGCCCGCGCGCAATCACGGTCTCGATCGGCAAGCTCCGCAGATCAGAGGTAATAATCACATCCGCCCGCCGCCCGGGCGTTATCGAGCCAAGCTCGCGCTCCAAGCCAAAATGCGTCGCGGTATTGATCGTGGCCATCTGCAAGGCCACCAACGGGTCGGCCCCACAGTCAATCGCATGGCGAACCACACGGTTCATATGGCCATCATTGACCAAGGTGCCCGAATGACAATCATCGGTGCAGAGCACAAAATTGCGCGAATCCAAGCCCCGCTCCGTGATCGCGGTGATCTGGGCTTTTACGTCATACCACGCCGAGCCAAGCCGCAGCATGGCGCGCATGCCTTGGCGCACCCGCATAATCGCGTCAGCCTCGGTGGTGCCCTCATGGTCATCAGCAGGGCCACCGGCGGCATAGGCGTGAAAATCGGTCAGGTCAGGGCTGGCGTAATGGCCACCCACGACCTTGCCGGCGTTTTGGGTGGCGGCAATAATCGCCAGCATTTTTTCGTCAGCGTTGATGACGCCCGGAAAGTTCATCATCTCGCCCAGGCCGATAATATTGGGCCACCCCATCGCCTCGACCACATCGGCGGGCAATATTTCGCTGCCTGTGGTCTCCAACCCCGGGGCGCTGGGCGCACAGCTTGGCATTTGCACATATACGTTTACCGGCTGGGCCAGCGCCTCGTCATGCATGTGGCGCACCCCGGGCAGACCCATGACGTTGGCGATCTCGTGGGGGTCAACAAACATGGTGGTGGTGCCGTGCGGGATAACGGCGCGGGCAAACTGCGTAACCGTCAGCATGCCGCTTTCAATATGCATATGGGCATCGCACAACCCCGGAATGGCATAGCGGCCCTTGGCGTCTATCACTATTGTATCCGGCCCGATCAGGCTGTCGCGGTGTTCGCCGCAATAGGCAAAGCGGCCACTGGCAATGGCGATGCTGCTATGCTTTAGCACCTCGCGCGAATGCACGTTTACCCATTTGGCGTTGATGATCACCATGTCGGCGGCCTCACGACCAGCGGCGACAGCTATCAGGCGGGGGGCAACTTCGGCCCATGTTTTTATCGTATCAGTCATGCGACAATCTGCCATAAACCGACCAACCCCTTCAAGCAGATTATTCACCTGTCGCAAAAACTTCATGCAGCATGGCTTTTAGTGCGTCCGCATCAGACAATGTAAACGCAGAACGCTGGTCGCTATCAATATCCAACACCCCGAGCAACGCCCCATCCGGCCCGAACACCGGCAAAACGATCTCCGAAACCGTGCTGCTGGCGCAAGCAATATGGCCTCCAAAATTATTCACATCATTTACAATTGTGATGCGCCGCTCCCGCGCCGCCAGCCCACATACCCCGCGCGAAAATGGAATGGTCAAGCACCCGTGCCCGCCCTGATAAGGCCCGATCTTCAGCACATCGCCTCCGATATTGCGATAAAACCCGACCCAGTCAAACCGCGCATCCCCATGAAAAAGCTCACAGGCAACCGTTGCCATATTAGCTATTACATCCATTTCCCCCGCGCAAATCGCCCGAATATTCAATATCGCCTGATCCATATTCCCCCCGGCTTCACTTTTCCCTAAATACTCCAGGGGTGAATTGCGAAGCAAGGGGGGATGAAATCCCCCGCCGAGCGTAGCGAGGCCCCCGTGCCGTAGGCACAAAAAAGCCGCCCCCGTTGCCGGAGACGGCCCTGCGTGGCACACAACGCTTATCAGCCGTTGGTAAACTCGGGGTAGGCCTCCATCCCGAGCTCGCTCATATCCAGGCCGTTGATCTCGGCCTCGGCACTAACCCTGATGCCCATCACCGCTTTCAGCACCATCCACAGAACCAATGAAACCGAGAACACAAACCCGCCGATAACCACAATCCCGTAGGCTTGGGTGGTAAAGCTGGCATCGGGGTTGGTAAACGCCACCGCCATCGTGCCCCAGATCCCGGCAAACAGGTGCACCGGAATGGCGCCAACCACATCGTCAACCTTCAGCTTGTCGAGCAGCGGCACCGCAAACACCACCAGCACACCGCCAACCACGCCAATCAGCGTCGCTTGGCCCAGACCCGGGGTCAGCGGCTCGGCGGTTATTGAAACCAGACCCGCCAATGCGCCGTTCAGCATCATGGTCAGGTCTGGCTTCTTATAAAGCAGTTGGGTCATAAACAACGCTGCTATGGCTCCCCCTGCTGCCGCCGTGTTGGTATTGGCGAAAATCCGGCTAATATCGGTCACGTTGCCGGTAGTGTTCATGTAAAGCTGCGAACCGCCGTTAAAGCCAAACCACCCCATCCACAAAATAAATGTGCCAAGCGTTGCCAGCGTCAGGTTTGAGCCCATCATCGGGATAACCTTGCCGTTTTTATATTTGCCAATGCGCGCCCCAAGAATTAGCGCGCCAGCCAATGCCGCCCAGCCACCAACCGAGTGCACAATGGTCGAGCCGGCGAAATCCTGAAAGCCCGCTTCAGCCAAAAAACCGCCGCCCCATTTCCAGCTTGCCTGAATCGGGTAAATCACCGCCACCAGCACCGTGGTGAAGATCAAAAACGGCCAAAGCTTTATGCGCTCGGCCAAAGCCCCCGACACGATAGAGGCGGTCGCCGCCGCAAACATCAGCTGAAAAAAGAAATCCGAGCCAACCGAGGCATAGGTCAGGTCCACGCCGTCGGCGCCAACCCCGACCGGCTCTAGCGAGGTGGTTGCGAACGCGCCGATAATGCCGTTCACCGTCCAGGCATCGCCCGGATACATCAGGTTATAGCCGACCAGATAATACATGATCGAGGCAATCGCCACCAGACCGATGTTTTTTGTCAGCTGCATCGCCACGTTTTTTGAGCGCACCAGACCGGCCTCGAGCATCGAGAACCCCGCGCCCATCCACATCACCAGAAAACCGGCGACCAGGAACATGAAGGTGTTAAAAATATAGCCGATCTCGGCCGGTATTTGCGGCGCGTCACTTTGGGCCAGCGCCGGTGTGGCGAGCATAAGCGCGGCAACAACCCCTGTAGTTTTGGTAAGTTTAAACATGATCTTCCCTCGTTCCATTTTTCTAAATAGCGTCTTCGCCGGTTTCACCGGTGCGCACGCGCAAGGCGCTTTCCACATCCAGCACAAATACTTTGCCATCGCCGATAGAGCCGGTTTTGGCAGTAGCCGCCAGCGTTTCAACCACCTGATCGGCAAGATCGGCTGCCACCACCATTTCGAGCTTCACCTTGGGCACGAAATTGACCACATATTCGGCCCCGCGATAAATTTCGGTATGGCCAGCCTGGCGGCCATAGCCCTTAATTTCAGAAACCATAAGCCCCTGAATGCCGATCTCGGTCAGGGCCTCGCGCACCTCTTCAAGCTTGAACGGTTTGATCGCTGCAATGATCAGTTTCATAATGTCTCCCTTGCGAATCCGGTTTTGGTGCAGGCGCACCGCTTGCAGAGAGCCTTCGGATGGTTTTGGCTAAAAAGGAAGCTTTTGGGCGCCAGACTGTGGCGGAATTTAGGGATAATGCCTATTATTTAGCCATCTCTACCTAACTGCACACAAATTATGCACATAACAAAAGGCGAATATATGCCGATTGCAGAATCGCCTCTCTACAATGGCGGGTAAATTCGCTAGGATAGACAAAACAAAAACGAGCACACAGGCAGCCGAAATGGCCAAAAAACCACCTCCTGCCAACAAGCGGGCCAAAGCAACGCCCACCCCCCCGCCCTTGGTTGCGCGGCGGACCGACAAGGTGTCGCCGGGCACGGCCCCCAAAAAACCGGTTAAAAAACCTGCTCCAAAGCCCGCGAAAAAAACCACAGCAAAACCACAAAAAGCTGCCAAGCCCGTGCGGCGCAAAACCAGGGCCACTAAAAAAACCCCGCACACCAAAAACAAAGACGCGAGCGGGGGCAATATCATAACCCGCGCGCTGGGCTGGTTGCTGCGCCGCTTTTTCAAAACCCTGTGGTGGTTTGCGTGGCGCGGGGCCATTGCGGGCACGCTGGTGCTAACGCTGTGGACCGGCTATTACTATGTCCAGCTGCCCGCGATGGAGGCCCAGCTCGACGGCCGCGCCCGTGGCTCGGTGCGCCTGCTCGACCGCAACGGCAATATTTTCGCGTGGCGCGGTGAGCAGTTCGACGGCTCTCTGCGGGCCCAAACCGTATCGCCCTTTCTTAAAAACGCGGTGGTCGCGACCGAGGATAAACGGTTTTACAGCCATTTCGGCATTAGCCCGCGCGGCATCGCCAGCGCCATCCGCATTAACCTTTCGGCAGGGCGCGGCCCGCTTTCGGGCAATGGCGGCTCGACCATCACCCAGCAGGTCGCCAAGCTGTTATGCCTTGGCGAGACCGATAAATCAGAGGCCGATTGCCGCCGCCAGTCCCTGTGGCGCAAACTACAGGAAATGCCGTTTTCCTTTGCGCTAGAGCTGAAATACAGCAAAGACGACATTTTAAGCATCTATCTGAACCGCGCCTATCTGGGCGCGGGGGCTTACGGGTTCGAGGCCGCCGCCCAGCGTTATTTCGCCAAATCGGCGCGCGATCTTACCCCGTCTGAATCCGCAATGCTGGCGGGGTTGCTGACCGCCCCCAGCCATTTCGCCCCTACCCGTAACCTTGCCCGCGCCCAGGGCCGCGCGGCGGTGGTGATCGGGCTGATGCAGGAACAGGGCTATTTAACCCGGATCGAGGCCGATATCGCCCGGGCTGATCCAGCGACGCTATCGACCACCGCCAAAACCCTGATCGGCGGTGATTTTGCCGACTGGGTGATGGCGATGGACGGTGATCAGGTGATGCAGGCCTTTACCCGCGACACCGCCGAGGATGTCGAAATTCGCACCACCTTTGACCCCGACATCCAGCGCGCGGCAGACGCCGCGCTGGCCAATGTGTTTGCCACCAAGGTCAGCGAAGGCTCCGACGCGCAAGCGGCAATTGTGGTGATGTCCCCCGACGGGGCGGTGCGCGCGATTGTCGGGGGGCGTAATATAGAGGGTGATTACTTTAACCGCGCCACGCAGGCGCTGCGCCAACCGGGCTCGGCATTCAAACCCTTTGTTTACGCCGCCGCGCTAGAGGCCGGCTGGCTGCCCACCGACAAGGTTATAGACGAGCCGCTCACCATCGACATCCCCGGTTCCGGCCCGTGGAGCCCCAAAAACTATAGCCGCGATTTCAAGGGTGAAATGGCCCTGACGCAGGCGATGGCGCGCTCGATCAACACCGTTGCGGTGCGGGTGTCAGAGGCGGTTGGCCGTGAGCGGGTGCGGGCGATGGCGATGGATTTCGGTATCACCTCTGACATCGCCACCGGCCCGGCGCTGGCACTGGGGGTGACCGATGTCAGCCTGCTGGAAATGACCGGCGCCTATGCGGGGTTTTTGAACGGCGGTCGGCTCAGCAAACCTTATGGTATGGTTGATCTGACACTGGCCGACGGGTCGCGCCCCTTCAACATCAGCCGCGCCGGTAACGGGCGGCGGGTGCTGAGCGAGCTGGCAGACGGGTATCTGCTTTACATGCTCAATCAGGTGGTCGAAACCGGATCGGGGCGGCGCGCGCGCATTGATGGCTGGCAGATCGGCGGTAAAACCGGCACCA
>CAYWXQ010000113.1:0-7630 GCA_964462475.1 uncultured Rhodobacterales bacterium | reverse complement strand
AGCAATAATAAAACCCTTTGCGGTCATCCACATGAAAAGACGCGGTTTTTTCTTGATGAAACGGGCAGGGTGCCCAGTAATCACCCTTGCCGGCATTGGTTTTTCGCGCATCCCACATCACCTTGCGCCCAACCACATCGGCGATAGAAAGGCGGGTGCGCAGATCGTCTAAAAATCCGTCAGGCAGGCTCATTCAAAATGTCCGATTTCCATGGATTGGCGCGGCATCCCGTCGGGTGAATAAATGCGAATGCGCTCCAATCCGTCCATGTCTATGGTCACCACCGCGATCCAGCCTTTGCCAAAAGTTACGGCTTGCGCGGTCTCGCTGCCGGGCAGGGCAATATCCGGCGGCAGGGCAGGGCCGGTGGCCACCGATGTTGTGCGCGTAAACTGCATGACAATCACCGCGACAATGGTTAAAAGCCCCCCTATCATAACCACGGTCAACACCGTGACCAGCCTTCGCAGCATGCGCAGGTTTTTTGGTTCTTTAACTGGGGCATCCATGGCCGACTCCGAGATTCTTGAAATATCCTTAGGTGATACATTGCCCAAGCGCCTAGATAAAGCCCTAGCACAGGCGGTGCCCGAGGGGGTTACGCTGTCTCGCGCCCGCATTCAGGCGCTGATCGCGGCCGGTCAGGTCAGTTGCGAGGGCGAGATCGTGCGCAGTATCAAAGCGGTGCCAGAGGTCGGGCAGGTCTGGCAACTGGTGCTGCCCGTGGCGGTAGAGCTTGAAGCCCTGCCAGAGGAAATTGCGCTGGAGGTGGTATATGAAGACCCGCACCTGATTGTGGTTAACAAGCCAGCCGGCATGGTGGTGCACCCCGCGCCGGGCTCTGAAACCGGCACGCTGGTAAACGCGCTGCTGCACCATTGTGGTGACAGCCTGTCGGGCATTGGCGGCGTAAAACGCCCGGGCATTGTGCACCGGATCGACAAAGACACATCGGGCCTGCTGGTGGTCGCCAAATCAGACGCCGCCCATCAGGGGCTGGCGGCGCAATTTGCCGACCACTCGATGGAGCGGCAATACCGCGCCCTGTGCTGGGGGCGGCCAAGCGCGGTTGACCCGCGGCTAAAGGGCATAAAGGGCGTGCGTTTCGAGCCCGGCAATGTGGTGCGGATATCAGGTAATATCGCCCGGCACCGCACCGACCGCAAACGCATGTGCGTGGTGCAGGATAGCGGCAAACACGCGATCACCCGCCTAAGGGCCGATGCCGCGTTCGGCCCTGACGAAAAGCCGGTAGCGGCGCTGGTTACCTGTTGGCTTGAAACCGGACGCACCCACCAAATTCGCGCCCATATGGCTTATATCGGCCACGCGCTGGTGGGCGACCAGACCTATGGCGGCAAACGCGCCATTCCCAAAGCGGCGATGCCCTTTGATACCGCCGACGCGCTGCGCCAGTTTCCACGACAGGCGCTACATGCAGCTACGCTGGGGTTTGTGCATCCGGTTAGCGGCAAGGATATGCGCTTTGAAGCGGTGCTGCCGGCCGATATGGCAACGCTGGTGGCGGCGCTGAAAGGCGGGGCGATGCCGAATGAATAAGGCGCTTCCGCCCGTCGTGTTCGGGTTCATTGTGTTATTGCTGCTGCCGGGGGTGATCGCGGCGGTTGATGTCGCGCAGGGCATGGCGGTGCCCTATCCGGTGCTGCTGGACCTTTGGACAAAGCCGTGGATATTTGTTTCGTGGTTTGTGCTTTTTGGTTTTCTGGTGGATGTGCGGCGCAGCGGCCAGCCTTGGCTATGGTTGCCACGTTTTGATGTGATCGCGATATTGGCGCTGGTGGCGCTTGGTCTCGCGCTAAGACAGGCGCTTGTGGCCAACCGGACGCTGGCGGATATCCAGTTGCTGCGGGTGCTGCTGGCGCTGGCCCTTGGGGTGGCGGCGTTTTACGGCATGAGAGTCTATCAGGCCCGTTTTTCGCGACCAATATATTTGGCGCTTTTCATCGGTGTGGTTGCGCTGGCCCCTGCATTGGTTGTTTTTCTTTATATCCAGACACCGGTTTTGGCACCGCCCTCGGGGTTTTCGTGGCAAGTGCCGGGGTTCGGGGCGGTGCGGCTGTTTGGCATGGCGCTAGAGGCCGGCATCGCTGTCGGGATTGGCCTGTTGGTGGTTGGCCGAAAATCGCGGTTTACCTTGCTTGTCTGGGTCGGAGTGGTCGCTCTTTGGGCCATGCTGTTCTGGAGCGGCGGGCGCGGAGCCGGGGTGTCACTTTTTGGGGCGGCGGTTGTTCTTTCATTGCTGCGGCCGCGTTATATTTTGCGGCTCTGGGCAGTGTTTTTGGTTAGCGCGCTGTTAGGGGCCGGGTTTTCGTTTTTGATCTGGACACCTGATGACGGCGCTTTTGGCATAATGAATATGGCTGCCAAATCGGCCCGCCCGGGTCTGGATGCCATTAGCAGCAGCCGGTTGGTGCGCTGGCAGGGCGCGGTGGCGCTGATTGCCGACCGGCCATGGTTCGGCCATGGGTTGGGGCAGTTCTCGAACCTTTGGCCCGATTTTGCCGCCTATGATTTGCGGCGTGAAAGCAGCGCGCCGCTACCGATCTATTTTTTGGCATACCGCACGGTGCACAACCTTGTGCTAGAGGTGTTCCTGGCGTGGGGGTTTGTCGGGGGAACAGTGTTTTTCTGGGTGCTGGGTCGGGGGTGGCTCGGGGCCCTTGAACGGGTGCGCATGCCGGGTGCCGAGGCGCGAATCCCGGCCTTTCTCGGGCTTAACGCGTTGTTGCTGCATTCAATGCTTGCCGGCACCTATGCCGTGCCGCACACACTATTTTATATCGCCCTGTTTTTTGGTATTTGCCTTGCGCCAAAACCCGCTTAAAGCAAGAACGCAGGCGCGTGAAATGCTTGAAATCGGGGGGATTTAACCCCATCTTAATATAGAACGCCAAATAAATAGGCCAAATCAACAAGCCAAATCAACAAGCCAAATCAATAAGGCTGAGGAGAGACAGATGAGCTATGCCAACCTACCGGCCCCGTCGCCGGAACAGGGGCTTTCGCGCTATATGCAGGAGATCCGCAAATTTCCGATGCTCGAGCCGGAAGAAGAATACATGCTGGCCAAAGCGTGGGTTGACCATGAAGACAGTGAATCTGCCCATAAAATGGTTACCAGCCACCTGCGGTTGGCGGCCAAAATCGCCATGGGGTATCGCGGTTATGGCCTGCCCACCGCCGAGGTGGTTTCCGAGGCCAATGTCGGCCTGATGCAGGCGGTTAAACGCTTTGACCCCGAAAAAGGCTTTCGCCTTGCGACTTATGCCATGTGGTGGATCCGCGCCAGCATTCAGGAATATATCCTGCGTTCGTGGTCGCTGGTAAAAATGGGCACAACATCGGCGCAGAAAAAACTGTTTTTCAACCTGCGCAAGGCCAAAAACAAGATCGGCGCGCTTGAAGAAGGCGATCTGCGCCCCGAAAATGTAAAACGCATCGCCACCGAACTTAACGTGACCGAGGCCGAAGTGACCTCGATGAACCGGCGGATGTCGGGGGGCGATGCCTCGCTTAACGCCCAGATCAAATCTGATGGCGATGGTGCGGCGCAGTGGCAAGACTGGTTGGAGGACGAAAGCGCCGATCAGGCCGGTGATTATGCCGAGAAAGACGAGTTTGACACCCGCATGTCCCTGCTGGCCAAAGCGATGGAAGACCTGAACGAGCGCGAGCAGGATATCCTGACCAAGCGCCGCCTGAGCGAAGAACCATTGACGCTGGAGCAGCTGTCAAAGATTTATGGCGTCAGCCGTGAGCGCATCAGGCAGATCGAGGTGCGGGCGTTTGAAAAACTGCAAAGCAAAATGCGCAAACTGGCCACCGAGGCCGGTATGGACGCCGCCAGCAGCTAAAAAAAGCTTTGCGGGTCGATGTCGATGGCGATGCGCAAATTGGCGGGTTTGTTGATCGGTTTTACCCATTGGCGTAGCGCTTTTTGCAACGGCGCACCCTTGGCGGCCTTAACCAGCAGGCGCACGCGGTAGCGGTCTCTGATCTTGGCGATCGGCGCGGCGGCGGGGCCAAACAGGCGGGCGTTTATTGTCAGTAATGGCGCGGCATTGCGCGCCAGTATGTTGGCGATATCAAACGCCTGCTCTTGTTTCGGGGCCGATATGATAACCCCCGCCAAGCGGCCATAGGGGGGCATGTCGGCCTCCTGCCGCGCCTTGGCCTCGGCCTGCCAAAACGATTCTTCGTCGCCCGACAATATTGCCTCTATCACCGGATGGGTGGGCTGGAAGCTTTGCAACAGCGCCCGCCCCGGCTTTTCGGCCCGCCCCGCCCGCCCCGCCACCTGCCGGATCAGCTGAAAGCTTTTTTCAGCCGCGCGCAAATCGCCGCCTTGCAGGCCAAGATCGGCATCCACCACCCCCACCAGCGTCAGATGCGGAAAGTTATGGCCCTTGGCCACCATCTGCGTGCCGATAATAATATCGGCCTCGCCCGCCGCGATGGCCGCAAACCGCTCTTTCAGGCCCCGCGCGCTGTCTGACAGATCAGACGATAATATCTCGACCCGCGCGTCGGGAAAAACCTCTGCCACCTCCTCGGCAATGCGTTCAACCCCCGGGCCGATGGCGGCCATTTTGCCGGTTACGTCACAGCTGGGGCAGGTTTCCGGAATGGGCCTGCTGGCCCCGCACTGGTGGCAAATCAGGCGGTTTTGAAACTTGTGCTCGACCATGCGCGCATCGCAGCTGTCACAGCCGACCTGCTCGCCACAAGCGCGGCACAGGGTTAGCGGGGCATAGCCGCGCCGGTTCAAAAACAGCAATGATTGGCTGCCCGCTGCGTAAACCTTGCGCATTTCGTCGCGCAGCGTGGGGGATAGCCACTGGTTGGGCTGCATCGCCTGATCGCGCATGTCAATCGCTGCCATTTCGGGCAGTTTTGCGGTGCCGTAGCGCTCGGGCAGATCAAGGCGGGTATATTTGCCGGCCTCGGCATTGGCCCATGTTTCCAGACTGGGGGTGGCGGTGGCCAGCACCACACTGGCGCGGGCGATAGAGGCCCGCAGCACCGCCATATCGCGGGCGTGGTAATAAACCCCTTCTTCCTGTTTATAGGAGCCGTCATGTTCCTCGTCGACCACGATCAACCCAAGGTCCTGAAACGGTAAAAACAGCGCCGAGCGCGCCCCGACCACCAGCTGCGCATCGCCTGATGCCACCGCCCGCCAGCAGCGGCGGCGCTCACTCATGGTGGCGCCCGAATGCCACTCGGCAGGGCGGGCCCCGAAGCGGGTTTCCAACCGCGCCAAAAAATCAACCGTCAGGGCGATTTCGGGCAACAATACCAGCCCTTGGCGGCCCTGGGCCAGCACTTCGGCCAGCGCTTCCAGATAAACCTCGGTTTTGCCAGAGCCGGTAACCCCCTTTAACAACGTGGTATTATAGGCGCGGCTTTGCACCGCTTGGCGCAGCGCCTGCGCCGCTGTCGCCTGCTGGCCAGACAGCTGTTTGCCGGGATGGGCGGGGTCAAGCCGGGGATAGGGCGGGTCGCGCGGGGCGTCTTCAACCAACAACACCCCTTGCTTTACAAGGCCGCTGACCACGCTTGGCGACACCCCGGCAAATTGCGCCAGCTCGGGCGGGGCAAACGGCCGCCCGCCCTGTGATTTCAGAAAATCCATCACCCTTGTGCGGGCAGGGGTCAGTTTAAGCGGGGCCAGACCCGATAGCGAAATAAGCTTGCGCTTGGCGGGCGGGTCCAGCAACCCCGGCGCGCGGGTGGCAAGCTTTAGCACCTGTGATAATGGCGCAACGTTATAATCGGCCACCTTGGTCAAAAACGCGATCATATCGGGGGTAAGGGCGGGCACATCGGCCACCGTTACGATCGTGCGCAGTTTGGCGCGGGTAAAACCGGTGCCCGCCGCCCACACCACCCCCAGCACGCGGCGCGGCCCCAGCGGCACTTTTACCAGATCCCCCACACTAACCCCGCCCGCGGGGGCGAGATAATCAAACAAGTGGCTGACCGGCTCGGTGGTCAGCACCGCCACGGCCTCGCCCTCGATAAAATCCTGTGCCTGCATCATGTTGGCTTCCATCCGCCGAATCCTTGGGATATGGTATAGCCGAACCGCTCACGGGGAGCGCGAAATAAACGGAAAAGCGCCATGAAATTTTTTGTAGACACCGCCGATATCGATGCCATAGCCGAGCTGAACGACACCGGCATGGTTGACGGGGTCACCACCAACCCCTCGCTGATATTGAAATCGGGCCGCGATATACTGGAGGTCACCAAAGAGATTTGCGCGCTGATCGACGGGCCGGTGAGCGCCGAAGTGGTGGCGCTGAAGGCCGATGACATGATAGCCGAGGGCCGCAAACTGGCGAAAATAGCCGATAACATCGCGGTAAAAGTGCCGCTGACATGGGATGGGCTGAAAGCCTGCAAAACCCTGTCGGGCGAGGGCACAATGGTAAACGTCACCCTGTGTTTTTCGGCCAACCAGGCGCTGTTGGCGGCCAAGGCGGGGGCGAGCTTTATTTCACCCTTTGTCGGGCGGCTTGATGATATCAACCTTGATGGCATGGACCTGATCGACGACATTCGCACCATCTATGACAACTACCTGTTCAAAACCGAGATCCTGGTGGCCTCGGTGCGTTCGGTTAACCATGTAACCCAATCGGCCCTGATCGGCGCCGATGTGGTGACCGCGCCGCCAAACGTGCTTAAAAAGCTCGCCGATCATGCGCTGACCGACAAGGGGCTTAAAGCCTTTATGGCCGACTGGGCCAAAACCGGCCAGCAAATTCTGTAGGGGCGGGGGATGGAAGCCGAAAACAAGCTCAAGGCCGACATACTGGCCGACCCCTCGGTGGTGCTGGAGGATAGCGAGGTAATGCGCGCCCTGCTGCACGCCCAAGACGCCGCCCATGGCGAACGTGTGGTTGATCTGCGCAACGTGTTTCTGGAGCGCCTTGAAGACCGGCTGGAACGGCTTGAAGACACCCATGCCAGCGTGATCGCGGCGGCCTATGATAATATGGCGGGCACCAATCAGGTGCAGCGCGCGGTGCTGTCGGTGCTGGAACCGCGCGATTTTCAAAGCTTTCTGGATGTGCTGCAAAACGAGGTCGCCAGTATTCTGGGGGTCGATATGGTGCGGCTTTGCATCGAAAGCAAAAGCCAGAACGGCGAACTGCCCCATGCGGTGATCACCCCGCTGGAACCCGGCATGATCCGCGAGATTATATTGAATGGCCGCGATGTGGCGATGCGCAAGGTTACCCTGCGCGCGGCCGGCCCGAACAAGGCGCGGGTGTTTACCGCCGCCGCCGGTCGGGTGAAATCCGAAGCATTGCTGCGCCTTGATCTTGGGCAAAAACAGCTACCGGCGCTGCTGGCCTTTGGCTCTGAAAACGCAGACCGGTTTAGCGCGGACCAAGGCGTTGACCTGCTGACATTTTTTGCCGAGGCGTTTGAGCGCATCCTGCGCCGCTGGGTGGCATGAAACCCGCCGCGCAAGCGGTGGATTTGTTGCAGCGTTGGCTGGAGGCCGCGCAAGTGGCGGGCAAAAGCCCGAAAACGCTCGTGGCCTATCACCATGATGTAAGCGGGTTTTTGGTTTTTTTAACCGGTTATCACGGC
>CAYWXQ010000112.1:0-7698 GCA_964462475.1 uncultured Rhodobacterales bacterium | reverse complement strand
CCTGTTTGCGCATCAGGCGGCACAGCTCGCGGCCATCCATATCGGGCAGGCCCACGTCCAGAATCACCAAGTCGTAAAGCGCCTCTTTGGCGCGCGACAGCCCCTCGGCGCCGGTGGCGGCCTCGAACACGTCAAAATCGTCGGTCAGCACCAGCTGGTCGGCCAGGGCCTCGCGCAGGTCCTCGTCGTCATCGACCATCAATATTTTTTTCAGGGTGCTCATGGTGGTTTCCTCCGTTTATCTATGCCCTATTTTGGGGCTATTGCGGCGCGGCGCAAGGGCGGGGGGGCGATCTCACCCGCTTGTGTGCAAAATGAAGCAAATGTTTCAATTCCGGCGCGTGGTGGCTATAGATTGGTGGCAAACTGAAACAAGGAATCGCCGATGTTGGCCCTGACTGCCGCTGAAAGGCGCGCCCGCGCCGCGCATGACCTGCGCCTTGGCCTGCCCGTGGGGGTGCGCGCCGGGGGGCAAATATGGCTGGCCGCAGCGGTCGAGGCGCTGGCGGCCCCGCGCTGGGCCGCCCTGCACGCCCTTGGTTCGCCCGAGCTGGCGTTGACCGCACGGCGCAGCCAGACCCTGCATATACCGGTTTATGATGCCGGTCTAAGCCGAATCGCGGTGCCCGATGATACCCCCCTTGGCTGGTTAAAAGCGGTTGCCGACCCGTCGATCGATCTGGCAACACCGCTGAAAGGCCCGTTCAGGGCGGTGCGCGGCGGGGCTTCGGGGGCCCATAGCGCCGCCATCAGCCTGTGCAAAAAGGCGCATCTGCTGCCGGCGGCGGTGCTGGTCAGGGTGGCGGCCATGCCGGCGGGGTTGTCGCTGCTTGATACCGACGATATCACCAATGCCGAACCGGTGACGCTGGCCGAGGTTTCCTCGGCGCGGGTGCCGCTGGCGGTATCGGCGCTGGGTCGTGTGCATGTGTTTCGCCCCGATGATGGCTCCGAAGAACATTACGCGATAGAAATCGGCAACCCCGACCGGCAGCTGCCGGTGCTGGCGCGGCTGCATTCGGCGTGCTTTACCGGTGATCTTGTTGGCTCGCTCAAATGCGATTGCGGCCCGCAACTGCGCGCGGCTTTGCAGCAAATCGGCACGGCAGGCGCGGGGGTGCTGCTTTATATGAACCAGGAGGGGCGCGGCATTGGTCTGGCCAACAAGATGCGGGCCTATAGCCTGCAAGACCAGGGTTTTGATACCGTCGAGGCCAACCACCGCCTGGGTTTCGAGGATGACGAGCGCAATTTCGAGCTTGGCGCGCAAATGCTGAAGGCGCTGGGGTTCAGCGCCGTGCGGCTGATGACCAACAACCCCGCGAAACTGGCCAAAATGGCCAGCTCGGGCGTGGTGGTGGCCGAGCGGGTGCCGCTGAAGGTTGGTAAAAACCCGCATAATGCCGGCTATCTTTCGGTAAAGGCGCGCAAGAGCGGGCATATGCTTTAGCCGCAAAACCACAGCGCGCGGGCGAAAATAGGCAAAATCCTGCCCGTGCGGACAAAATATTGCGTTTTAAGGCTGGCTTTCAACCCCGGTTTCTATTTAGATTGCGCCTGTAAACGAGCAAAATACAGGCCATCTGCCAAAGCTGTTGTAAAACAGGGCACAGGTGGTTTCATCGGTTTGAGCAGGAGCCCGGAAAATGGTTGGAAAATATATAGCTGGCGTCGTTTTGGGCATGGGTGCAGCGCTGCCGCTGGCGGCGCAAGAACTGGCGATGGTCGGCTCTGAAACCGACTGGAGCGTCTATGTCGCCGACAGCCCGAAAGAATGTTTTATTGTCTCCAAACCCACCGGCTGGTCGGCCCAGCGCGATGGTGCGGCGGTTACGGTAAACCGGGGTGATATCCGGTTTTATATCTCGATCATCCCCGGTGAAAGTATTGACAACGAGCCGAGCTTTTTGGCGGGGTATCCGCTAAATCAGGACGCCACCGTGCAGATGAAGATCAAGGACGCGAGCTTCAACCTTTACCCTAACGCCGATATCAGCACCGAATACGCCTGGCCGCGCCCCGAAGATGACGCCGGGCTGATCACCGCCATGCGCGGCGGTGCCGAGGCCAAGGTGATTGGCACCTCGGCCCGTGGCACGATCACCACCGACGTGTTTTCGCTGATCGGCTTTACCGCCGCCTATGCCAAAGCCGAAGAGATGTGCCGCTGACGCCGCTGGCAAAGCCGCCCGACACCCCCTATACTAATGGCGCCCTTCGCTGCTGCGGGGGGCGTTTTGAATTTTGAGGAGCCGCCAATGGTTGCGCTAACCCCTGAAACCCGTGTGCTGCCGCGCGCTACCACCCCGACCGCGCGGCGCTCGTTGCTGGGCCTGACCCGCCCCGCCCTGCGCGACGCCCTGATCGCCACCGGCACCCCCGAGCGCCAAGCCAAAATGCGCACCAGCCAGTTGTGGAGCTGGATCTACCAAAAAGGCGCACAGGATTTTGGCGTGATGACCAACTTGGCCAAAGAGTTCCGCACGGCATTGGCGCAACATTTCACCGTTGAACGCCCCGAAATCGTGGCATTACAGGTGTCACAAGACGGCACCCGCAAATACCTGCTGCGCATCGCTGGCGGCCACGAGGTCGAGGCGGTTTACATCCCCGATGAAAACCGTGGCACGCTGTGCATTTCCAGTCAGGTCGGCTGCACGCTGAACTGCAGTTTTTGCCATACCGGCACCCAAAAACTGGTGCGCAACCTTAGCGCGGGCGAAATTGTGGCGCAGGTAATGGTCGCCCGCGATGATCTGGATGAATGGCCGGTGGACGGCACCCCGCGCGAGGGCCGCAGGCGCATTACCAACGTGGTGCTGATGGGCATGGGCGAGCCGCTTTACAACTTTGAAAACGTGCGCGACGCGATGAATATCGTGATGGATAACGAGGGTATCTCGATCTCGCGCCGCCGCATCACGCTTAGCACCTCGGGCGTGGTGCCCGAGATCGTGCGCGCGGGTGCCGAGATCGGCTGTTTGCTGGCGGTCAGCTTTCACGCCACCACCGATGCGGTGCGCGACACGCTGGTGCCGATCAACAAAAAGTGGAACATAAAAACCCTGCTCGATACCCTGAAAGCCTATCCGCGGCTTAGCAATTCAGAGCGCATTACCTTTGAATATGTGATGCTGAAGGGGGTGAATGACAGCGATGATGACGCCCGCCGTCTGGTGCGGCTGATTTCGGGCATTCCCGCCAAGATCAACCTGATCCCGTTCAACCCGTGGCCCGGCAGCCCTTATGCGCGCTCGACATGGGCGCGCATCGAGGCCTTTGCCGAGATCGTCAACGATGCCGGTTATGCTAGCCCTGTGCGCACCCCGCGCGGCGAAGACATTATGGCCGCTTGTGGGCAGCTTAAATCGGCCTCGGAAAAGCTGCGCAAAAGCGCGCTCAAAAAGGCGGTGCTGCGTGACTGATGCGCTGGTGATCGGTGGCGGCCCCGCCGGGTTGATGGCGGCTGAAATGCTGGCCGATGCCGGGCATGGCGTGCTGGTGGCCGACGCCATGCCCACCATGGGGCGCAAGCTGCTGATGGCGGGGAAATCCGGCCTGAACCTGACCAAAAACGAGGCCTATGGGCCGTTTATGGCGGTATACGGCGCGGCACGCAGCTGGATGGTGCCCATTCTGGAGGCCTTTAACCCCAGCGACGTGCAAGACTGGGCCGAAGCGCTGGGGCAACCGGTGTTTACCGGCTCTAGCGGGCGGGTGTTCCCTGAAACGATGAAGGCCTCGCCCTTGCTGCGCGCGTGGCTGTTGCGGCTGGCGGGTAAAGGCGTGCGGTTTGAAACCCGCTGGCACTGGGTCGGGTTCAAGGATGGCGCGGTGTTTGAAACGCCAAGCGGGCAGCAGGTGGTGGCGGCCAAAGCGACAGTGCTGGCGCTGGGCGGGGCAAGCTGGGCGCGGCTTGGCTCTAACGGGCAATGGGCAGATATATTGGCCGAAAAGGGCGTGGAACTGGCGCCGTTCAAGCCCGCGAATATGGGCTTTATTGTTAACTGGTCCCGCCATATGGCGCCGCATTTCGGTGCGCCGGTCAAGCCGGTGCGGCTGCATTTCGGCAAAGCCGAAACCCGTGGCGAATTTGTGGTCTCCAGCAAGGGGGTCGAGGGAGGCGCGATCTATAACCTGTCGGCGGCCCTGCGCGATGGCATGGGGGAAGACGGGGTGGAAATGCGGGTTGACCTGCTGCCAGACCTGCCGATGCCGGTGCTGGCCGAAAAACTGCGCCGCACCCGTGGCAAGCTTAGCCTCGCGAATTTTTTGCGCAAGACGGTGGGGATTACCGGCGTGAAAGCCGCATTGTTCAATGAAAACGAAGCGGCGCGGCGGGTGGATAACCCGTTTGATCTGGCCGGCATGCTAAAGGCGCTGCCGCTGCGCCTGCAAGCCCCGCGCCCGATCGACGAGGCGATCTCGACCGCAGGCGGTGTCAGGCGTGACGCCCTGAATAGCGGGTTGATGCTTAACGCCCTGCCCGGGGTTTTTTGTGCGGGGGAAATGCTGGATTGGGAAGCCCCGACGGGGGGGTATTTGCTAAACGGTTGTCTGGCGACAGGGCGGCACGCAGGGCTGGCGGCGGCAGCGCATATCACGGCCATCGACCCCGGCTAACCGGCCGTTACCAAACCAGATGGTCGAGCGTATAATCGGGGTGGATGCCATGTTTGGCGAAAACCCCGTCACCGTCGTTTTTATGGATGTCGTTTTTATGGATGCCGTTGCGAATAAACAGCGTATCCAGCCCCGCCGCCTGTGCGCCCGCAATATCGGTGCGCAACGAATCACCGACCATCAACAGCCGCCCGCCCAGCATTTGCCGTGCCAGTTCAAACACCGCTTTATGGGGCTTGCCCATCCAGCGGGCATCGCCGCCCATGCGCGCGTAGGCGTCCACCAACAGCCCTGCACAAGATACCAGCCTGTCGCCATGGCCGACCCGCAAATCGGGGTTGGCGCAGATCATCGGCAGCCCCCGCGCCAACGCGGTCGCCAGCAGCTCGGTGTAATCATCCGGCCCTTCGGTATCGCCAATTCCGCTGACCAGCACAAAATCGGCCTCGGTCAGTGGCGCGGGGGTATAGCCTTCGGGGATGATATCACGGGTGCGCTCTGGCCCCTGAAAATAGTATTTCGGCCCGAAACCTGCCCCGCTTAGGGCCATAAACACCGCCTCGCCCGAGGTCAGCGCGCCCTTGGCCAGCGCCTCGGGCATACCATAACCCACCAACGCCGCCTGCACCCGCGCCGCCCGTCGCGGCATGTTGGACAAAAACCTGTAGGGAATATTGGCCGCCTGCAGGCTGGCAAGGCAGGCAACAGACGGGGCAAAGCAGGCCTGCCCGTTATGGATAACCCCGTAGATATCAAACAGGATACCGTCATATTTAGCGGCGACATCCTTTAGGCCGGTCAGGTTTTGCATGGTGCGGGCTCCGGTTTGGGGCTATAGACAGGCAACCACCATTGCAAAGAGCGCCCGCCATGCCAACCCCTGCCGCCAAATCCCATGGTCGATTGTCAATCGAGGCCACGCGCAAACCCCGCGCGTTAATGCAAAACACCCCCGACCTTGCGGGTGCCTGGAAGGCCAAAGTGCTAACCCTATACCCCGATATGTTTCCGGGCATTCTGGGTCATTCGCTGACCGGACGCGCGCTGCAAAAGGGGCTGTGGGGGCTGGAGCCGATAGATATTCGTATGTTCGCGCGCGGCAAGCACCGTAATGTAGACGACACCCCGGCGGGCGGGGGGGCGGGCATGGTGCTGCGCGCCGATGTGGTTGCCCGCGCCATTGATTTTGCCGACAAGGGCCATGGCCGCGACGACTGGCCGGTGATCTATTTGTCACCGCGCGGGCGGCGGTTTGATCAGGCAATGGCGCAGCGCTTCAGCCGGTCACGCGGGCTGACAATGCTGTGCGGGCGTTTTGAAGGGGTGGATGAACGGGTGCTGGAAGCGCGGCAGGTCGAGGAAGTTTCCCTGGGCGATTTTGTGCTGACCGGCGGTGAGATCGCGGCGCAGGCCCTGATCGATGCCACCGTGCGCCTGTTGCCGAATGTGCTGGGCAACGCCGAAAGCACCGAGCAAGAAAGCTTTGCCCACGGGCTGCTGGAGCACCCGCATTATACCCGCCCCGCCATGTGGGAGGGCCGCGAAATTCCGGCGGTGCTGACCTCGGGCCACCACGGCAAGGTCGCGGCGTGGCGTCAGGCCCAAAGCGAGACCACCACCAAAGCACGGCGGCCCGACCTGTGGGCGGCCTATCGGCAAAAGAAAATCGAGCGCGAATAATGCCTGCGCCCCGCGCTATTTTTGCTTTGCCACAGCGGCTTATTCAGCCATACTCCGGTTTTGACACCTCACCTTTGGGAAAAATACCATGGCACTGACATACCTTCATACGATGGTTCGGGTTAAAGACCTCGATGCATCGCTGCATTTTTACCGCGACCTGCTGGGGCTGGAGGAAACCCGCCGTTATGAAAGCGAAAAGGGCCGGTTTACCCTGTTGTTTTTGGCCCCTCCCGGCCAGCACGACGCCCCGCTGGAGCTGACATATAACTGGGATGGTGATGCGGGCCTGCCCTCGGACAGCCGCCATTTTGGCCATCTTGCCTACGGGGTTGATGATATTTATGCTACCTGCCAGCGGCTGATGGCGGCGGGTGTGACCATCAACCGCCCGCCGCGCGACGGTCATATGGCCTTTGTTCGCTCGCCCGACAATATCTCGATCGAGCTTTTGCAAAACGGCGACAGCCTGCCACCAGCCGAGCCATGGGCCAGCATGGAAAGCACAGGCGTGTGGTAAGATGAAGATCGCCCATATCAGCGATTTGCATATCGCCATCGGGCCAACGCTGGGTGTCGCGCCGATGGCAGCGAACCTCGCCCAGACCGTGGCGCATCTGAACGCGACCGCGCCCGATATTGTGCTGGTCAGCGGCGATATAACCAATGATGCCGGCATGGCTGAAACCACCCGCGCCGCCGGGCTGCTTTCGGCGCTGGATATGCCCTGTTATATTACGCCGGGCAACCATGACAGCCGCGCGCATCTTTGGCAGGTCTTTGGCGGTGCTGCCCTTGCGGCGCGCCAGCCGCAGCATGCAAGCTATGTGGTTGATACCCCCGCTTACCGGATTATCGCGCTTGACAGCACCGACCCTGGCCACCCCAACGGCCATATCTGCGCCACCCGCGCGGCGTGGCTAAAGGCCGAGCTGGCGCGCTCGAACAAGCCGGTATTGCTGATGCTACACCACCCGCCAATGAAATGCGCGGTGGCCGAAACCGATACCCCGCCCTTGAAGGGCGCGGCGCTTTTGGGCAGTGTCGTTGCCCGCCACCCGCAGATAGAGCGCATATTATGCGGCCATATCCACCTGCCGGTGCAGGCGCTGTGGCACGGCCGGCTGGTGTGCAGCGCGCCCAGCATCGGCATGCGGTTGCGGTTTTCGCCCGCTGCCACGACCGGTTCGGCATTTTACACCACCCCGCCCGCCTATTTGTTGCATATCCGCAACCAGGATGCCCCCCTGATCACCCACCAAATCACCCTAGACACCCCCCCCCGCCCCTTCCCCTTCCCTCCCCCCCCCCCCCTTCTCCCCCCCCCCCCCCCCCCCCCACCCCCCCCCCCCCCGCCCCCCCCCCCCCCCCCCCCCCCCCCCCCCCCCCCCCCCC
>CAYWXQ010000111.1:4001-7794 GCA_964462475.1 uncultured Rhodobacterales bacterium | reverse complement strand
CTGGAGCACCTTTTTGCTGTCAGTTTTAGATAATCACCTCGCGCCCCTTTTTTGCCGACCTTTTGGCAAGTGTATATGTGGTCATAACGGCCTCTATATCGAAGTTTTTGATGGGCTCGCGCACTTCTGGGCGACCATCAAGAGACCAAGTAAAACGGCCAGAGATTGTGCCAGGAATATTTGTCAAAGCGCGAAATCATCGCGGAAGAACAGGTCTTTTCCATAGTCGTTCTCGTTGCCCCAATATGGTGCCCCAATATGGTGTGCCCAGATAAAACAGCCTGCGCGGCCGCTTCTGGTCGAGGAAGTTTGTGCTGCCGGTTTGGGCTGGAGATACAGCCTGAACGCCCCTAAATATTTTGCGCCATATTGCGGGGCGGGTTACACAATACAGAGGTGGCCCTGGATGTTTAATCCCGGATTTTGCAGATGGTTTCATACGGCGTCAGGCCTTTGAAGGTCTTGAGGCGGCGGGCGTAATTGTAAGCGTCAAGGAAATCGTTTAGATGGCTGCGTAGCTGGTCGCCCAAGCCGCGCCCGAGGCCCCGCCGCATCCCCCCTTAAAAACCTTCTGCGTTGCATCAAAGTTCAAAAAGCGCAATTGTTTCAAACCCATGCCTCCAATCTTGCTTGGTGGCACCATAGCACGTTATTGAAGCCTTGTTCAAAGATTCCCTAGGCGGGTCACCCCGTTAGGCGGGCTTATAGCACGACCTGAATTTCAACCCGTCGGTTAACTTCGGAGCGCGGGTTTTCAGGGTCTTTCAGCTTGGCTTCGCCCATGCCGACGGCCTCGAGGATAGAGCCGTCTATGCCGCATTCGCGCACCATATAGCGCACGACCTCGTCGGCGCGGGCCTGACTGAGCGACAGGTTATAGGCCACCGAGCCCGAAGCGTCGGTATGGCCGATGATCTGGTAGCTGCCGTGGCCTGAGGTGCCGCTGACACCGTTTTCGGCATTTGTGGCGGCCATGGCGGTTTCGCTGGCGTCGATGGCGCTACAAAGCGCGTCTACTTGTGTTTTTGACTCTGCCTTCAGCAGCGCTGAATCAAACTCGAAAAAGATCGTCAGGTCAATAACTGCGCTTTCGGGCAGGGCTGTGCTGTTGGTGCTGGCGGGCGTAATGCTGCCGGGCTGCTCGGTAACCACAGAAACGCCCGCGCCAGCCGGCGCGTTGTCGGGTTGGATGAATTCAAGCGTGCGCGAGGCCCCGAGGCCGCCGTTTTCATCCGCCAACTGGTTGCGCTGGGCTTGCAGCAAGGCCAGAATTTGCTCGGCGGTCATGGCCTGTGCTTGCACGGCCAGCGGGCTGGCTATGAGCGAAATGGCAAATAACGCCCCGAATTTGTGAAAAGTCATTTTTAGGCTCCCGATTTTGTTGAAACGATTTTGGGTAGTATAGCCGGTTTGCCCTAATGCGGCGAATCGGCGTTCTTTTTGGGTATAATACCTATAATATGGGCGGTTATTCAACGGTTACAAGATATCGGCTGACGATCAGGGTGCTGTTTTTGGCCAGCAGATCCTGTTTTTGCGACAGCGCCGCCATCAGGGCTTCAACAGATTCGGCACGCGGGCGCAGCCCGTCAAACAATGGGGTTTCCGACAGCACCGCCACGACCATATTGGTGCCATAGGGCGCCACCACCCGAAAGCCGAACTGCGACTGGGTAACATCGGCAGCCGGATACGAGAGCCGCACCCTGGTTTTGCCATCCACCGGTTCGCCGATCGGCGGAATGGTGTGGTCTTGCCGGTTCAGGTGCGGAATCAGGTGGTAAACCTGCCCCTCGGCATCAACATAAAACGCATATAAAAACCCTGTGGCCCCCTGTGGCAACAACACATCGATCACCGGGTTTTCACCGGTTACAAAGGGCTTGTTGCCAACCTCGCCTGATTTGCTGCCATAAGAATAGGCGATCTGCATGCCGTTGTTTTCGGGTGGGGGCAACATCGATTCAACCGCGCAGATCGGTTCGTTGAGCACGCCGATGTTATAGTCTATGCCACGGCCGCCAGCGGCGTCGCCCAGCACCAGATCAAACACATCGATATCGCTTTCGCGCGCTACAATCCCCGATACCACCAGCCGGTCGCCGGGTTTTAGCGCCACGCCGTCGCCGCCGGTTATGCGCAGCGGGCCGCAGGTTTGGTAGGTTTTGATCAGCGCGTTCAGCGGCGCCAGCGCCAGTGGCTGGATTGCCACGCTCAGGGTCGCGGCTGCGGATGCGCCGGCCAGTTTTGCGGCTGATTCAAACGCGCTTTGCACGGCGCTGGCGGTGGCGCCGTCGGGGGCTTCGCCGGTCAGGGTGGCGGCGCTGTCGATGATCGACAACCGCCAGCTGGCCAGCGGCTTGGCGGTGGCGGCAAGCGCGGTTGTGGTTTGCTCCCAGCGGTCATTTGGCGCGCCGCTGGCGTTGTTGAGGTTGGGGTTGATTCTATAGCCCGCAAAGGCGGATTGCAGGTCGGCGATCATGGCTGTGCCCGCCTCGGGGCCGCGGACGTCGCCAGCGACCAGCACGGTGCCATTGCCGGTGCCATTGCCGGTGGCGCTGATTTCAACCGAATAGGGGGTGGCGCGTTCATAAGCGGGCGGAAACACCAGCGCGCGCCCCGGGCCAAGGCCAAAATACCAGCCGCCCACCCCGAGGCCCGCGATCAGCAGCAGCACAAAAAACTTGCCCATGCCGCCGCCGCCGGGTTCATCAGGCAGGGGTTGAAAGCCGGTCTGGGTCGGGCGCGAGGGGGCTATGATGGTTTTTTCGTTTGCCGAAGCCGTCGGTGCCGGTGCTGCATTGCCGTCCAGCCACTGCACCATTTCGGTTGCGCTTTGAAACCGGTCTTCGGGGCGGGGCTCGACCAGCCGCGCGATCAGCGCCCCCAGCTGGCCCGGCACATCGCGGGTATCTGGCCGTTCGGCCTTGGTTTGCACGATCTCCATCAGCGATGACCCGACATTGCTGGATTTGCCCCGATAGGCGTTCAGCAACGTAATACCAAGGCTGTAAAGATCAGAGCGCGCATCGACATCGCCGTTCAACTGCTCGGGCGAGGCATATTGGTATTTACCGGCAAACCCGCCGCCAACCACGGTTTGGGCATTTTCGGAAATATCGCGCGCGATGCCAAAATCGATCAGCTTGGCTTTGGCAGGGTCACCGCCTGGCAGGATGATATTATCGGGCGAGATATCGCGGTGAAAGGCGTTTTGCGCATGCGCCGCCGCCAGCCCCAGCCCCATGCGCCGCGCGATCAGCAGCAGCGATTCAGCGTCGATCGCCCCGCTTTTGGCCATGATCTCGGCCAGCTGCTGACCCTTTATAAACTCCATCACCAAAAACACGAACCCGCCGTGCATTTCAGATTTCAACAGCTCGTTATAGCGCACCACCGCATCGTTGATCACGTTATGCAGCACGTCGGCCTCGCGGCGCATCAGGTTGATAAAGGCCTCGTTTTGCGAAAACTCCTGTTTCAGGATCTTGATGGCAAATTCACGGCCCGAGACAATGTTTTTGGCCAAATACACCTCTCCGGTGCCGCCAGAGCCGATCAGCTTTTCGATAACATATGTATTGTTGAGCAATTCGCCAGCGCGTAAAATGCCTTCGGTGTTGTTCACTATCTTTCCCCTGTCGACCGCCAGACATGCTAAGCTGCCGCAAACAAAAAATCCACTGTTTTAGCGGCGCGCGTGGCGGGTTACGGCGCGGTGACGCCCTTGACGCAGCGCACCACATAGGCGGCCAGAATATCAAGCGTGTCGTATTGCGGCAGCGGCGGGTTG
>CAYWXQ010000111.1:0-3901 GCA_964462475.1 uncultured Rhodobacterales bacterium | reverse complement strand
GCCATATAATCATAATAGTGATGCGCGGTGTTGCACGGAATCACCAGCAAATCGGCCCCCGCCGCCTGCAGCCGCTGCGCCATTTGCGCCAGGCACGGGCCGGGGTTTTCGCCGCCGCCCTCGACAAGGTGCCTGATGCGTGAGGGCACCTTGGCATTGCAGTCGACAATCAGGTGAATGTGGTCTGAATCGTCACGCGCGGGCGTGGCGGCCAGCACCCGCTGCATGAAATCTACCGTGGCGGCGGGGCCCATGCCGCCGATGATGCCGACCGTTTTTTCGCGCGCCATAGCGTATGGCCCTCCATTGCCTAGCGGTAATCGGCAAAGCCAAAGGCAGGCCCGTAACCATGCAGGGCCGCCGCGCCGCCGGTATGCAGAAACACGATGTTTTCGGCATCGGCAAAATGCCCCTTGCGAACCAAGTCTATCATCCCTGCCGCGCCTTTGCCCGAATAAACCGGATCTAGCAAAATGGCTTCTTTTTCGGCGAACAGTTTTACCGCTTCGACCATGCCATCGGTTGGCACCCCGTAGCCGCCGCCAACATAATCCGAGTTCGCCACCACGTCCCGGCGTTTAACCAGCCCCGGCACGCCAAGGTGTTCACAGGTTTTTAGCGCCAAATTATAGACGTTTTCTTCCTGTTTTTGCTTGGGTGCACGCACCCCGATCCCGTAAACCGGAATTTGGGCATTGGTGCCGACAAGGCCGGTTACCAGCCCCGCTTGTGTGCCGGCACTGCCGGTGGCGTGCACCAGATGGTCGATCACCAGATTCAGCTGATTGGCCTGCCGCACCAGCTCGATCGCGGCGTTTACATAGCCCAGCGCCCCGATCGCGTTAGAGCCGCCACCGGGGATGATATAGGGGGTTTTACCCTGTGCCCGCAGCTTTTCGGCCAGGGTCTGCATCGCGGCGTTCATGTCGGTATCGGCAGGGCAGGCGCTGATATGCGCGCCCAATAGCTGGTCAAGCAACACGTTGCCGTTATAGTTATAGGCAGGGTCTTTGCTGCCGGTGCGGTCCTCCAGGATAAGGTGGCATTCCATGCTCATCTTGGCAGCAATCGCGGCGGTCTGGCGGGCGTGGTTTGATTGCGTCGCCCCTTGGGTAATTATGGTATCGGCCCCCTTTTGCACCGCATCACCCATCAAAAATTCGAGCTTGCGGGTTTTGTTGCCGCCACCGGCCAAGCCGGTGCAATCGTCGCGTTTGATCCAGATTCTGGGGCCGCCGAGCACGGCGCTAAGGGTATCCATCGGCTCAAGCGGGGTGTTGAGATGCGCAAAATGCAGGCGCGGAAAACGGGCTAGGTGCATGTCTGTCTCCTATAAGGTTCGGGGTTGGCGCAAGGCGGGCGCGGGTGTCGGGGCTACAATCTGCTTGCGGACGTGTTTGTCAACCACGGGCGCGCTGCCGGTCCGAAATAAGTTTTTTTTTGGGTCGTTCATAACGTGCTATAGTTTTTAGCCGGCCTCTTGCCTCCACACCACCCCGATCGCCACCCCGATCACCGCGCGGCCAGCGGGTGGCCAGCGGGTGGCATGAATCTTTTGCTTGAACGGCTGGTCGGTTTTGCGCAAACTGGCGGCAAACCAACCAAGCAACAGGAAACGATATGAAACCGTATTTGAAATCTACCCCCGACCGCGAAGGCTTTTTTGGCAAATATGGCGGCGCTATGCTGCCCCCGCCGCTAGAGCCGCATTTTGCCGAAATTCGCGCCGCCTATGACAAGCTCAGCAAATCGGCCGAGTTCATGCACGAGCTGCGCTACATCCGCAAGCATTTTCAGGGGCGGCCAACGCCGATCTCCTATCTTAAAAACCTGTCTGAACTGGCGGGTGGCGCACAAATATACGCCAAGCGCGAAGACCTGAACCACACCGGCGCCCACAAGCTGAACCACTGCATGGCCGAGGGGCTGTTGGCCAAACACATGGGCAAAACCAAGCTGATCGCCGAAACCGGCGCCGGCCAGCACGGGGTGGCGCTGGCCACCGCCGCCGCCTATTTCGGTATGGAATGCGAAATTCACATGGGTGAGGTCGACATGGCCAAGGAAGCCCCGAACGTTACCCGCATGAAGCTGCTGGGTGCCACCGTGGTGCCGGTTGGTGAGGGCGCAAAAACCCTGAAAGAGGCGGTCGACAGCGCCTTTGGCAGCTATATCGCGCAGGCCGATCACGCGCTGTTCGGCATTGGCTCGGTGGTCGGGCCGCACCCGTTTCCGATGATGGTGCGCGATTTCCAAAAGGTTGTGGGTATCGAAGCGCGTGAGCAATTCATTGAAATGGCAGGTGAATTGCCCGATATCGTGGCGGCTTGCGTTGGCGGTGGCTCCAACGCCATGGGGTTGTTTTCAGGCTTTATCGATGACGAGGGCGTGGCGCTTTACGGGGTTGAGCCGATGGGGACATCGAGCAAACTTGGCGACCATGCCGCAACGCTGACCTACGGGGTTGATGGCGCCATTCACGGCTTTGCCACCAAGGTGCTGCTCGATGAAGCGGGCGAACCGGCACCGGTAAACACCCTTGCCTCGGGGCTGGATTACCCCGGCGTTGGTCCCGAGCACGCCTATTTGCAAGGCACCGGTCGGGTGACATATACCTCGGCCGACGACAAGGAATCGCTTGCAGCGTTTTATGCGCTTTCGCGCCGCGAGGGCATTATTCCGGCGCTCGAATCGGCCCATGCGCTGGCTTTTGCCATGCGCGAGGCCAAAAACCACCCCGGCAAATCCATCCTGATCAACCTGTCGGGGCGCGGCGACAAGGATATTGATTTTGTCACCGAAACCTACGGCTTTGGCGACGCATAGCCTTTTGGGCGCGCCCCGTTCTGCTTGGGCAAGAACGGGGCGCGCCTGCAAGGACCCGCGCATTTTTAACACCGACTCTGGCAAAGCCGGCTAAAGCTGCTTATATCCTGTCTTGCACAATGAAAGGCAGCCCATGAGCGACAGCAATTTTCCCGGATGGCACGGCACCACCATTATCGGCGTGCGCAAAGGCGGCAAAGTGGTGATCGCCGGTGACGGGCAGGTCAGCCTTGGCAATACCGTTATCAAGGGTTCCGCGCGCAAGGTGCGGCGCCTTTCCCCTGGTGGCCATGAGGTGATTTGCGGTTTTGCCGGCAGCACCGCCGATGCGTTTACGCTGCTGGAACGGCTGGAGGCCAAGCTGGAGGCCGCGCCGGGGCAGCTGGCCCGCGCCAGTGTCGAGCTCGCCAAGGATTGGCGCACCGATAAATACCTTAAAAACCTTGAAGCCATGCTGATTGTCACCGATGGCACCGACCTGTTTATCATCACCGGCGCTGGCGATGTGCTGGAACCCGAAAACGATATCGCCGCGGTTGGCTCGGGCGGTAATTTTGCCTTGGCCGCGGCACGGGCGATGATGGACACCGACCGCGACGCTGAGGAAATCGCGCGGCGGGCGCTCACAATTGCTGCCGAGATTTGCGTGTTTACCAATGGCAACATGGTGGTGGAGAGCCTTGATGGCTGAGTTTCACCTTGATGATATTCGTGCAGCAGTAGCCGCCAATGTGATCACCGAAGCGCAGGCTGCACGGTTAAAGGTGTTTGCCGAAAGCCGGCGTGGTTACCGCGCTCACATGCCCGACGATGACGAACCCTTCGAGCTGTTCAAAGGTTTCGCTGAAATATTTGTGACCGTCGGCCTTGGCATGTTGTTTAGCGGCATCATGGTGATGTCGGCCTTTTGGGGTAATTTCTCGACCGTGCCGCTGGTTGGCGCGGTGCTGGCCTTTGTTTTTGCCTTCTATTTCACCAATAAACGCCGGATGAACCTGCCCAGCATCTGGCTGGCATCGGTGTTTGCCGGCAATCTAGCGGTGTTTACCGGCTATCTGGTGTTTGACCCGATCAA
>CAYWXQ010000110.1:0-7826 GCA_964462475.1 uncultured Rhodobacterales bacterium | reverse complement strand
CACTCCAAAACCCGAAAGTTTTGGTTTGAGATTATGCGGAAGTTATCGGTGACTTCCCTGCCCTCGGCCAGATACTGCGTGTACCACCCGCGCACCATGTCGTCGTCCAAATAAAGAAATTCGGCAATTTCGGCACAGGACTTGTCCTCGTCCAACAACAAAAGCGCATTCGCCCGCCGCGCAATCCCGTGGTCCTCACGCTGGCGCTTCACACAAGCCAGAAGCGCGCGGCGGTCGGGTTCAGAAAGAAAACGGGGGCGGATCATGCCGCTAGCAGAATCCATAACGCACAAAACGTCAAGCAGGTCTTCGGGTTTTCAAGGACTCGGGGTATAGCTGCAAAAAACTCTTCCCGATTTGTGCGGGAAGAGCTTGTTGATACGGTAATCGTGCCCTAAAGGGTTCCGCCACCAGCCACGGTTCCGCCGCCGGTTACATAGTTGCCATAGACGATAACCGCGCGCTTGCCATCAAAATCGGACGGGGTAACGTTGGGGGCAAAGCCGACAACATCGGTGACCGTGCGGCGGTTCAGCCGCTCGCGGTCGTCGGTGTTAACAATCGGCTGGGTCTCCCCAAGTGACGAATAGGCCTCAAGCCGGTTGCGCGGCACCCCTTGCGCGACCAGATAGTTCACTGCCGCGCGGGCGCGACGCAGGCCGAGCCGGTGGTTATAGGCGTTTGTGCCAACCTTGTCGGTATGGCCATAGACCCGGAACTTGACGGTTGGTGTCGCGATAATCCACTGCGCCTGCAGGCGCAAAATCCGCTGCGCCTCGCCGTCAAGCGAAGCCGAGTCGAAGTTGAAGTTGATCATCGAGGGCACCTCGTCGCGGAACTTTTGCGATAGAAGTTGCAGATAGGCCACCGAGCCACCTTGCCCGGTTTGCACCAGAAAGTTCTGCTCGCTGGCGTTGGCATAGCTGGCCTGATTGGGCAGGGTTCCTGCGGTTTCAAGGCAGCCACCGAGCGCCAGAAGCGCGGTAAAGCCGATGATTTTGTTTAGCGTTTTCATAATCTTACTCCATCACATATCCGGCAGAGCTATCAAAGCCCAGTTGCGTAATAGAGCCAGATGCTGCCGCCCCTTCGGTGCGACCGCCCAAAAACAGCTCGGCTTCGGTCGGAATGCGCATCCGGTCGGTTGGCAGGGCCAACGCGTCGGTTGTGGTCGGCGTGACCAGATGCGGGGTGACAATGATCACTAGCTCGGTTTGCTTGCGCTGAAACTCGGCCGAGCGAAACAGCGCGCCGAGAATGGGCACATCGCCAAGCCATGGCACCTGCCCGTTGAGGTCTGAAAAATCATCCTGAAGCAGGCCGGCAATGGCAAAGCTTTGCCCGTCGCGCATTTCAACTGTTGTGCTGGCCCGCCTGACCTTAAAGGCCGCAATCGACAGACCTGATGACGAGGTAAACGACGTGTCTTTGTCAATCGAGCTTACGGTCGTTTCCAGTTCAAGGTTAATAAGGTCGCCATCGATTACAGTGGGTGTGAAGTTAAGCTCAACCCCGAAAGGCCGGTATTCGATGCTGATCCCGCTGCCATCACCGGGATTTACCGGTATAGGATACTCGCCACCCGCTAGAAACTTGGCGGTTTGCCCCGAGATGGCGACAATATTTGGCTCGGCCAATGTGCGGGCCATACCTTTGCTTTCGAGCGCTTCGACCAAAACGTTGACGGCCAGGCCGCCAATGCCAAAACCGATGCCAATGGCGCCGCTAGAGGTTGGTTGCGAACTTAACCCGCCAATAGTGACCCCGAATCCGCCAGAACCGGCGGCGACACTGCTTGGGGGGGCCAAAACATTGCTAAGCCCAACCGAAGACCCAAGGCTTTTAGCCACCGAGCGTTGCATTTCGGCAAAACGCACCTGCAACATTACTTGCTGCGAGCCGCCAACCGTCATCAGGTTGGTCACCTTGTCCGGGGCGTAAAGCTGTGCCAGTTCCATGGCGCGCGCAACTTTACGCGCCCCCGAGACCCGGCCCGAAAGCACGATTCCGTCATTGGCGGTGCGCACGTCTATGCGCTCACCAGGAAGGATCTGGCTGAGCCGTTCCTTGAATTCGGCTATGTCGAGCGACACCCGCACATCCACATTGGCCACCAGATTACCGTCTTGGTCGAAAATGGTTAGCGTGGTGGCGCCGGGGGTTTTACCGAGCACATAAATTGACCGGTCAGACAAAGATGCAATATCGGCGATTGCCGGATTGGCCACAGAAAGATCGGCGAACGGGCGGTCGCTTTCAACCACGATAGCCCGGTTCACGGCGACAGAAATTTTACTGGATACGGCACCGCGCGATACTGAAAGCACCGCAGTTTGCGCAAAGACCGAGCTGGCCATCGGCGCGGCAAAGGCGAATCCTAAAAGACTCGCCCTGATTAGGCTGTTTACCTGCATTGTGATCCTGCCTCTCAAAATCACTCTATGAAAATCGACGAACGGATCTTTTGCCCATTCTTGCCCATAGCATGCGCCAAGTTGGATTCAATTGCAAGAATCAATGTGTTAGAAGAGACTCTTCGAGTCAAAACAATGGAAAACCGGTAGATTTAAGATGATGTTTCTGTCGCTATTGGCTGGGCGCACCGGGTTGGCACGGCACTTCGGTTACCACAACCGCGACACCGCGGCGCACGGTCCGCGTGCATACCTCGACTTGCTCTACCTGTTTGATTTCATTACCGATTAGCTGGTTGGTATTCACTTCAATCGGCCCGGCGGTGGTGGTGTCTTCGACCCCGCGCAGCGACAGGGTCAGTTTGCCCGAAGACTGGAACTGTACCAAATTTGCAACAATGTCCGGAGAAACTTGCAAAGTGACGGTTCTGGCCACGGTCGGCCGCAGAATGTCTTGGTCGGCTTGCTGGTCGATGGCGATGATTTTTACCTTTTCCAGCACCAGCCGGGTGATTACCTGATCAAGGTTGCGCCCGGTCCAATAGATATCAACCTCGTCGCCGGGCTGGATAAACCCCGACACGCCCGACGCCACATCAACCCGAATGGCAAAAGCGCGGGTGCCGGGCTCAAGCAAGGTGTTAACGCCGATATCCTCACCAAAACCGGTGACCTTGGAGGCCAGCAACGGTTCTCCGGGGTCGAGCCGACGTGTAATATAGCGCGGGCCGTCGTTTTCGGTGCCGATCAGGGCCTCGATGCTGTTAAAAACGTTTTCGGGCAGGTTGGCGGATGGCCAGTTGATAATCGCCAAATCCTCGGCGACCAGTTTATGGGCAAAACCCAGCTGCTTGGCGGTGATCACGACCGGCGTGGTTTCAACCACTTTTTCGCGGGTTTGGCGCAACTCGTTTTCTAGCCGGGCATTCTCCACCTGATAATTCGTAAACTGGTTTCTGATGAGCAGCGTCGCGTAACCGGCGGTGCCAATACCAACCACCAAAACAAGCAAAAATACCAGACGCATTTCAAATCCTCACATCTTCCGGCAAGCGCCGCCATTAACCTTGCTCATCGCACTATCTGGCGATGAAATCAATGGGGGGTAAAGAGAGAAAAAGCGTATAGCGCCGTGGCGTCAAGACAATGCGCTGGCCACGGCGGTGGAAATCCCGCTGCTGATCACACTTGCATTGGATTCGAGCCCGGATTGAACAACCAACACAACCGCAATACCTACTGTAACCAAAGCGGCGGTAAGGACCACCCAGTCAACCGTGATCGCTGCGGTATCGTCACTGAAAAAACGAGAAATTAAGGGCCAATTTTGCATATTTACAATTCCTCGATGCTCGCGCAGGGCAATAAAATGCCCTGCGGTTTGATATTTCCCGCATAAAATATGCGGGCGCACGCATCAGGTAAGAGCGCCGGCAACAGCAGTGGACAGGCCCGTGCTGATTTGACTTGCCGCAGAGTTCAGGCCGGTTTCAATGGTTGCGGCAACAGCAATGGCGATGCCAACAACAGCTGCGGTCAAAACAACCCAGTCTACAGTTACCGCGCCGTCTTCGTCTTTCATGAATGCATTAATAAGGTTTTTCATTTGGTTTCCCTCCTAGGAAAAATATTCAGTTTCATTTGGCTAGAACTCAGCCCACCACTCACACCCAAAAGGGCATCCCCACCACCTTGTTGCCCTACATTAGCAACCCGGTGTCAAAGCCCGCCGAAGCGATCTTTCGAGCGATGCGTATCGCTTGGTTGTCACCAATATGTGAAAAGAATGTGGCCAAAAAATGTCTAGATGGTAAAATTGTATACAATACCGTTAGTTACACAAAAACAATGCACTACGGTTGCGCACTTCGCCGCCCCGCCGGTCGTTGAGAGAAATATGGTCGCCAGGTCGGGAAAATTCGTTGAGTCGCGCAGATTCACGCGGGTATATTAGCGGGCAATACGAATCAACAGATCGGGCAGCCAGTGGGCAACACAGAATCATCAAGCCAGCCGACCAGAGCCTTGGTGCTCGATGTCGATGGCAGCCTGCTAAAAACCGACTTGCTGTTCGAGAGCTTCTGGGCCGCGCTCGGGCGCCACCCGGTTTTGTGCCTGCTGGCGGTGTTTACGCTTGCGCTTAACAAACCCGGCTTAAAGGCGCGGCTGGCAGGGTTGGCCGCGCTCGATGTCACGTTGCTGCCGCTCAACCAAACCGTGCTCGATCTGGCCCACCATGCGCAATCTGAGGGGCGTGAGGTTATCCTCGCCTCGGGCTCCAGCGCCGACCTGGTGGCGGCGCTTTCGGCGCGGGTTGGTTTGGGCGGCGGGCATATGGGGTCGGACGGGCAGATCAACCTGACCGGAGCGCGTAAGGCTGAAAAGCTGACAGCGCGGTTTGGCGTAAAAGGGTTTGACTATGTCGGAAATAGCCGCGCCGATATTCCGGTTTGGCGGGCGGCGCATTCGGGCTATGTGGTGGGCCTGCGCGGCCGGTTGCGGCGGTATCTGGCCAAGGCGGGGCAAGGGCTCGAACCTCTGGGCGGGTCAACACCCGAATTTGCGTTGGTTCAGGCGATGCGGCCACATCAATGGGTCAAAAACATTTTGCTGTTTTTGCCCATCGTGGCAGCACACCGCCCTGATCTGGCGGGTATAGCGCTTACTCTTTGGGGGATAGCCGTGTTTTCAGCCGCGGCATCCAGCATTTACATTGTGAATGACCTGCTTGATCTGGCCGCCGACCGCCAGCACCCGCACAAATGCAACCGGCCTTTCGCGGCTGGGCGCGCGAGCATTGCCTCGGGGATGGTTTTGTCGGCGGTTCTGGCGGCTTCTGCGCTCGTATTTTCCGGGCTGCATAGCTGGCAGCTTTTGGCGATAATTATGCTTTATATGGGGCTGTCGCTGTCGTATTCGCTGGGGTTAAAGCGGCTGCGCTGGGTTGATATCGCCACGCTGGCCGCCCTTTATACGCTGCGGGTGGTAGCAGGGGCGGTGGCCGCAGGGGTGCCAATGTCGGGCTGGCTGGGGGCGTTTATTTTTCCGGTATTTTTGGCGCTTGGGGCGGTTAAGCGGCTGATAGAACTAGGTAAAACCACCAGTGAGGCGACCTTGCCGGGGCGCGGTTACGCCCGGCGTGACCGGGCTGATTTACGCAACATCGCCATCACCGCCGCTGTCGGGGCGCTGGTGGTTTACACACTCTATACCTATAGCGAAATTGCGGCGGCGCTTTACCAGAACCTGTTCGAGATCCGTCTGGCGGCGCTGCCCGTGGCGCTGTGGCTTGGCCGGATGATCTATCGGGGTTGGCAAGGCCGGATGGATTATGACCCGATCGTTTTTGCGCTGCGCGACCCGATTGGGCTAGCGTTGATGGCGATGGGTGCATTTTTGCTGATGAACGCGGCGGCGTAGCGACCATTTTGGCCGCTACGCCCACCTGCGGTGGCATTTTTGCCGGGGTCGGCAAAAATGGCCTGCGGCGCCGTGGCCTCGCTTCGCTCGGCAAACATCTTCAACCGCAAGCGTTCGGTATGTGCCTCGGCAAGTGCTACCCTGTCAGTGCGGCGCGCACGCAACCTTGGGGCAACGCAAGCTTTCCGCACCGCTTGGTCAAACTGCTATACCGACATCTTCTTGAAAATAAACTCGGGGATGCTGCGAATGATCAGCATGATATAACGCCAAAACCACGGCGTATAAACCACGTTGCGCTTTTTCTGCACCGCTTTCAGCAGGATTTCGGCTACCTCATCGGGCGAGGCCACCAGAAACATCCCTTCGATCCCCCATGTCATGGCGGTATCGACAAACCCCGGTTTTACGGTAATAACCTGCACGTTTGCGCGCCCCAGCCGGTTGCGAAGCCCCGAAAGATAGGTATGGAACCCCGCTTTCGCCGCCCCGTAAACATAGTTGCCGATCCGCCCGCGATCACCGGCAACCGAGCCAACCCCGATGACGGTGCCGCTACCCTGCGCCTCCAAATACGGCGCTAAAAGCTGCAAAAAACGGGCGGGGCCGGTGAAGCTGTCTTGCACCACCCCGTCGATCAGGGCAGGATCATCATCAATGTCGCTTTGCGCGGGCATCGAGCCAACAAACACCGCCGCATTCAAGCTGCTACTGCCCTCGGTGGCTTCAGCGATGATCGCTTTGAAGCGCGCCGGTTTACGGGCATCAAACGCCACCGCACTGGCGCTGGCCGCCCCGCGCAGCACACTATCAACCGCAATCCGCTTTAGCTCGGGCATATCGCGACCCAGCAGTAGCAGCTCGGCCCCGTTAGTGGCGCAGCGGCGCGCAAACGCCCGTGCAATCGCCGAGGTCGCCCCCAAAATGATCCATCTTTCGCTCATGCCTGCCCCCTGATCTGCAACCGTTTTACAAGGTCGGTTTCAAAAACACCTTCCGGATCGGCCTTGGTGATCTCGGTGCGAAACGTATACAGTTCGGGATACATATCGGCCATATACCCCGCCTCAACGCTTGAATCCTTGGCCAAGTATACCCGCCCGCCGGCGTTTCGTGCCAGTTCGTTCAACCGCGCCAACAGCGCGCTGGCCCCGGGCCGGTTGGCGATATCCAGCGCCAGCGTAAACCCCTCGGTCGGGAATGACATCATGCCGCCGCGCCCGTTCCCGAGCCGTTTTAGCACCGAAAGCGGCGAGGCCAGCTTGGCGGCCACGACCGCCTCTAGCATCAGGGTCAGGGTGGCGGCGGCCTCATCGTCGGGCAGCACGCATTGAAACTGGTGAAAGCCGCGCTTGCCGTAAAGGCGGTTCCAGTGATGCAGGTTATCAAGCGGGAAAAAGAACTTTTGTAACGGGCGCTCGCGGTCGCGACCGGTCTCGGGCACGCGTTTATAGTAGCTCCAGTTAAAGGCCTTTACCACGGGGCGGCTCATGGCAAAGCCCGGCATGTTGAAGGGCACGGCGCGGGGCTTGCGCGGGGCTTTGAGCGGGCCGGTGGCAAAATGCGCCTCCTCCAATATGCCGCGCCCGAGGTTGATACCGCCCGCGGTCATATCCAGCCAGCCAACCTGATAATCAGCGCGCGAGGCGTTAAAGGCCTCGAGAAAGGCATCAAGGTCTTCCATCCGGCGTTCTTGCACCGCCATCCGCCCAGCGGGGCATTTGGCAAGGTGCAGGCGAGCCGAGACAATAACGCCGGTTTGGCCGAGCCCGCCAATGGTGGCGCGAAACAGTTTGGGCTTGGTCTTGGCCGAGATCCGCTGGCTGGCGCCATCTGGCCCCATCAGCACCATGCTTTCGATATGTTGGCCAAAACTGCCGGCAAGCTGGTGGTTTTTGCCGTGCACATCATGGGCGATGGCGCCGCCAAGGGTGGCAAAACCGGTGCCGGGTATTACCGCAGGCATCCAGCCTTTGGGGCCGAAAGTGGCCA
>CAYWXQ010000109.1:5039-7839 GCA_964462475.1 uncultured Rhodobacterales bacterium | reverse complement strand
ACCAGACCGGCCTCCTTAAAGATAACCCCGTCCATCAGGCGCTTCAAAAAATAGCTTTTTGCCTGCCCCGAACCGGTGCCAATGGCTTGGCGACCAATACCGAATGTGCGCGCCATGCCCATCATCAGCCTGTCAATCGGGGTGCCTTCTTGCGTGCCCGAGGTAAAATAAATGCCGCGCAACAACTGGCGCTCGCTAAATTTATCTTCCTGAAACACATCGTTCAAAAAATCTTTTGCCACCGATTGCAACGAGGCGATCTGCTGGGCAAACCCCGAAATAAGCCCGCGCCGCTGCGGGTCCATTTCCTGTTGCAGGCGCTCTAGCGACAGGTTGTTGATCTGGTTCAAAATCGCGGCAAACTGGTCGTCGAACGCCTCCAGCGGCGCGGCGGCTTTTTTGCCTTTTTTGAGCTTGAAGGTGAAGCCCCAAACCTGCTCGCGCGCTTCACGGTCGAGGTTCTCGAAAAACTCTGAAAAGCCGGCGATCAGGTCGGCCTTGGTAAACAGGATATAAACCGGAAACCGCACCCCGAGCTTTTCGCGCAATTCCTTTAAGCGGTTGCGCACCGAATCGGCGTGCAGCTTGCGCGCCTGCGCGTCCTGCATCGACAGATCAGACAGCGAGATCGCCACAATCGCGCCGTTGATCGGCTGGCGTTTGCGGAACTTGCGCAGCATTTTCAAAAAGCCCTCCCACGCTTTGCTGTCGGCTTCCTCGTCGCTATCCTGGGTGGTATAACGGCCGGCGGTGTCGATCAACACGGCCTCGTTGGTGAACCACCAGTCGCAATTTCGGGTGCCGCCAATGCCGCCCAATGCCTTCATCCCCAGCTTGTCGGCCAGCGGGAACTTTAGCCCCGAATTTACGATGGCGGTGGTTTTACCGGCCCCCGGCGGGCCAATGATCACATACCACGGCAGCTGGTAAACCGAGCGCCCGCCGAGCTTTGATTTGCGCAGGGTTTTTAGCGCGTCCTTCATGCGCGCCCGCATTTCCTTCAGCTCTTCTTTAACCGCCTCGTCGGCGCCGTCTTCCTCGGCGACCATCTCGTCGCCCATCTTTTTCTCGCGGCGGCGGCGCAACAGCCAGCGGGTAAGGATAATGGTGAACGCAAAGGCAAACAGGCCGATAATCCAGACCACACGGGCAAAAACACTGCCAAATGGCAACCAGTCACCCAGCACCAGAAGCGGGCCAAAAAACCAGATCACCAGTGACATTACCAGCGCCATGAACAGCAGCACAAACACCAGCGAGCCAAATATCTTTCGTAATATGCGAACCATGATTATGCCCTATTTTACCAAAATAACTTCAACGCGGCGGTTTTGTGCCCGCCCCGCGCGGGTGCCGTTATCGGCGATAGGTTCACGCGCGGCGCGGCCCTCGGCGGTCATCCGGCTCGGGTCGTCCAGCTTGTCGGCAATGGCGGCCATCACCGCCTCGGCCCGATGCAGCGACAGCACCTGATTATTGGGGAATTTCGCGGTTGAAATCGGGATGCTGTCTGAATGCCCCGCCACAATAATACTGCCGGTCTGTTCATTAAGCGCGGCGGCCACGCGGGCCAGACGCTCGGGGTAGCCACGCTGCAAAACGTCACTGCCGGGGCCAAACATTTCAGCGCCCGCAATGCGGATAACAAGGGTGTTGCCCTGCTCGAACACCGTCACGATACCCTCGGCGATTTCGGCCTCCAAAAAGCCGGTAACCACGTCGATGCGCTCCTCGACCTCGGGCGCGGGGGGCGGCGGCGGCGGGGGCGGCGCGCGCCGCGTCAGTTCTATCGGGGCGGGGCGGCCAAGGGTGGCGAGCGTGCCTTGCAACCGCTCGGTATCGCCGGTTAACGCATAGGAAAGCCCGAAAAAACCGAGGCTAAGCACCACCGCCAGAATGCCGGTGATGATCCACAGCGGCAACCAGATGTTCAGCGCCCGATGCGCCAGTTTAACGCCCTTCCAGAATGGCGAAAGCCCGTGTTCCTGCGCGCCGCGATGGGCGCGGATCAGCCGCGCCAGCCCCTCGCGGATGCGCATATGCTTGTCAGTGCCCTGATTTTCAACCCTTAAACGGCCCTCAAAACCAAGGCTCAGGCAAACGTAAATAAACTCGAGTATTTCCAGATTATTGGCGGGGTCCTGCTCCATCCGTGCCAGCAGGTCATAAAAGCGGTCGCCGCCATGGGTTTCTTTATGAAAGGTGCCGACCATCGATTGCGTGGTCCAGACAGAGCGCCCGCCCCACGGCGTGTTCAGCACCACATCGTCAACCGTGGCGCACAGTAAATAACGCGCAATATTAACGGTTTGCGCCGGAATACCCGCGTGCAAGGCGCGTTGTTCAAACGCCTGAACCTCGCGCACCACCGCGTTGCGCAACGCGGCGGGGTCGTTGTGCTGGGCGCGGTTGCGAATGCGCCCGATCAGGGCAAATATCTGGCTGGCGGCGGCGTTAAGGGTGTTCATGCCGGTCAGGGCAAAACCGGTGTCTGGCGCCGCCGCGCGTGGCTGTTGCGGCGGCATTTGCGGCTGCTGTGGCGGTTGCGGCTGGCCAAAACCCGGCTGGGGCTGGCCAAAGCCCTGTTGCGGTTGGCCAAACCCCTGTTGGGCGGGGGGTTGTTGCGCGGGCGGTTGCTGGCCAAACCCCTGCGGCGGCGGCGGGGCATAGCCGGGTTGTTGCGGTTGTTGCGGCGCGGGTGCCCGCCCCCCCGGGCGCAGGTTTACAATGGTTTTTTCGGTGTCGTTCGGCTCGGCAAACGGATCGTCATCATCGCTCATCACTTTTCCCCTTTACCCGT
>CAYWXQ010000109.1:0-4939 GCA_964462475.1 uncultured Rhodobacterales bacterium | reverse complement strand
TTCGGCTCGGCAAACGGATCGTCATCATCGCTCATCACTTTTCCCCTTTACCCGTTGCGGATCGCCCAAAGCTCCATCTGAAGCCCCGGAAGATCGCCCGCCACATGCACCGCCAACCCGCCAGAGGTGGTCAGCTGTTTCCAAAGCTCGCCATTGCGGTCAAGCTCGAAATAGGTCACCCCCGCATGAAACGGGATTTGCCGCGGCGCCACCGGCATCGGCCGCATACCTATCCCCGGCAGGGCCGAATTAACCAACTGCCTTATGCCCTCGACCGGGCCAAGCTTGGCCTGGGTCGGGAAGTGTTTGCGAATGGTTTCGGGGGGCACATCGGCCTTGGCGGCGATCACAAAACTGGCCCCCTGCAACAGGCGTTTATCGGCGATCATACCAACCGAAATACCGTATTTGCGCGCCTCCAGCGGGATCTGCACCGCGTTTTGTTCAAGCACCGCCGACAGGTATTGCCGCAAGGCCCGCATCACATCGCTAAAGGTCGCGCTCAGGTTTTCGTGCTGGTAAAGCGGAAAGGTCGGCGGTTTTTTACTGGCGTCCATATAGGTCGAAAGCTCGCCCGCCATGCCGATCAAAAACTGGTAGATCATCGCCGGATGGGCGTTTTGCAGCGCCGACAGATGGCGGGTCATCGGCAGGTATCGGTTCACGCAGATCAGCAGCAAAAAATCGGTGATTTCGGCTGCGGCCTTGGCAGGGCCGCTTTCAACCAGCCGTCCGGCCAAGGCGTCTGATCGGTGGCCAAGCAGCCCCTCGATTTCGCGCACAAAATCCGCCAGGGTGGCGGCGGCGCGAATATCCAGACAGGTCGGGATAAAGGCACGGTCCAGCACCACCTCTTTGTCGGATTTCACCTCGATAATCCGCGCAACCGGTATTGCCAAACGGTCAGACATGTCGTCCATCTCGAGCGCGAATTCCAGCCGCAGCTTGGCCACCGCCAGCGTGGTTGGCGATTTCTGGTTGCCGACCGCGTTGGTTATTTCTATCTCGCTCGGCGCATAGCGGGCGGCAGATTTATCGGCCCCCGACATATCAACCTCGGTCGCGCCAAAACGGCGGGTGGGGATGGTCAGGTAAACCACGGTGTTTTTAATGTTTTCCGGCACGTCCAGCGACGGGGGGTGCGATTCGGCCTGCGGCACCCTAAACAGGGCCCCGTCAGGCGTAAGCCCCGCCACCGATTTAACCGCGAACTTGCCCAGCCGCAGCAGCTCGTCGTCGATCACCAGCTCTGAAACCCCCCAGCCATGCGGGGTCAGGCTGCCGGCCAGACCAGCGATCATAGATTCGACATACCGGTCGTTTTGCTGAAAATGCTGTGGCTGCAAAAACAGCCCCTCGCTCCAGACGACTTTACTATCCCAAGCCACGTTTCATCTCTCCCAACCGGCGGTTTGCCCGCCTAGCTTAGCGCAATTTGCGCAATTGTTCTTCATAGGCCTTGGCGAATGCCTTGCCAAACAGCGCCTGAAAGTCATCTTCGGCCTCGGCGGCGATATCGCCATACATTTTCTCGAATATATCCCATCTTTTGGCCTTACCGCCACCAAAAAGCCCTTTTTTGGCCTCGATCCTCGCCGAAAGCGTTTCGGGGTTGAAGCGCTCGAGCAGGGTTTTGATCGCGGCCTGCATGCCGGTCATCATCGCGACCTCGTGGGCTTTTATGTCATTCACCGCCTCGGTCGCGGCTTTGTCGGCGGCCAGATAGCCCGGCATATCAGGCTTGATCATGGCCTCGACCGCCTGATCGCCGCTGACCGAAAACTTGATCGGGTTGTTGCCATCGGGCGAGATCATGGTCTGGCCCAGCCGGAATTCGGATTTGATCGAGGCCCGCGTCATCAGCACATCGCGCAAGCCTTCGACCATGGTGCGATAGGCGCCGCCGGCGCGCTCCATCGCGGCCACAAGGTCGCTGTCGGGGATATCCTCGCCCGAATTGGCGGCGCGCAAAAACGCCCGCGCCGCATCGCCAGAGGCGGCGGGAGCGGCAGCGGCTACCGGCGCGGGGGCCGGTATTTCCGGCGCCACTGCGGCGGGCGCGACAGGGGTCGAGGCAGGGCTTGGCGCGGCGGCAGGGGCTGGCGCGGCGGCGGGGGCCGAAACCGGTGCCGCGGGTTCGCTTAAATCCCAGTCATCGGGTATTAACGCACCCGCGCCGGCCTCAGATGGTGGCGCGGCAAAATAATCACTGGTCGAGGCCCCGTGGTCGGGCGCGCTGGTATCCATACCGTCAAACGGGTCGGCGCCGGGGCCAAAAATGTCTTCGTCTTCGGGGATCAGGGGCGCGGGTTCGGGGGGCGGGGCGGCCAGCGCGCTGGCATCGGGGCCTTGGGCAGGGCCATCGCCCAGCAGGGCCGAGATCGCATCGCCGGTCACCGCGCCGGCCTCGTCCAGCCCGCCAACAAAACCGGCCATGTCCTCGCCCTCGGGCGGCAGGGGGGCCAACAGGTCGTCCATCGCGGGGGCGGCAAGGTTGGCATAGGGGTCAACGGGCGGCGCGCCAAGACCGGCGTTGATTTCGACCCTGAATTCATAAGCGCCAATGGCGATGGTATCGCCGTGGTTCAGCGGTGAGGGCGTGGGGCCAAGCGGTTGCGGCATATAGTTCAGGAACGTGCCGTTGGTGGAAATATCGAGCACCACATAATCGGCCCCGCGCTCTTCTATCACGCAGTGGCGTGATGATATTGTGCGGTCGGGGTCGGGCAAAACCACATCATTGCCATCGGCCCGCCCAAGGGTGAGCGCGCCGTTTTGCAGTTGCATACTGGCCATGCCGTTGGGCATAACGCCCGAGCCCTGCATATGTAGTGTTAAACCCATATTTCGCGCCTATCCTCCGATCAAAACTGTTGGCAGGCCGATGGCGATGGCGCCGCCATGGGCGCAGCTATCGCCCATGCGCGCGGCGGGGGTGTTGCCGATCAACACCGAGGTCGAGCCCTTGATCACCGTATCGGGCGGGCCAACGCAGATCGCGACATTGCCCATGCAGGCCGCAGGCACGCCGCCGATCAGCACCGTAATCTTGCCCGGCGGGGTCAGCGGGCCGCCCACATGGGGCACCGGCACCGGCGCGGGGGTGACCATCGGGCACACATGCATGTCGCCAATTCTTGCTGCCGGTTGTCCCATCAAACCCTCCTGTGGATCACTATTGCCGACTTGGCCGGAAAGCGGTTATTATCCAACACCTTCCCCCATTTTGCTACTGCTTTCTTTGCCAACCTGCCCGTTGCCGCCCTTGGCGATGTCAAGCCCGCGGCCCAGCAATAACTGGCCTTGACGGTTTATTTCCTCGGGCAGTTTGGGGGCATAAAAGCTTTGGATCTGCGCGGTGAATACCAGCAACCCCGGCAGATGGGGCGGGCCGGTGGGGGGCTCGGCATCGTCAGGCAGGGGCACGTTGAAGCCGGCTTCACACATCATGGCGTCCGGCCCGCCGGGCTCCAGCGCAAAGGGCTCCAGCGCTTTTTTGCTTTCTTGCCCGGGCTTGAACACCCAATCCTCGGCCGCGCTCAGCGCTTTGGTTTTTTTGCCGTTCAGCAGGTCGCGCGCTGCCAGACAGCCCCACCATATGCCCTCGCGGGGCGGTAGAGCCAGCGCCAGAATTTTAAGCGCGTCCATCAGCAAATTTTGCGCTACCAGCTCCTCAACCAACTTCGCCACCGGGTCATTTGGCCCGGTTTCGGGGCGGAACGGGAACTTGACCTTGCCCAGCCGCACCACCTCTCCGGCGCTGCGCTTTTCTATTTTTACCAGACCGGAAAAGGCCGAATTGATGTTCATATCGTCCCCCTCCTCTAGTTGATTTTGACCAGCGTGCCCTGAACAGTCAGGATTCCGCTTGATTTTACGGTTGCCGAGCCGGAGCCCTCGAATGTTGCCATTGCCCCTTTGGCCTCTAGCGTGCCGGATGACTCCAGCGTCATCGCGCCACCGGCGGTGGCCTCGAACGTGCCGCTGGCATCATGGGTGATGGCGGCCGATGTTACGGTGATACCGCTGGCGGTGATCTCGATGCTCGACCCCCCGACCGTTAGCAATATCTTGGTGCCGGCGGTGATTTCGAGCGTATCGCCAACCTCGATGGTGTAATTGCTGCCGATGGTATCGGTTTTATCGCTGCCGATAGTCACCGTTTCTTCCTCGCCGATCGACACGGTGTTGCCTTTGCCGATGGTGATGCTTTGCAGCCCGTCTTTTACGGTAAAGCTATGGTCACCGGTTTCCAGCTCTTCTGTTTTGTTGTGGTAAATCTTCTGGGTCAGATCACCGGGGTCGGTTTTCTCGAACCCGATGCTGATGTCGGCGTTGTTCTTGATGGTTTCCTTATAATCCTTTTCAGATTGCAGGCGAATGAACTCGGCGTCTTTTTTGTCCTCGAACACCAGTTCATGAAACCCGCCGCCCCCCTTGGTAGAGTTTGATTTCATCCCGTGCTGGGTCATGTTGGCCGGAAACGGGAATGGCGGTTTTTTGGCGTCGTTATAAAGCATGCCGGTCACAATCGGGCGGTCGGGGTTGCCCTCCTCGAACTGGACCACGACCTCTTGGCCGATGCGCGGAATGTGGAACTGGCCCCAGTTCTGGCCGGTCATGGTTTGGCTGACACGGATAAAACAGGTGGTGTTCTGGTCTTTGCGGCCAACGCGGTCCCAGTGGAACTGGACCTTGATGCGGCCGTATTCATCGGTGTGAATCTCGTCGCCACGCGGGCCGGTGACCACGGCTGTTTGCAGCCCCGGAATGACCGGTTTGGGGGTGGCCAGCGGGGCGCGGTAAGGCTCGGCTTTAAGCTGCACCGAAAACGTGCTTTCATAGCTTTCCTTTTTGCCGGTATCGGGCCCGCCCCCGCGCTGGCCGGTATCCGGGTTGCTATTGGTTTGGCCGTCTTTGTCTTCGTCGGTTTCGATTT
>CAYWXQ010000108.1:0-7944 GCA_964462475.1 uncultured Rhodobacterales bacterium | reverse complement strand
ACCAGATGGAGCACACCCCGCATCCGGTTGAATACGGCATGTATTACAGCTGCTAACCGGTAGGGCAAAACCCCGACCCGGGCACTGCGGAAGGGCGCTCGAAAGAGCGCCCTTTTTTTGCTTTAATAATCTTTGGTAACCCGCAGATAAGGCTTCATAACCTTCAAGTCGGGGTATTTGGCCTGCGCGTCTTCGGTGCTGACCGAAAGCGGCACAATTGCCGCATCGCCCGGGGTCCAGTTGGCGGGCAGGGCGACGGTTTTTTCGTCGGCGATCTGCAAGGCGTCGATCACCCGCAGAATTTCGTCAAAATTGCGGCCTACATTCATTGGATAGGTCATGGTCAGGCGCACCTTTTTGGCCGGATCAATAATGAAAACAGAGCGCACAGCGGCGGTATCAGAGGCCTCGGGGTGGATCATCTCGTAAAGCTTGGCGACCTTCAGATCAGGGTCGGCGATGATCGGGAATTGCAGGTCGGTGCTTTGGGTCTCGTTTACGTCCGAAATCCACTTCAGATGCTCTTCGACCGTGTCGGTCGACAGCCCCAGCGGTTTAACATTGCGCGCGGCAAAATCGGCGGCGTGTTTGGCGGTCATCCCCATTTCGGTGGTGCAGATCGGGGTAAAATCAGCCGGATGGCTAAAGAAGAACACCCAAGAATCCCCCGCCCATTCATGCAGGCTCAGGGCGCCTTTGGTGGTGTCGGCGGTAAAATCGGGGGCGGTTTGGCCCAGATAAATGGTCATGGTTTTATCCTTTTGGTCGCGGCAAAATTGCCTTGTTGACCCCAAGTTAAGGCGCGATGGCAGAATTTCCAGAGGCGGCGACATCAAATTCTCGTTGCTCGGCAGATGTAAGCACCGACCATGGCACAACATAGGTGTGAATGCCAAACACCACCGCGCCGGTGTCGGGCAGTTTACGCAGGGTCTGGCGCTCGACCCGCACATAGCCGCCCTGCCCCGAAAACGGCTTGCTTTCACCCGCGCGCCTTGGCTGAAACAGCTCGGGGCTTTTGTAGCGCAGAAAATTGGCGCGCCATAGCGGTTGATCGGGGCGAATGGCGGCGAACATCCGCTCGACACGCTTGGCCATGTCGCCATCATATTCATCGACATAACCGTGAATACCCATCAGCCCGGCGCCGAATTTCTCGTCCAGCGTCCAGCTGGCCGGAAAGCACAATACCGCCGCGTTCAGCACCGGCTCACCGGCCATATCCAGCAATAACAGGTCTTCCTGCACCAGCCGTGCCGCGGCAATGATCGGCGAGCCTGCAAGCGGCACCCCCACGCCGTCGGGGCGCGTAACCACCCCCGACCGGTGTTTATAGCCAGCGTCAAGCGCGGCCAGCACGGTTTTCAGCAGCTCTTGCTGGGCGGGCAGGCTGGCGGGGGCGGCGCGGTAAACCTCGGCCAGGCGCGTGGCCAGCAGCGTATCGCGATGGGCCATTTGCGCGGCGAAGGTCTCGTCGCGCAGCAGCCACTGGCCCGCCATTACCGGCTGGATTCCCGGCAGTTTGCGGGTTTTGGCCGCCATCCACGGTTTGATCGGCAGGCTTTTATGACATATTTCGGGCATTTTGTCACAATCCCGTTGGCTTTTGTTTCAGCACCTTGTGCAATTTTTCCGGCGCTCTAGGCTGCAATGAAACCACGGAGGATATCCAATGCCAAGCGAAAAACTAACATTCACCGGTGCCACGGGGGCCGATCTGGCCGCGCTATATGATACCCCCGACGGGCCGGTGCTGGCGACGGCGATATTCGCCCATTGCTTTACCTGTTCAAAAGACATTCTGGCCGCCAAGCGGATATCACAACGCCTTGCCGTGGTCGGAATCGCGGTGTTGCGGTTTGATTTCACCGGCCTTGGGCACTCCGAGGGCGAATTTGCCAATACCGATTTCACCTCCAATGTTGGCGATCTGGTGCGGGCGGCCACGCATATGGCCGGCATCGGCCGCCCTGTCAGCCTGTTGGTCGGGCATTCTCTGGGCGGGGCGGCGGTGCTTAAAGCTGCGGCGCAGATTGCCAGCGTAAAGGCGGTGGTGACCATCGGTGCCCCCAGCGACCCGGCCCATGTGGCGGCGAATTTCAGCAACCATATTGATGAAATTCGCGAAAAAGGCGCGGCCAGGGTCAGCCTTGCGGGGCGGGGTTTTACCATCACCCGCGCATTTCTGGATGACATCGCCAGCGCCAAACTGCTGCCCGCCGTTGCCACCATGAAAAAACCGTTGCTGGTGCTGCACAGCCCGGTTGACCAGACCGTTTCGGTTGACAACGCGGCCGAGATTTTCATGGCCGCCAAGCACCCCAAAAGCTTTATCACCCTTGATAACGCCGACCACCTGTTAACCCGACCGGCCGATGCGCAATACGCCGCCGACGTGATCGCCACCTGGGCGGCGCGCTATCTCGACCTGCCCAAACCCGCCGCCCCGATTGGTGCCCCCGAAGGCATTGTGCGGGTTTCCGAGGCCGACCCGGCGGGGTTCCGGCAAGATGTTTCTGCCGGTCCAAAGCACCATGCCATCGCTGACGAGCCCGTTGCCTATGGCGGCACCGATACCGGCTTTACCCCCTATCAGCTGGTGTCCTCGGGGCTGGGTGCTTGCACCAGCATGACCATCCGCATGTATGCGCGGCGCAAAAAATGGCCGCTGGAACATGTGAGCGTCGATATTACCCACGGTAAAATACATGCCACCGATTGCGAACACTGCGATACCACCAGCGGCAAAATAGACCAGTTCAAACGCGTGATCACGCTGGTTGGCGATCTGGATGCCGACCAGCGCCGGCGCCTGATGGCCATTGCCGATAAATGCCCGGTGCACCGCACGCTCGAAAGCAAGATCGAGATTGTGACGGTTGAAGCGTAACCTTCCCTCACGGGAATGTTTGTGCATTGTGAACAAAACGGCTTGACCTTGTGCCCGCCGCAGTTGATTTTACCCGCCAACGAAGGGGATAACAATGAACTACCAAACACCGGATCTGGCCAAATTCGAGCATCCGGACCTGACGGCAAAAGGCGAAAAACGCGCCTATGTCAAGCTGGTCGGGGCCAAGACGCTGTGGTTCAATACCGGCACCCTGTGCAATATTACCTGCGTGAATTGCTATATCGAAAGTTCGCCCGAAAACGACCGGCTGGTCTATATGACCGCCGCTGAAATGACCCCCTATCTGGATGAGCTAGAAACCCTGAACTGGCCGGTTACCGAGATCGGCTTTACCGGCGGCGAGCCGTTCATGAACCCCGAGATCATTGCGATGATCAAGGCGGCATTGACGCGGGGCCACAACGTGCTGGTGCTGACAAACGCCATGCGCCCGATGATGCGCCCACGGGTGCAGGCCGGGCTTTTGGCACTGCAAGCGGCCTATCCCGGCAAGCTTACATTGCGGGTATCGCTAGACCACTTCAACCCCGACCTGCACAATGAGGAGCGCGGCAAAGGCGCGTTTGCCATCACGCTGGGCGGCATGCACTGGTTGCGCGACAACGGTTTTACCATGGCGGTGGCCGGTCGCACCGTATGGGGCGATACCGATGCGGTCAGCCGCGCCGGATACGCCGAACTTTTCATAAAGCACAACTTCAACATAGACGCGCATGATCCTGCCATAACAGTGCTTTTTCCCGAAATGGATGAACAGGTCGAGGTGCCTGAAATTACCACCGCCTGTTGGGGAATACTCGATAAACGCCCCGATGACGTGATGTGCGCAACCTCGCGCATGGTGGTTAAACGCAAGGGCGCCGACAGCCCCGTGGTGCTGGCCTGCACCCTGCTTGCCTATACCCCCGAGTTCGAGATGGGCAGCACGCTAAAAGCCGCCGAGGCCGATGTGAAGCTCAACCACCGCCATTGCGCCAAGTTTTGCGTGCTCGGCGGCGCAAGCTGTAGCGCCTAGGCAGGGCAGCGCCACTCACCAAAAGGTGTGTTGCCCGCCGCTACCGGAACGGCTATTTACGCCCTAAACCTGTAAATAAACCGGAGACCAAAATGACCCCCGTCAAACCCCTGCTTCTCGCCGCGCTGGCCATCGGGCTTTCCAGCGGTCAGGCCATGGCCGAGGCCCATGGCAACAAGTTTGCCCATAGCCGCGCCTTTAACGGCCAAACCTATATGATGTATCAAACCCACATGTCGCTTTACTATTTCACCGGTGACGCGATCGGGGTTTCCAACTGCAACGGCGACTGCGCGGTCGCATGGCCCCCCGCAACCCAGCCCGAGGGCACGCCGATGGGCGAAAACTATAGCCTGATCGCGCGGGCCGATGGCACATTTCAGGTCGCCTTCAAGGGCCGACCGCTATATCTGTTTAGCGGTGATTCCCGCCCCGGCGACATAAACGGCGACGGCGTGAACGGGCAATGGTTCTTGACCAAGCCGGACTCGTTTTAGCTTAACCGCGTGGCGGGGGCGCCCGCCCTACGGGGCGCCCAGCGCATCGGTCAAGACCGCTTTTACCACCGCCATATCAACCTGTTTTTCAACGAAAGCCGCGCCGATACCGCGGGCCAGAATAAAGGCAATTTTGCCACCGCTCACCTTTTTATCCTGCCCCATCAGCGCGATCAGCCCGTCGGCATCGGGCAGGTCGCCCTCGATATCGCTGATATCTTTTTTCATCCCCATCGCCCCCAGATGCGCGCGCACCCGCGAGGGGTCCTCTTGCGGGCACAGACCAAGGCGCATCGACAGCTCGAACGCCAGCGCACAACCGATCGCGACGCCCTCGCCGTGCAGCAAACGGCCCGAATAGCCGGTCGCGGCCTCTAGCGCGTGGCCAAAAGTGTGGCCCAGGTTCAGCAGCGCGCGATCGCCGTGCTCTTTTTCGTCACGCGTCACAATATCGGCCTTCATCTCGCAGGCGCGACGAATGGCATGAATGCGCCCCGCCTCGTTGCCCGCCGCCATATCGGGGCCGTTGGTTTCGAGCCACGCAAAAAAACCGGCATCGCCCAGCAGGCCATATTTAACCACCTCGCCGTAGCCCGATATAAACTCGCGCCCCGGCAGGGTGTGCAGCACATCGGTATCGGCCAGCACCAGTCGGGGCTGGTGAAACGCCCCGATCAGGTTTTTACCCTGCACCGAGTTAATGCCGGTTTTCCCGCCGACAGAGCTATCGACCTGCGCCAAAAGCGAGGTCGGGATCTGAATAAACCCGACCCCGCGCCGCAAAACCGCCGCCGCAAAACCGGCCAGATCGCCAATAACCCCGCCACCGAATGCCACCACAATATCGCTGCGCTCGACCCGCCGGTCGATCAGCCATTCGACCGCGCGCTCAAGCCCCGGCCAGCCTTTGGTTTTTTCACCGGCGGGCAGGGCCAGTGCCTGCATTGTTATGCCCCCCGCCGCCAGCCCCGTGCGCAGGGTTTCAAGGTGCAGCGCCGCTACGTTTTCGTCACTGATCACGAACACCCGTTTTTGCGGCACAAACGGCCGCACCAAAACACCGGCCTGCGCCAACAGCCCCGGCCCGATCATAATATCATAGGCGCGCATGCCCAGCGCCACGTTCAGGATTTCACTCATGTTTTATTGCCCCTTGAAGCGTTATATTCTGCCAATGCCCGCAGGATATCGTCCACCACGGCCTCGTGGCTGTTGTCGGCGTGGCTATCAACCACAATATCGGCGTTTGCATATAGCGCGTAGCGCTCGGCCATCAGCCGCGCCAGCACCTGTTTGGGGTTGTCGGCTTGCAGCAGCGGCCGCCCGGGCTTGCCCTTTACCCGCCCCCACAGGGTTTCAAGATCGGCGCGCAGCCAGACAGAAACACCCTTGCGCGCAATCTCGGCCCGCACCGGTGGTGCCATAAAAGCCCCGCCGCCGGTCGCCATCACCCGTGGCGGCCCCGCCAATAATCTGGTAATCACCTTAACCTCGCCATCCCTGAACGCCGGTTCGCCAAGGCGGTCAAAAATTTCGGGTATGCTCATACCCGCCGCCAGCGCGATTTCGTCGTCGGTATCAACAAAACCAACCCCCAGCCGCACCGCCAGCCGCTTGCCAACGCTGGATTTTCCACAGCCCATAAGCCCGACCAGCACCAGCGTTTTATCGAGTTTGCGCAAAGTGGCGCCCATGGGAAAACTTTCAAAACTTAGGCGATTGCTGACAGGCATAAACCGCGCTAATATGGCCCAAAGGCCGGAAATGGCGGTGCACCGCCGCATAAATACCGGTTTAGCATTGTGGCAGATGAAGGCAAACCCCGAAAAGGGGGCAGAAAGGGCGGCGATGATCCGGCGGTTGATCAAGTATCTAATTATTCTGGGCCTGCTCGGGGCGGCGGGCGTGGCGGGGTATGCGCTGTTGTTTGATCTGCCCGCCGAAAAGACCGAAATCACCATCCCGGTGACTCCGCTCGGGCAATAGCCATGCGGCTGGGGCTGGCCATGGCAGTATTGCTGGCAGGCACGGCGCAGGCCGAGCCGCCGCGCTCGGCGATTGACTGGCTGACCGAAAGCCTGCAACAACCGCCAAATTTTGTTATTTCTCCGCCCGGGCGCACCAGCCACGCGCCCGACCGCACCATCACCAGCGCCCCGCTTGATATGGTCAGCCGTGACGCCGCCGGTATATTGCCGCCCACAACCACCGGCTTTCCGCGCAGCCTGTGGGGCGACACCCCGGTTAGCGCCCTGATCGCGGCGCTAAACGGGGTTGGCCCAACGGCGGTGCCCGAGGTTGCCGCGCTTTACAAACAACTGCTACTGGCCCAAAGCGACCCGCCAAAAAACAGCGCCAGCCCCGGCACGCTGCTATTGGCGCGGATTGATCTGTTGTTTGCCATGGGCGCGCTGGACGAGGCCGAAACCCTGATTCTGCTGGCCGGTGCCACCGAGCCCGAGATTTTTCGCCGCTGGTTCGCCATCGCGGTGATCGGCCAGCGCACCAACGCGCCCTGTGCGGCCCTGCGCGCGCAACCAACGCTTTCAAACGATGTGGCAACACGGGTTATTTGTCTGGCCCGCGCGGGCGACTGGAATGCCGCTGCGATTACCGCCTCTCTGGGCGAAACGCTGGGTGATATCGCGGTTACCGACGCCGACCTGCTGGTGCGGTTTCTAGACCCCGAGATGTTCGCGGCCCTGCCCGATACCGGCCCCCCCGACCCGCTGGACCCTATCAGCTTTACCCTGCGCGAATCACTGGCGCTGCCGCGCCCCGATACCCCGCTGCCCCTGCCCTATCTGAACGCCGATATGGATCTGCGCACCCCGGCCCGCCAACGTATTTTGGCGGCTGAACGGCTGGTGCGGGCCTCTGCCGCGCCGGCCACGCTGCTATTTGCCGCCTATCGCGGCGCACGGGCGGCCTCGTCTGGCGGGGCATGGGGACGGGCCGAGATCGTGCAAGAGCTCGACATGGCGCTGGTGTCCGAGGATGGTGCGCGTTTGGCCACGGCCATAAGCGCGGCAATTACCGCCTTTGACGATGCTGGGCTGATCTATGCTTTTGCCAGCGAATACGCCGATACTCTGGCCCATTTCCCCCCCGGCCCCGAAACCGCACAGATCGCAACCGCGCTTCGGCGGGTGTTGCTGCTGGCGGGGCGGCCGGTTACCGGCTGGTCTGGGCTAGGCCACCCCGACGGCGTTAACGCCCGCTTTGCCACCATGCTGGCCAACAACGTGCCGGTGGCCAGTATTCCGCTGCATGACGCGCCGCTAAGCCGCGCCATCCACGCGGCATTTTCAAACCTGACTCCGCCGCGCAGCGACGTTCCGGCGTTGCTGAAAAAAATCGATACCGGCAATTTCGCCGACGTGTTTTTGCGCGCGCTTACCTTGCTGGCCAAGGGCGGCGGCGGTGATCCGGCCGATGTGCACGAGGGGCTATACCTGCTGCGCAAGCTCGGCCTGAACGACGCCGCGCGGCGGGTTGCGATCCAGCTACTGCTAATC
>CAYWXQ010000107.1:0-7973 GCA_964462475.1 uncultured Rhodobacterales bacterium | reverse complement strand
AAATAAACCGCACCCCCAACACCATAAATGCCCACCGGCTGATCCACTGGGCCGGGCTGGAGGGGCGGCAAAACGAGGCCGTAGCGGCGTTGTTTATTGCCAATTTCGAGCAGGGCAAAGATATTTCAGCGCCCGATGTGCTGGCCGATATCGCCGAAAGTATCGGCATGGAGCGGGCGATGGTCGTGCGGATGCTGGATTCTGACGCCGATTTCGCCGAAACCCGCGCCGCCGACAAAAAGGCGCGCGAATTGGGGGTGAAAGGCGTGCCAACGTTTTTGATCGACGGGCAATATGTGGTCACCGGCGCGCGCGACACCGATTTCTGGGTTAATCTGATCGACGAGATTACCGCCATTCACACCGCCACAAAATAGGCCGCGAATCGGCATTATTTGTGCCAACGCGGGGATATGCACGTTGGCGCGACGGAACCGTTCAGACGTATCGTATTGAATAGGCTAAACAAAACCGGGTCCATGACCGAAGCGGCGAGGCCCTTGCCGCGCTATCACCCCTGAAGAGCACAACCGAACCTCACAGATTGCCGGTAAAAAGGTATAAAACCATTCAGAACCGGGGCCTCCCAGCCGGAATAACGTAAAATTATCCGCGATATAGCCGAAATTCGGGTTAACAGGATACGGCAAAAACATGTTCTTTCGGCTATGGTTACCACCTGCAACGCCTTATTTCGTTGCAAAAAATTGCTTTTTTTTGGCTGTCGCCTGATATTGTTAACAAATTTAGCCGTTTTTATGCCCGCCCTATGGCGAAGACAGGCATTTTCTGATATGGTAAGTGATAGTTTATTTATTTTTGTCGCTACTGCTGGCGATCCCCGTGATCGCACGCCGCTGGCGAGGTATTGCTCGCACACATGTCGAACTCGGGGAACCTGAAATGACACTGAAAATTTTTAAGGAGTTTCGCGACGATCAGAGCGGCGGCATTTTGGCCTTCACGCTGATTATGTTCATGGTGATGGTGGTTGGCGGCGGGATGGCCGTTGACTTTATCAACTACGAATACCGCCGCGAAGGCGTGCAAGACGCGCTGGACCGGGGCGTTCTGGCCGCGGCCGGGCTCGGGAAAGACGCGCAGGCAACCTCGCTGGCGCAAATCGCGACCGCCGAGGCCGCCGCGATTGTTACCGTCAACGACTATGTGCGCGCCGCCGGGTATGACCCGCAGGCGCTCGGCCTGCAGGTTACGCCGAATTTCACCCTCAACTCACAAATGGTCGCGGCGGTTTCAAACTTCAATGTCGACACCTATTTCTTGCGCATCGCCGGTATCAAAACCCTTGCCGGTGGCGCGAATTCGACCGCCGTTGTCAGCCGCAACGATATCGAGCTGTCATTGGTGGTTGATATTTCCGGCTCTATGGCGGGCACCAAAATTGCCGACCTGCGCAACGCCGCCGGTAATTTTGTGGCCCAGATGCTGGATGGCAATCGCGCAAATTACACCTCTATCTCACTGATACCGTTTTCGGGGCAGGTTTCGGCCAGCACCAACCTGATCAACCAGTTCAACTATAATCGCTGGCACAATTATTCGAACTGTGTGAACTTCGAGGCGAGTGATTATTTAACCACCAACATTTCGCGCACGGCCTCGCTTACCCAAACCCAGCATTTCGCGCCCGACTGGATATACCAAGCCAATTCCGACTGGTGCCCGCGCAGCGATATCTCGATCGTGCCGCTGTCAAACGACCTGCCAAAGCTTACCACTGAGATCAACGCCCTGCGCGCCACCGGGATGACCGCAACCTATATGGGTATGAAATGGGCCACCGCCCTGCTAGACCCCGATGCACAGCCGGTTGTATCGTCGCTAATCGCGCTAAATGATGTTGATGTGGCGTTTCAGGGGCGCCCCGTCGCGTATTCCAACGCCGAAACACTGAAATTCATCATCCTGATGACCGACGGCACCAATACGCCGCAATACGCGGTCAAATCCGACCCTTATCGGGTTTATAGCTATTCTAACGGTCAATCTGTGCCCAGTTCTTCGCAGATAAACGCCGATTACTGGGAAAACAACCGTTTGCCGTGGAGCTATAGCCACCTTTATTCGCGGGTGAATAGCAGCGAGGGCGATGTGCGCTTGCAAAACATCTGCACGCAGGCAAAAAATGCCGGGATTATCGTGTTTACCATCGGCTACGATGTCGCCCCCGGCTCCAACGCCTCAAACCAGATGCGCAGTTGCGCGTCGACCTACGGGCACTTTTATAACGTGGAAACCGATAACCTGAACGCCGCGTTCAGCGCCATCGCGCAAACCATCCAGAAACTCAAATTGGTCAACTAATGTTCGGGCTGCGCAAAATATCACAGGCGGTCAAACGCTTCAGGGATGACGACTCGGCGAACCCGACCGTTGAGTTCGTGATGCTGATTCCGGTGGTTATGTGGATCGTGTTTTCGGTGCTCGAATCGGGTTGGCTAATGACCCAGCAAACCATGCTGAACCGCGGCATCAACATGGCGGTGCGTGATCTGCGTATCGGGGTTAATCCGAACCCGACCTCTGCCACCATCAAGACCGACATTTGCAACTATGCCACCATATTGCGCGACTGCAATACCGCACTATTTTTAGAGCTGGTGGCGCTGGACAACCCCATATCATCGGCCGACGCCACCTGCGTTGACCGGACCACCAATATCGAGCCGGTAGTAAACTTTGTTGTCGGCTCCAGAATTGTGCCCGAAATCATGGTGCTGCGCGCCTGTTTTGTCGTAGACCCGCTTATCCCCGGCGCTGGTTTGGGGGCGTTACTGCCCAAAGATGCGTCGGGCGGGTATCACATGGTTGCCTATTCCGCCTTTGTCAACGAACCGAGCTAATGCTGCAGGAGCCCCTAGGCATGTCAGTTGCAATAAAAACCCTTCTCAGGCGTTTTGCCAAAGACGAAGACGCCACGATGACGGTCGAGTTTGTCATCATCTTTCCGGTGCTGTTTACTTGGTGGATCGGCAGTATCGTATTTTTTGATGCGTTCGACGCCCGCGCCGGTGCCGCACGGGTATCGCACACCATCGCCGATATCATGTCGCGGCAAACAGATACCAGCAACGCATTTATCGACGATCTTCTGGTGTTGCAAAACCGGATGCTGCCCAAAGAACCGACCGGCGCTATCAGGGTATCCGATATTGTCAAAAACGTAGACGGCACCTTGGCGGTAGCGTGGTCCTATTCCACCGCCAACCTGCCGCTTACGGTTGCCGACATTCCGATGGCCTCGATCCCGGGCATGAATGCGGGCCAGCATATTTTGCTGATAGACACCTATGTGCCCTATATTCCGATCGCGGACTGGGTGGGTGTGGTCTCGCAAACCTGGACCAACCGGGTCTTTACCAACGCGCGCTTTGTGGCCAACATACCAAACACCAATTTTCCGTAAATCTGGTAGGCCCGGTAGGACTTGAACCTACGACAAAAGCGTTATGAGCGCTCTGCTCTAACCAACTGAGCTACAGGCCCGCCTGCGCTCTATCTAACGGGGCAAAAAGCGATGGTCAACCACCCAATGGGTGGTTTTCTTTTGCGTGGCAATCAGGTAAAGCTGCCCCAACTTTTCCAGCAAAGGAAACCCCGATGGCACATCCAAAAAACGGCCTGACCTATGCCGATGCCGGCGTGGATATCGACGCAGGAAACGCGCTAGTAGACCGCATTAAACCTGCCGCCGCCGCCACCAAACGCCCCGGCGTAATGGATGGTCTGGGTGGCTTTGGCGCCATGTTCGATCTGCGCGCCGCGGGCTATACCGACCCTGTTCTGGTCGCCGCCACAGATGGTGTCGGCACCAAACTGCGCATCGCGATTGATACCGGCCTGCTTGATACCGTCGGCATTGACCTTGTGGCCATGTGCGTAAACGACCTTGTCTGCCAAGGGGCCGAACCATTGTTTTTTCTTGATTATTTTGCCACGGGCAAGCTGGATGTAGCCGAGGCCGCCGCCGTGGTTGGCGGCATTGCCGAGGGCTGCAAGCAAAGCAACTCGGCGCTGGTCGGGGGGGAAACCGCCGAAATGCCGGGCATGTATGCCAAGGGTGATTTTGATCTCGCCGGTTTCAGCGTTGGCGCGATGGAGCGTGGCAACAGCCTGCCAAGCGGGGTGCAGGCGGGTGATGTGCTGCTGGGGCTGGCGTCATCCGGCGTGCATTCAAACGGTTATTCACTGGTGCGCAAAATTGTTGAAACGTCGGGGCTGGGCTGGGAATCACCCTCGCCCTTTGGGTTGGGCACGCTGGGGGCGGCGCTGCTGGCCCCGACCCGGCTATATGTGCGCTCGGGTCTGGCAGCACACCGCGCGGGCGGGCTGCACGCGCTGGCGCATATTACCGGCGGCGGGCTGACCGAGAACCTGCCCCGCGCCCTGCCCGAGGGTTTGGGTGCCAAGGTTGACCTTGGCGCATGGGCGCTGCCACCGGTGCTTAAATGGCTGGCCGATCAGGCGGGCTTGGCCCAAAGCGAGCTGCTGAAAACCTTTAACTGCGGCATCGGCATGGTGGCGATTGTCGCCCCTGATCGCGCCGACGCGCTGACCAAAATATTCGAAACCCACGGCGAAACCGTGACCCGCATCGGCGTCGTCACCCCCGACGCCGGCATGGCCTATACCGGCACACTGGCATGAAAAAACGGGTGGCGATCCTGATCTCGGGCGGGGGTTCCAACATGGAGGCACTGCTGCGCGATATGGCCACCGACCACCCTGCCAAGCCGGTGCTGGTGCTGGCCAACACCCCCGGCGCGGGCGGGCTGCAAAAGGCCCAAGCACGCGGCATTGCCAACGCCTGCATTGATCATCGCCGCTTTGACGATCGCGCCGGTTTCGAGGCCGCGCTTACCGCCGAACTGGCCCGCGCCGCGCCCGATATCATCTGCCTGGCCGGTTTTATGCGCATTCTTACCCCGGGCTTCATTGCCCGCTGGCAGGGTAAAATGCTGAACATCCACCCCTCGATCCTGCCGTTGTTTCGCGGGTTGCACACCCATCAACGCGCGCTGGATGCCGGTATGGCCGTGCATGGCTGCACCGTGCACGAGGTCACCGGAGAGCTGGACGGCGGGCCAATTTTGGGCCAAGCGGTCATACCGGTGCGGGCAGGCGACACGCCCGACGATCTGGCGGCGCGGTTATTGCCAGTGGAGCACCGGCTTTACCCACAGGTGCTGCGGCGCTTTGCCCAAGGCAACCGCGACCGGCTGGCGCTGTTTGCGTAGGGGCGGTCGTAGGGCGGGCTTAAGCACACCCTACCACCATCCTACTTGCGATAGGCTTTCAGATACCAGCGTTCAAACATCCGCTTGGCCCAGTGGCCAAACAAAAATGCCGGCATGAAAAAGCTGCGTTTGGTGCTGCGGTAAACCACAATGCCGCTGTCCAGCGTATCGACAATACACACCAGCTCGGCCTTGAAATCATGGTTCGGGGCGCGCCCGGCCATTTCTTCAATAATATTTGCCGCCGCCGCCTCGGCCTGCAAATCGGCCTGATGCGCCTGTTTGGCCAGCCAGTCCGGCCCGGGGAACGAGCCGGTATCGCCAACAACATAGGTTTTATCCCACCCAACCACGCGGCATTTTTCGTCGCCCTGCACAAAACCACCCGGAGAGCGCGGCAGTTCGGTGTTATCAAGCCATAACGGGCCGGTCAGGCCGGGCATCATCAACACCAGATCGGCGGGGATTTCCTCACGCTCGGTCACCACTTTATCGGCCTCGATGCGGATGGGTTTGGCACCAAGATGGGTGGTGATATCGCGTTTTTTCATCTTCGCGAGCAGGCCTTTAACCGCCTTTTCACCCAGCCTTATGCCGGGCTTTTCCGCGCCGTTGAAAAACACGATCTTAAACTTGTCGCGCCGCCCCTGCTGGCGCAGCAGCGTTTCTATGTTGAACAAAAATTCAAACATCGGCCCGCCACGCACGGCTTTTTTCTCTTTGGGGTTGGTGCCAAAACCAACAGCAATGGTGCCGCCCTTCATCGCGTTCACCCTGTCATATATCTGCTGGCCAAATTCGGGGCCTTGGCAGGGGATGATCGCGTGCTCTGTAATGCCCGGCAGTTTTTTGATATAGCGCCCACCAGTGGCAATGACCAAAAAATCGTTGTTCAGGGTGCCATTGTCGGTTTCTACCACCCGGCCACCGTCGGTGACGTTGGTAACCATCCCCTGATGCCAGACAACATTTTCGCGGGCAAAAAACCGGGCAAGGTCAATGTTGATATCCTCGGCCTTGCGCAGGCCCGAGGGCATCCAGATAAGGCTGGGCAAATAGGTGAGGTGGTTATTGGGCGACACCACGGTGATTTTCACGCCCGGGTCGGCCTTGCGAAGCTGGCGCACGGCGGTCAGCGCGCCAAAGCCGCTGCCTAGAATTACGATATGGGTCATGGCCCCTCCTGATGGCCGCAGCATGCGGCGCTAAAAACATTTTTACTAGATATGCCGGTTATGACAATTTTCACCGTGGCAAACTGACCCATCCGGCGTTGCGCTCGACGCATTGGTCAGCCTAACATATAACTGACCAAAGCAACAGGAATCAGTCAATGAAATTCATTTTGCGCAGCGAGGCCCGCCCAACCGAGCGCCGCACCCCGCTTACCCCCCAAAACGCCAAAGCCCTGATCAAGGCGGGGGTCGAGCTGTTGGTCGAGCAAAGCCGCCAGCGCATATTCACCGATGGCGAATATGCGCTGGCCGGGGCCGAAATTGTGGCGGCGGGCAGCTGGATGGAGGCCGCGCCCGATGTCACCATTCTGGGCCTGAAAGAGCTGCCGCCCCTGCCCAAAACCCTGCGCAACCGGTTTATCCACTTTGCACATCTTTATAAGCGGCAATCAGGCTGGCAGGCCGAAATGGCGCGGTTTGCCCGTGGCGGCGGCACGCTTTATGATCTTGAATATATGGCAATAAACGGTCGCCGCGTGGCCGCCTTTGGCTATTGGGCGGGCTGGATGGGGGCAGCGCTGGCCGCGTGGCGGCAACTGGCGGCCGGCCTTGGGCAGACCGGCCCCGAAACCGGGGTTAAAAGCTTTGAGAGCCGGGCCTCGGTCGAGGCGATATTGCGCGGGCTTGCCAGCCGCGCCGCCGCGAAAACCGCGGTGGTTGTCGGGGCCAAGGGCCGGTCGGGGCAAGGCGCGGTCGAGGCGCTGAAACTGGCCGGTTACAAGGTTACCGAGTGGGATATCGAGCAAACCCGCCAGCTTGACCGCCCGGCCCTGCTGGGCCACGACCTGCTGGTCAACTGTGTGCTGATGACCGCCCCCGGCCTGCTGCTGCTACGCCCCGAAGATCTGGGAAAAGGCGCGCTGCGCATGGTCTCGGATGTATCCTGCGACCCGTTCAGCGATTTTAACCCGCTGCCGGTCTATAGCGCCCCCAGCACATGGGAAACCCCGTTTGAAACGCTGGCCGGCGGGGTTGAAATAACCTCGATCGACAACCTGCCATCATTGCTGCCGCGCGAGGCCTCGACCGATTTTTCAGACCAGGTGCTGCCAACCTTGCTTGATTACCCCGACGGCGCCGCATGGCAGGCCGCCAAGGCCAGCTTTGACGATGCCCAAAGCCGCGCCCGAAGCCGTGCCGGTGGCTGAGCCGGTTTCCACGATCCGCAACCTTGGCCCGGCCTCGGAAGCCGGTTATGCCCGTGCCGGCATTACCAGCGCGGCACAACTGCGCGATCTGGGGCCCGACGCAGCCTATCGCCGCCTGCTGGCCGCAGGCACCCGCGCGCATTTCATTGGCTATTACGCGCTGGTGATGGGCCTGCAAGGGCGGCCATGGAATGATTGCCAAGGCGCCGAAAAGCTGGCGCTGCGGGCGCGGTTCGATGCGTTGAAAACCGCGCGGCACCCGGATTCCGAGCTGGAAAAACACCTGAATTTCATCGGCGTCGGATATTTTGATCCAAAGTGACAAAAACCGT
>CAYWXQ010000106.1:3116-7986 GCA_964462475.1 uncultured Rhodobacterales bacterium | reverse complement strand
CTCTACCAACTGAGCTACACCCGCAATAGCCGCTGATTTAGCGCGGTCGCCGCACCGCGTCAATGCGATTGTGCGATTGTGGTTGAACTGCGCCAATTTCCGACCAATATGTGAACATGCGTTCAGGAGGCAGCTATGGATTTGGGTATTAGTAAAAAAGTGGCACCGCTTATTGCGGCCGTGCACGATATGGTGGCGACCGAGATCGCACCCCTGGAGGCGGAATACCGCGCCGAGGTTGGCAAGGCGGGCGACCGCTTTATCTATACCCTGCGGATGACCGAAATTCTGGAAGGGTTAAAGACCGAGGCCCGCGCCCGCGGTTTGTGGAACTTTTGGCTGACCAACAGCGATAAAGGCTACGGGCTGACCACGGTTGAATACGCCTATCTGGCCGAGGAAATGGGCAAAACCCCGCTCGCGGCCGAGGTCTTCAACTGCTCGGCCCCCGATACCGGCAATATGGAAGTGCTCGAGCGTTACGGTAATGCAGATCATAAGCGAAAGTGGCTAACCCCTTTGCTTAACGGAGAAATTAGGTCGGCTTATCTGATGACCGAGCCGGATGAGGCCAGCTCTGACGCCACCAACATTTCGATGTCTTGTGTGCGGGTGGGCGACGAATATGTGCTGAACGGCGAAAAATGGTGGGCCAGCGGTGCGGGCGATCCGCGCTGTGCGATCTATATTGTTATGGTCAAGACCGGCGGCGGGGAAAGCCATAAATACCGCCGTCATTCGATGGTGCTGGTGCCCGCCGATGCGCCGGGGGTAAAGGTTTTGCGCCCGATGCAGGTTTATGGCCATGACGACGCACCCCACGGCCATATGCACATAAAATTCACCGATGTGCGGGTGCCGGTTGAAAGCCTGCTATTGGGCGAGGGTCGCGGGTTTGAAATCTCGCAAGGGCGGCTGGGGCCGGGGCGGATTCACCATTGTATGCGCGCCATTGGTCACGCCGAAAGCGCGCTAGAGCTGATGTGTAAACGCAGTCTGTCGCGCACGGCTTTCGGCAAAAAAATCGCCCATCTGGGGGCAAATTACGATATCATCGCCGAATGCCGGATGGAGATCGAGCAGGCGCGGCTTTTGTGCCTGAAAGCCGCGTGGATGATGGACAAGGGTGATGCCAAAGCCGCCGCGCCGTGGATCAGCCAGATCAAGGTCGTGGCGCCAAAAGTGGCGCTAAAAGTGGTGGACGAGGCGGTGCAAATGTTTGGCGGGCAGGGCATATCGCAAGACACCCCGCTGGCCGCCAGCTGGACCCATCTGCGCACCCTGCGGCTGGCCGACGGGCCCGATGCGGTGCATCGCCGCCAAGTTGCCCGCCACGAACTGCGGCAATATACCAACGAGAAAATATAATGGATATCAACACGCTAACCCCGTATCTTGAGGCAACCATAGCGGGGCTAAGCGGGCCGGTGCAGGCGCAAAAAACCCCGAGCGGGCAATCGAACCCGACCTATATTTTAACCACGCCAACCGGTAAATACGTGCTACGCGCCAAGCCGCCGGGCAAGTTGCTGAAATCGGCGCATGCGGTTGACCGCGAGTACCGCGTGCTAAAGGCGCTGCATGGTCAGGGCCTGCCGGTGCCGGCGGTTTACCACCTGTGCCGCGACGAAAGCATCATCGGCACGATGTTTTATGTGATGGCTTTTTCGGCGGGCGAAAACCACACCGACCCCCGCCTGCCCGGGCTTTCAAACACCGCCCGCGCAACGATCTATGACCAGATGAACGCCGCACTGGCGGCGGTGCACTCGGTTGATCTGGCCAAGGCCGGCTTGCTGGACTACGGCCCGCCGGGCAACTATTTTGCCCGCCAGCTGGCGCGCTGGCAAAAGCAATACCGCGCCAGCGCCACCGGCGAAATTCCGGCAATGGAGACGCTGATCGACTGGCTGGGCACCCATATGCCGCCCGACGATGGTAACGTAACGTTGGTGCATGGCGACTGGCGGATAGACAACCTGCTTTTTGATCAAAAAACCAATGCGTTGACCGCCATTCTTGATTGGGAGCTTTCAACCATTGGCCACCCGCTGGCCGATCTTGGCGCGCAGCTGATGCAATGGGCCATGCCGGTCGGGACCGAGGGCCGCGGGCTGGCAGGCGTTGACCGCGCCGCGCTCGGTATTCCGTCTGATGCTGCCTATGTTGCCGGCTATGCCACGCGCATGGATATCGACATCCCCGAGATGCGGTTTTATGTCGCGTTCAGTTTTTTTCGCATGGCGGCAATTTTGCAGGGGGTAAAAAAACGCGCGCTTGACGGCAACGCCTCAAACCCGAAAAAGGCTTTGGAACTGGGGTCTTATGTCGAAATGTTTGCGCAATCCGGGGTGCAACGGGCGCTAACACCCTAGCGCGGAATAGCAATTTTGGCGCTCAGACCGCCCAAAGCTTTGCTGCGCGATAATTCGAGCGTGCCGCCATGGCTGCGCGCCACATCCTGCGCAATGCTAAGCCCAAGCCCGACCCCGCCGCCCTTGTTTTGGTTGCGCGCGTCGTCAAGCCGGGCAAAGGGTTGCAGGGCGCGCTCGATATCTTCGGGGGCAATTCCGGGCCCGTCATCCTCGACCCGAAATTCCAAAAACCGCTGGCTGAGCGCCACATGCAAAACCACGTTATCGGCATGAAACAGCGCGTTGTTGATCAGGTTTTGCAGCGCACGGGCCATGGCATTTTTGCGCAGCACCACATTGCTGGTATTGCCGGTTTCCTTGTGCCGCTTTACCGGAATATCGCCACATTTTCTTGCCACGTCGCGGGCCAGTGCAAACGGGTCAACCGGTTGGCCATCTTCGGCCTGATTATCGCGGGCAAAGGCCAAAAACCCGTCTAGCATACGCTCCATTTCGGCAATATCCGGTTTCAGGTCTTCGCCGCCCTCCAGCATTTCGGCGGCCAGTTTCAGGCGGGTCAGCGGGGTGCGCAGGTCGTGGCTGACGCCCGAAAGCATTTGCGTGCGTTGCTCGACCTGCCGCTCGAGCTTGTTGCGCATGCTCAAAAACGCCAGCGCCGCCCGCCGCACCTCGGTTGACCCGGCCGGGTGCACCGGCACATCGCGGCCCTTGCCGTATGCCTCGGCGGCCTCGGCCAACCGGTTGATCGGCCGCACCTGATTGCGCAAAAACAGCGTTGAAATCACCGTCAGGATGATCGAGGTGACAACCATCAGCACCAGCAACTGGTGCGGGTTTATCGCCGTCACCCGGCCACGGGCGACCACCACCTCCAACTGGCCGGTTTTTAGCTGGATATTCAGCGCCACCCGGTTGGGAAAGCTAAGCAGATCAACCGACAACGGCTGCTTGATATCGCGGTGCAACGCCTGTATCAGGGTTTTTCCCGACAAGTCATAAAACACCACCTTGTCGGCGGCCAGCGGCGGGTTTTCGGGGTTGAGCAACAACAGCATTTCAAGGTTCACCGAGATTTCGTCGAGCGCGGCTTGCGGGTCCTGGGCGCGGGCCACCTGCTCGATCGCGAAATTCAGCTCCAGTATCAGCGCCGCCGCCATTTGCTCGGTCACGCTTTGGAAATGCCGCTGGATAAACATTTGCCCGACCACCAGCTGCAAGCCGATCATCGGCAACAGCAAGATCAGCAAGGCCCGCCCGAACAGCGAGCGGGGCACATATCGCTTGAGCCAGCCAAAATTCATAGGTAAGCGTTAAGCGGCAAACCCGTGCAGCGCAAGGAGAAAGCCGATGTTCAACACCGATCACAACCCGCCCATCGGCAAGGCCGAGCCCCTGGCCGAGGGGGTGCGGGTTGTGACCGCACCCAACGCCTCGGCCATGACCTTCACCGGCACCCGCAGTTATATTCTGGGCGAAGGCGAGGTCGCGGTCATAGACCCCGGCCCCGACAACCCCGCCCATTTCGCCGCGCTGTGCACAGCGCTGCATGGCCAGCGGGTCAGCCATATTCTGGTCACGCATTCGCATATCGACCACTCACCGCTGGCGCGCCGCCTGTCGCGGGCGTTTGATGCACCGGTGCTCGGCTTTGGCGCAAGTGGTGCGGGCATGACCAGCGCAATGCAGGCGCTGCAAGCCCAGGGCGGGTTGGCGGGCGGCGAGGGGGTAGACCACGCCTTTGCCCCCGATACCCTGCTTGAAGACGGGGCACACATAACGGGGGCCGGCTGGGTGTTAAAGGCGCTCCACACCCCCGGCCATATGTCAAACCACATGTGTTTTGCGTGGGGTAACGCGTTGTTTTCGGGGGATCATGTGATGGGGTGGTCGACCACGCTGGTGTCGCCGCCCGATGGCGACCTAACCCAGTTTATGGCCTCGCTCGAGCGGCTGAAAACCCGACCCGAGCACACATACTATCCCGGTCACGGCGCACCACTGCTAAACGCCCGCACGATGCTGGACTACCAGATCAACCACCGCCACATGCGCGAAACGCAAATACTGGCAGCGCTTGACCACACGCGCATCCCCGTGATCACCGCACAGGTTTACAAGGGCCTAGACCCCCGCCTGCTGCCCATGGCCCGGCGCAACGTTTTCGCGCATCTGATCGACCTATGCGCGCGGGGCGAAGCAACAACCATCGGCCCGGTCAGTTTCGATGCGGTATTTCTGCGCGCAGACCAGCGTTAACCCCCCTTTCATCAGGCCACACAACCAATTTTTCGCTCTTTTCAAGCGCCGTGCTATAATTTTGGCGGAAATTACAGGGGATTTAGCATTAGAACAGCAGCGTTTTTCGCCGTATGAGCAGGCGCACAACAAGAAGCAAACCAAGCGCGAGATTTTTACGGCGTAAATCCCCGCCATAATCTGCTAAGGATCGGCGCTGGTGGCAACAAGGGCGGGGTGCATGGTAGATGGTTTTTGCT
>CAYWXQ010000106.1:0-3016 GCA_964462475.1 uncultured Rhodobacterales bacterium | reverse complement strand
TAAGGATCGGCGCTGGTGGCAACAAGGGCGGGGTGCATGGTAGATGGTTTTTGCTTACAGAAAATTAGCAAAATCAGGACAGTAGGGGAATCACCGCGTTATGCTATAGGGCGGTGCTGAAGTCTCATATTGCAATTTATTCTTCAATAAATTAACATACGCTCCGGGAGCACCTGTGGGGGCACCTGTCGGCAAAACTTCGCGCAGCGGGTGTCGGTGGGGTATCTGGCAACCGGATAGCGTTTGTCTCTCGTGTGCATATTTGCCATACGTCATAACAAGTAACCAATTTTACTTTTGTTTTCATTTCGGGCGAATTAGAGTATCATGCCGTGGGATGTTTTTTTCTTAACTTCCACACAATATTTATCGGAGCACGCAATTGGCATTGTTAAAATTGAAAGACCGGAAGATGGACGCCTTTGCTGTCGCCTCGAATCCCGGGAGTTTCGAGCAGCTAGACAATGACCTTCACGGCTTGTTCGGGCAAAGCTGGGGCAATATTTCGGTCAACGCGGCGGGCCAGATGCTCGGGCGCGGGGCCATGCATGGCGAAGAGATCCTGATTGTGTGTGTCGAGGCCGAGGACGAGCAAAACCTTGACCCGATTGACAGTTTTGTGCGTGCCGCCAAAAAGGGCGGGTTTTTGGTGATACTGGTGGCCAAGGATGTGTCGCCAACCGCGCTGCACCATTTGTTGCAGCTCGGGGCCGATGATTTTGCCCCCTACCCCCTGCCCGACAACGCGTTGGCCAACATATTCGACCGGATCCGAAACCGGCCCACCACCCCGACCAGCACCGCCGGCAAAAAGACCCGAAGCGGGGTTGTTTTGCCGGTTTACGGGGCCGCGGGCGGGGTTGGTGCGTCTACTTTTGCGGTAAATCTGGCGTGGGAAATGGCGATACACACCCGCAAAGACGACATGCGCGTCGCCTTGGTTGACCTTGATTTCCAGTTCGGCTCGGTGGCGACCTTGCTGGATATGCCGCGACGCGAAGCGGTTTTTGATTTGCTCACCGAACCGGATACTTTGGCCGGTGATACGCTGGCACAGGCGATGACCTCGTATAAATCGGTGCTCGCGGTGCTGACCTCGCCATCCGAAGTGATGCCGTTTGATATTGTCGATGCCGAATATATCGAAAAACTGCTGCGCCTGCTGCGGACGCGCTATGATTTTATTGTTGTTGATCTGCCAAAGGCGCTGACCGATTGGTCGGCCAGCGTGCTGACCAGCGCCGAAACCTATTTTACCCTGCTCGAGCTTGACATGCGCTCGGCACAAAACCTGATGCGGTATTTGCGGGTGCTGCGGGGCGAGGATTTGCCCGGTGAAAAGATTCAGTATATCCTGAACCGTGCGCCCGGTTTTGCCGACCTTAACGGCAAAACCCGCGTTGGCCGGTTTTCCGAAAGTCTCGGGATCGAGATTAACATCCTGCTGCCGGACGGGGGCAAATCTGTTACCTCTGCGGGCGATCAGGGTGAGCCGCTGGCCGATGCCGCCGCCAAAAACCCGTTGCGCAAGGAAATTCGCAAAATCGCGACAACACTTATAGACCTGACCGTCGAGGCCCGCGCCGCGGTGGTCGAATAACCGGAGTATACGCATGTTTGGGCGCTTCAAGCACAAAGACCAGCCACCGCCGGAATCACAAGCGATTATTGGTGAACTGACGCTGGAGCCCGAGGTTATCCAAAAGGCGCGCCCGACCGGTGACGGCAACCTGACCCATGACCAGCTAGAGGCGCAGCAGCGCGAGCTAAAGCGGCTCGACAAGCTGATGGGCATCCGGATGGAGCTTCATAAACGGTTGCTTGAAAACCTGAACCTTTCGGCAATCGACACCGCCGCCGAGGCCGATTTGCGCCGCGAAATTGGCGCGATCGCCCGCGAGGGTATCCATGAAATGGGGGTTGTGCTTAACAACCAGGACCAAAAAGAGCTGCTGCAAGACCTGATGGACGAGGTCACCGGCCTTGGCCCCATTCAGCCCTTGCTGCGCGACGACACCGTGGACGATATTTTGATCAACGGCCCGCACCAGGTGTTCGTCGAGCGCCGCGGCAAGCTTGAGCTGACCTCGGTGCGCTTTAAGGACGACCGCCATCTGCTGCGGGTGATCGACAAAATCGTTTCTGCCGTGGGCCGCCGGGTAGACGAAAGCCACCCCTATGTGGATGCACGGCTTGAGGACGGTTCGCGGTTTAACGCCATGGTGCCGCCCTGCGCGGTTGACGGGGCGCTGGTTTCCATTCGTAAATTCTCCAAAGACAAGCTCTCGATCGAGGAGCTGATCCAGTTTGGTGCCTTTAACGAACCGATGGCGACCTATCTGCAAGCGGCAGTGGCGACACGGCTGAACATCATTGTGTCAGGCGGCACCGGGTCTGGTAAAACCACGACGCTAAACGCGCTTTCGGGTTTTATTGGTGCCAATGAACGCATCGTCACCATCGAGGATACCGCCGAGCTTCAGCTTCAGCAAATACACGTTGGCCGGATGGAAAGCCGCCCGGCCAATGTTGAAGGCAAGGGCGAGGTTAGCCAGCGCGACCTGCTGCGCAACGCGCTGCGGATGCGCCCCGACCGCATTATCGTTGGCGAGACCCGTGGCGACGAGGTGATCGACATGTTGCAGGCGATGAACACCGGCCATGACGGCTCGATGACCACCATTCACGCCAACTCGGCGCGCGATAGCCTGTCGCGGCTGGAAAACATGATCGCGATGTCGGGGGTTGATATGCCGATCAAAGCCAGCCGCGGCCAAATATCGTCGGCGGTCAACCTGATTGTGCAGGTCAGCCGCCTGACCGACGGGTCGCGGCGCATGGTGTCTATCACCGAAATCACCGGCATGGAGGGGGATATTATCTCTATGCAGGAAATATTTAAGTTTCAGCGTGATAGTGTTGATGAAGACGGCAAAATTCACGGGCATTTCACAGCTAGCGGATTGCGCTCAAGCTTTATGGAACGATTCCAGCAGTGGGGTTTTAACATCCCGGC
>CAYWXQ010000105.1:0-8003 GCA_964462475.1 uncultured Rhodobacterales bacterium | reverse complement strand
TTTCCTGTTCTTTAAGTTTAGATTTAAGTTCAAGTTGGAACTCGTTGAATTCAGTCAAGAACCCTTGCAGTGCAGCCTTCACTTCCACAGCCGGGCCTTGTGCCTTGGTTTCGGTATTACCCATTGGTTTTCCCTTTAAATTAGGCTGGCCTAAGCCAGCATGTCTCTGGCGGCACGAAAGGTCTCCGCCAGATTTTGCGCCAACGCCTCCTCATCCGAGGAAGGCTGCACACGCGCCTCTTGAAGCATTGGAAAGGTCACAAGCGACACTTCCCAAAGCTCTATCTCGTGCAACAAACGACCCTTGGCCGCCTTTTCGCTGCGCTTGGTGCGATAGCCGATCGACAGCCCGTCAATCGCCCCCGCTTCCAGCAAAACCTGTGCCTCAAAACCGGCCTGCACCTCGGTCAGCAACCGGCCGGTTACCCGCAGGCCCTTTTTGTCTTCGACAATTTCGTCCCACACGCCAATCGGCTGGGTCGCATCATGCTGCCACAGCATTTTAACCTTGCCGCCACGGGCGTTCAGCCGCGCCAAGCTGGCCTTATAGGCCCCGGGCTGCACCACATCGCCACCCTGATCCGCCGCGCCAAACAGGCTGGCATAACCGCTGATCACCGCGCCGTTCAGCGCCGCTTCCTCCAGCGCACAAAATTTGGTTTCATAGGCAGGGCCCATGAACGGAGAATATTTCATCCCATTCCCTTTCAATGTAAAAAAACCCGTAGGGTGCGTGGTCCCCACGCACCTTCACCCACGCTCGATAACCGCCAGCACGACATTGGCCAAAAACAAACTGGCCGCGCCATAAACCGCGAGCCACATCCGGCGCTCCAGCCGCTCTAGCATGGTTTCAATGCCGTTCAACCGCCGCTCCAGCCCCTTCCAGCGCTCGTTTATCACCCGCTCGTGGGTGTCAATCCGGGCCTGTGCAGCGTCAAACGGCTCATAAAGATAGCGCGAGCCACCCCCTTGCCGCTTACTCATCTATCACCGCCGGCAGGCCCAGCATCGCCCGTTTTTCTGCCACGGTCAAAAAATCGGCATTCGCCACCCGCCGCCACTGCGATTCGCGCTCAATGCTTAACGCCGGCACGCTATCCAGATCGGGCTTCAGGCTTAAAACCTCGCCGTAATAATCCGACAACCAATTGCCAAGCGCGCCCATAACCTTGCCCACCAAAGGCAGCACGGTCTGGCGATAAAACGCGCGGTTGGCCTCGGCATAATTGGCATAAGCCGCATCGCCGGGCAGGCCCAGCAACATCGGCGGCACCCCGAAAGCCAACGCGATTTCACGCGCCGCGCTCTCTTTGGTTTTCTGAAACTCCATATCCGAGGGGCTGAACCCCATCGGTTTCCAATCCAGCCCGCCCTCAAGCAACATCGGGCGACCGGCGTTGCGCGCACCCTGATGGTGGCTTTCCATCTCGGCCACCAGACGCTCGTATTGATCCTCGGCCATGCTGCCCATGCCGTCGGCACCCTTGTAAACAATCGCGCCCGAAGGCCGTGCCGCGTTATCCAAAAGTGATTTAGACCAAGCACTTGCGGCATTATGCACATCCAGTGCCTTAAGTGCTGCCTCCATCGGGGCTAGGCCATAATGATCATCCGAGGGGTGAAAGAACCTGATGTGCAAAACCGGTTTTACCGCGCCCCGCATATCAAAGCGGTGCTTTTTGGCCCCGACCGCGTATTCATACGCCACCGGCCAGCCATCGGCCCCCGGCACCACCCGCATCCGGTCAGAGCGCAGCACAAACAGCTCTTGCGGCAGGCCGGTCTCATCCCCGCCCGCGGCCTCCAGATAGCCATCGCCAGATAGTAATAGCTGGCCAAAAAGCGCCTCCAGCAAATCAGCCCGCCCCTGTGCGGGGTTGGGGCGTGCCAGCAAACCAAGCAGCGGGTGGGCCTCATAACGCCGCTCACCATCAGCCAAAACCAGCCCGACCGCCGCCGCCGCTTCGGCGATCATTTTTACACAGCGAAAGCCAACCGGATTACCGATAAAGCCATTGCGCGCCAAGCTCGCACTATCACGCCCCGACCACGCCGCCCGCCCGGCGCCCTGAAAGGACACAACCCCGGCAACCGCGCTGGACTTTTTTTCTTTCACGCCCTTAGACGCCTTGAAAAGCTGCAAAACCATAGAGTTATGCTCCCATCTTATTGCTAAACATCACAAAAATTGTAGGGTGGGGTTTTAGCCCGCCACCCTAAAGACCCCGCACGCGGGGTGCCAAAAACTTTGCCGCCGGATCAATCATCAAATCCGTTATCGCCCAAACCAGCGCATCCACCCTGTCGGGGCTGCCCGCCCCCTTGAAACCGGTGCCGGTCATCAGGCACATCTGGTCTTCCAACGCCGCCATGCCGGGCAAATGCACCACCCGCCCCTGCTCATAAAGCGCGGCCACCGGCTCGGCCCGCGCAATTTTACCGCGCGAGGCCCGCACAGCGCGGTAGGGCACCAACGGGTCGATCTGCCGGATCAGGCTTTCGACCAGCTCTCCGCCCTGGTTAACCTCGGCCACCAGCCGGTCGGCCTTGAAGGCGTGAAACACCTCCACCGCCCGCGCCGCCCAGCCTTGCGGGCTGGCGCCTTGAATTGACGCATCCTTCAGCACCACAGCGCGCCAGTTTACCGGCGGGCCATCGGTGATCACCCCGACCACCACAATGCCGCAGCGGTCGGCCTTGGCCCCGCTGGTTACCGGCGGGTCCACCGCCACCACGATGCGGTCAAAATCAGCGACCTCGCCGCGTTTTATATCTTCGTGGCGCCATAATGCGCCCTCCTCGGCCATCAGCAATTCGCCTTCCAGCTCTTGCCGCCCCAGCCTTGTGTCTTTGTATTTCGCAGTTACATAGCGCAAAAACGATGCCGCCAGATTGGCGCTGTTGGCGCTGGTCGCGGCTGTGGTTTTAACCGTTGTGCCCTCGTCCAGTATCTCGCGCAGCAGCGCATTGTTCTTTGGGGTTGTCGTCACCACCTGCCGCGGGTTTTCGCCCAGCCGCAGGGCAAATTGCAGCATATCCCACGCCTCGCGGCCCTTTTTCCATTTGGCCAGCTCATCCACCCACGCGCCGTCAAATTGCGGGCCGCGCAGGCGCTCTGGGTCAAAGGCCGAGTAAAGCTCGGCCACCGCGCCGTTGGGCCATAACAGCCGGTTGCGGGTCGCCTGCCATTGCGGCCGCCGGTCAGGCGGGCTGCACGCCAGAATGCCGCTTTCACCAAAAACCATTACCTCGCGGGCTTGCTCTATGGTTTCCCCCACCAGCGCTATGCGCTTGCAAACACCACTATCTTCGGGCCGCGCGCCCTCAACCTGTGCGCGCACCCATTCGGCGCCGGCGCGGGTTTTGCCCGCCCCGCGACCACCTAAAATCACCCATGTCGTCCAATCGCCATCCGGTGGCAGCTGATGCCCTTCCAGGGCCCAAAGCTCAAAGAGCCATGGAAGGGACACCAGCGCGTTATCGCTTAAACCATCCAGCGCCTTATTCAGCGCGTTCGGTTTTAGCCCGCTTAAGTAGTCGATCACAGATCTCGCGTCTTGCCGCGTCAAGGTCGAGCGCGGTTTCCCCGCTGCCTTGTTTTTCACGTTTTCCAAGCGCCACCTCTATGTCAACAATCTGCTGTAGGGTTTTGAAATGTGATGCTAATTGCTTCTGGACAGACGCTGCGTCCTCAGACACCAGCCCGCCTTCCATGCGTTCAATCAACACCTCTAGCCCCCGTGCCAGCCGCCGGTATAAAAACCGCGCCGAACGCAGGGTATCCTTGCCGGTCTTACCGGTTTTGGACGATTTCAATGTCATGTATTCAGCCTTCACCTGCCTCCGTAACGGGGCAGAAACGAAAAAAGCGGCCCATCATGTGATGATCCGCTCGCCCATTTCTTCCAGCTTGCCTAGAGTTATACCCGTAACCGTTCGGTAAGTCAAGCAATTTGCACGCCAAACGTGCGCGCGCTGCGCAACACCCCGCGTTAACCTATTTGTAAGCCGTTGATTTAGCGCCTAATTTCCGGCCGCCCGCCATTTGGCGACATTGGCGTTATGCTCGGCCAAGGTCACGGCAAAGGCGTGGCCACCGGTGCCGTCGGCCACGAAAAAGATATAATCGGTGGGTTCGGGATTCGCCGCCGCCTCGATAGAGGCCTTGCCGGGGTTGGCAATCGGCGTCGGTGGCAGGCCCGGAATGACATAGGTATTATAGGGCGTGTCGGCGCGCAGCTCGCTGCGGCGCAGGCCACGGCCCAGAACCTCGCGGCCAAGAGTGATGCCGTAAATCACCGAAGGGTCGGTTTGCAGGCGCATGTTGCGGCGCAACCGGTTTACAAACACCCCTGCCACCAGCCCGCGCTCGTCGGGTTTTCCGGTTTCTTTTTCAATGATCGAGGCCAGGATCAACAGTTCTTCAGGTGTATCGATTGGCAGGTCGGTGGCGCGCAAGGCCCAGGCATCGGCCAGAATTTTGCTTTGCGCTTTGGTCATTTGCGCAATAATCGACGCCCGCGTCGCCCCGCGCCCGAACAGATAGGTCTCGGGGGCCAGTGACCCCTCGGGCGGAATTTCAGCGACTTCACCGGTTAAAATATCATTGGCCAAAAGCAGCTGCACGACCTCATAACTGGTTAGCCCTTCCGCGATCGTCACCTTATATTGCACCGAGCGGCCAGAGGCCAGAATGGTGAGCACATCTTGCATGCTCGCCGCCGCCGGAATTTCGTATTCGCCAAATTTAAGCTGCGCGCCAAGCCCGGTATAGCGCGCGCCAAGCCGGAAGATTCGGGCATTGTCGATAATGCCGGCCTCTAGCAGGCGCGGTGTAATTTCGCCCAGGGTATCGCCTTGAATAACCTCGATAAATGCAGGTTTCACCAACGGCCCCGGAGCATAAAACTGCGCCCGGCCCCAACCGATAACCGCGCCAAAGCCGATCAATGCCAGAATCAGCAGCGTCAGCGCATTGGCAGCCAGAGATTTGCGCATTTAATCATCCACCTTTTTGAAGATCACCGACGCATTGGTGCCACCAAAGCCAAACGAATTGCTGAGCGCGACATCTATTTTGCGCTTCACCGCCTTGTTGGGGGCCAGATCAAGCGGGCTGTCAACATCGGGGTTATCAAGGTTGATGGTTGGCGGCGCGATCTGGTCTCGAATCGCCAGAATTGAGAATATCGCCTCAACCGCGCCAGCCGCGCCCAGCAGGTGCCCGATGGATGATTTGGTCGACGACATGGTGGCCTTGCTATCCGCGCCCAACAGGCGGGTTACGGCGCCCAGCTCGATGGTGTCGGCCATGGTCGAGGTGCCGTGGGCGTTGACATAATCAATATCGTCCGGCTCAAGCCCCGCGCGTTTCAGCGCCGCTTTCATTGAGCGGAACCCGCCATCGCCATCGCTTGCCGGCGCGGTAATATGGTAAGCGTCGCCCGACAGGCCATAACCCACGACCTCGGCGTAAATTTTGGCACCACGGGCGCGGGCGTGCTCCAGCTCTTCGAGCACCACAACACCGGCGCCCTCACCCATCACAAAACCGTCGCGGTCTTTATCATAGGGGCGGCTGGCTTTGGTGGGGTCGTCAGCGCGTTTGGTCGACAGCGCCTTGGCGGCGTTAAAACCGGCAATACCAATACCGCAAATCGCTGATTCGGCCCCGCCGGCAACCATAACATCGGCATCATCAAACATAATCAGCCGCGCCGCGTCGCCAATGGCGTGCGCGCCGGTTGAACAGGCGGTCACCACCGCGTGGTTTGGCCCCTTGAAGCCGTAGCGAATAGAAACCTGCCCCGAACACAGGTTGATCAGCGAGCCCGGGATGAAAAACGGCGACACCCGACGCGGGCCTTTTTCGGCCATCATCAGGGTGGTTTTTTCAATCAGGCTCAGCCCGCCAATGCCCGAGCCGATCATCACGCCGGTGCGCTCGCGGCCCTCGTCATCCTGGGGCAACCAGCCCGAATCCTCGACCGCCTGTTGCGCGGCAGCCATCGCGAACAGGATAAATATATCGACCTTGCGCTGGTCTTTTTTGCTCATGTAATCATCGGGGTTAAAGGTGCCGTTGCTGCCGTCGCCGTAAGGGACCTCGCAGGCGTAGCTGGTGGCAAAACCCTCGGTATCAAACCGGGTGATCGGCCCCGCACCCGATTGTCCATCAAGCAACCGGCTCCATGTTTCTTCCACCCCACAAGCCAAAGGAGTGACCATCCCCAGCCCGGTAACCACAACTCGACGCATATTCCTGCCCTCGACAAATTTCATTCCCACAGGTTTACCCCAAGCGTGCAGCCAAGGGCAAGAGATTTGGCTATTGTATCTGGATCTGCGCACGCTGAAAGGTTGCCTGTTCCTTGCTGCCATCATCATATTTTAGCATGATGGTCACAGAAAGCACCGTCCCGACCGGAAACGCCACATAAACCGGGTATTGTTCGGGGTTCATTGCCGTGGGTGAGGCCGTGCCCTCATAGCATGGTTCCATCGCATAAAGGATGCTCGGGGTTTCGCCGTTAATGCCGTACAATATTGCGTCCAGCCCGCAACGAAAGCTTAGCAATTGGGTAAAATAAAGCAGGTCCTGCCCGTCCCACACCCGCACAGATACCCAACTGCCCTTGGTCATGCCCAATATCGGTTTCACTTCTGCTGCGGTCATGAACTGCGCCTGCGCCGCGCTGCCCATGCTTGCGGCCAGTAGCGCCGCGCCCACCAAGGCTTTGAATTTCATGATCGCCCCCTCCCAATAAAAAACGGCACCCGGTTGTGCCGGATGCCGTTTTAGCATGGTTTTAGCCAAAAATCAGGTATTTTCGGTGATGTATTTTACCGCGTCGCCAAAGCTCTGGATGTTTTCGGCCGCATCGTCGGGGATCTCGATGCCGAACTCTTCTTCAAACGCCATAACCAGCTCAACGGTGTCGAGGCTGTCGGCACCAAGATCATCAATGAAGGACGCGCCTTCAATAACCTTGTCTTCTTCGACGCTCAGGTGCTCGACAACAATTTTTTTCAGGCGATCAGAAATGTCGCTCATGGGTTCATCCTTTTAGCAATTGAGCAGCACGCCGCTCGGGTTATGAGGCGTCATCGGCCAGCCGCCAAATCTTCCGTTAGAAAAAAAAATCCGCCCGCAGGGCGCAGCGCCCCCGGTAAATCCTGTGCGGGCTATAACACACTCTGACAAGTTGGCAAGTATTTTTCCATTTTCAAGTATGCATTCGGCGATTCTATCAACATAAGGGCGTCGACCGGCCCCAACCCGCCGGGCAAACGGCTTTCGGGCAGCGGCAATGTAAATTTTTGGATTTGGATCCCTTTTATGGCTTTTGAACAAAACCGTTTTGGCCCACTACGCGGCACATTGCGCTGCCAACGGGAGGGCCATTGACCCCGTTATCTTGACAAATTCTCAGAAATATTGCGATTACTTCTGTAACATTAGCCGCGTCGCCGCTGTCGTTTACGCCCCGTTAACCTATTCTGTGAAAAGATAGGTTAATGACAGGTTTATTCAGCTTAAAATCCGCCGAAAGCGCCAAAATTCCGCCCTCGGCCTTGCCGCGCTCAGCGGCAGACAAATCCGCATGGCTGCAACTCGCGCGCTCTCGGCGGGTCGGGCCTGCTACGTTTATCCGGTTGCTGCGCGCCCACGGCACGGCACGCGCCGCCCTGGCCGCCCTGCCCGATATTGCCGCCGAGGCAGGCGCGCGCGGTTATGCCCCCTGCCCGCCCGATCTAGCCGAGGCCGAGATCGAGGCCGCGCAAACATCCGGCGCGCAAATGTTATGCCTTGGCATGGCCAATTACCCGCCCTATCTGGCCCTGACCGCCGACCCGCCGCCGCTGCTTTGGGCGATCGGCAATCCCGCCCTCGCCGCCCACCCGGTGGTCGGGCTGGTCGGGGCGCGCAACGCCTCCTCTCTTGGGCAACGCATGGCCCGAATTCTGGCGCAGGAGCTTGGAAAAAACGGTTATGCCAT
>CAYWXQ010000104.1:0-8020 GCA_964462475.1 uncultured Rhodobacterales bacterium | reverse complement strand
CAGAGACTCGACGCAGGGCCAACCGCGCACTCCCGCCGCTCGAACGGATTTTGCTGCGCAAAAACCCTTCGCTCGTTGGGCGTGGCCTCGGCTTCGCCTCGGCGGGGGCGTTCCGCCCCCTCGCGTGCGCACGCTCCCCCCTGAAGGGCCATCACGTTTAAGCTTGCGCACAAAAAACAGCCCGCCGGTTTACTGGCGGGCTGTTAACATTCGGGTAAAGCATTTAGGCCAGTGCGGCTTTAGCCTGATCCACAATCGCAGTGAACGCTTCGGGTTCGTGCACGGCAAGGTCGGCCAGAACTTTACGATCCACCTCGATGCCTGCCACGGTAAGGCCATTGATGAACTTGGAATAGTTCAGGCTCTCGTCGTTCAGGCGCACTGCGGCATTGATCCGCTGGATCCACAGCGCGCGAAAATTGCGCTTGCGGGCTTTACGGTCCCGCGTGGCGTATTGCATTGCCTTATCAACGGCTTGCGTTGCGGTGCGATAGTTCCGCGAACGGGCACCATAATAGCCTTTGGCTGCTTTTATAACCTTGCGATGGCGGGCGTGAGCGGCAACGCCGCCTTTTACTCTAGACATATCTCAGGCTCCTATCGCGCGTATGGCATGTATTTTTTTACGATATTCTCGTCAGCTTTGCACAGCAGCGTGGTGCCACGAGCATTGCGCAAGAACTTATTCGAGCGTTTGATCATACCGTGCTGTTTACCAGCCTGAGAGGCCTTGACCCGGCCCGAGGCCGTAACTTTAAAGCGCTTTTTCGCGCTCGATTTTGTCTTCATCTTGGGCATTTCCGTCTCCATCAAAAGAGTTGGTATAAGGCGCGACTCGGCAGCCCTAACAGGCCGGCCACACCGGTGGAGCGCATTCAGTAAGCGCAAACCGCGCCATTGGCAAGCTGAATCGCTAGATCATGATCCGCGCGTAAAGCTTGTAGATCGTTTTTGGGATATCCGCCGCCAAATTGCCATCCGTGTTCAGCGAATTCGCATAATAAAGCGCGAATCCACCGATGACAAACAGAATCATCGCCACCACAACGGGACGATGGTTCGTTAGCGCCGCAAAGCCGGTTAACAGGCTTGCGATCAACAAAACAACCGCCCACAAAAGAGCAATTTCATATTCCGACATGGCCGCCTCACAAATATCGTTTGGCGGTTATATCAGGGTTGTGTCAATTTTTCACTACCCAAAGTATAGCCACGGTTTTTCGGGCAATTTATTGCCGATCAATCCAGCTCGCTCCCGTAGATCAGTTTTTCGTTTACCGGCGCGACCCGCAAAATATTGGTGGTGCCGGGGGTGTTGAACGGCACGCCTGCGGTTACCACGATCATATCGTTTTCTTTGGCAAAACCGGCGCTTTTGGCAGCTTTGGCGGCGTTAACCACCGCCTCCTTAAAGCGTGAAACCTCGCCCGAGACCACGCAATGCAACCCCCAAACCAGCGCCAGCCGCCGGGCGGTGGCGGGCACGGGGGTGATGGCGATAATCGGCACCCGCGGGCGTTCGCGCGCCGCCAGCATTGCCGTGGTCCCCGACTGGGTAAAGCTGGCAATGGCCTTGATATCGGTGGTCTCGGCGACCTCGCGGGCCGCAGCGCTGATCGCGTCGGCAACCCGGGTGCGGCTAGGGGTATGCGACGCCAGCAGACCGTCGCGATACATTTCGTCTTTTTCGACCTCGACGGCAACGTTGTTCATGGTGGTCACGGCCTCGATCGGGTAATCGCCAGCCGCGCTTTCGGCAGATAGCATCACCGCATCGGCACCGTCATAGATCGCCTGCGCCACGTCCGAGACCTCGGCCCGGGTTGGCACGGGCGAGGTGATCATGCTTTCCATCATCTGGGTGGCGACAATCACCGGTTTGCCAACCCGCCGACAAGCGGCGATCAGGTGTTTTTGAATGGGCGGCACCGCCTGCACCGGCAGCTCAACCCCCAGATCACCGCGCGCGACCATCACCCCGTCGGTCACCGCCAGAATTTCCTCAAATGCATCGACCGCCGCCGGTTTCTCGATTTTAGAGATAATATGCGCCCGCCCCTTGGCTAGTGCCCGCGCCTCCAGCACATCAGATGCCCGCTGCACGAACGACAGCGCCAACCAGTCGACCCCCAGCGCGCAAACGAACTCCAGATCGGCGCGGTCTTTTTCAGACAACGCGGCCAGCGGCAGCACCACATCGGGCACGTTCACACCCTTGCGGTTTGAAATCTCGCCGCCCACAACCACCTCGGTATCGGCAAAATCATCGCCGCAGGCGGTAACCTTCAGGCTGATTTTACCGTCATTCACCAGCAGGGTCGAGCCAACGTGCAGCGCCTTGAAAATCTCGGTATGGGGCAAGTTTACGCGGCTGTCATCGCCCGGCGTTGGATCAAGATCGAAGCGAAAGCGCGTGCCCTCGGCCAAGGTTTCACTACCATTGGCGAACACACCGCAGCGCAGCTTTGGCCCCTGAAGGTCGGCCAAAATGCCGATCGGGCGGTTCAGCTCGGCTTCCAGCTCGCGGATAATCGTGTGGCGCAGGGTTATTTCACTGTGACTGCCATGGCTCATATTTAGCCGAAACACGTCAGCCCCGGCCAAAAATAGTTCGCGGATCATTTGTTTGGTGTCAGAAGCGGGGCCGAGGGTGGCTACAATTTTAACATTCCTCTGGCGGCGGATACCTGTGGTCATTATTTCTCTTTTCGTGCCAAATTGGCGGGCCTTCGGCGGTTATAGCGCATGCGGGCGCGGTTGTCCGCAAGATTTAGCGCAATTTCCTTGCTTTTTGGTTGCCTGCTCTGGCCCAAGATTTCGGATGGGTATATCAACATGGTGACAGTTTTACGAATCAGGCCCCCTGACATGAATGAAAATAGCGCCTATGAGGCCCTGAACAGCGACGCGAAATCGCGCATGCTGATCCTGTGTGACCACGCCAGCAACCGTGTGCCCATGGCGGTAAACGGCGGCAGTCTTGGAATTTCGGCGGCCAACATGAACCGCCACATCGCCTATGATATCGGCGCGCGCGGCACCGCGCTGGCGCTGGCAAAATCGCTGGACGCGCCGATGCTGGCCAGCCGGTTTTCGCGGCTGGTAATTGACCCCAATCGCGGCGAAGACGACCCGACGATTTTGATGAAAATCTACGACCACACCATAATCGAGGGCAACCGCCACGCCGATGCTGCCGAAAAACAGCGCCGAATCAGGGCGTATCACCGCCCCTATCACGCCGCCATCGATGCCGCGATCGGGGCGATTAACGCGCGTGGCGAGGCACCTGTCATCGTCTCGATCCACTCCTACACCCCGCAGCTGAACGGTCGCCCCAAACGGCCTTGGCATATCGGCGTATTGTGGGACCAGGATGGCCGAATGGCCACACCGTTAATGCAAAAACTGCGCCAGAACCCCAACATCCTTGTCGGCGATAACGAGCCCTATTCCGGCGAGCTGCGCGGCGATACCATGTCTTTTCATGCTTCCCGCAACGGTTATGCCCATGTGCTGATAGAGCTGCGCCACGACCTGATAGACACGGGTGCAGGCGAACAAAAATGGGCCGCCATTCTGGCCCGTCCGCTTCAGGAAATAATTGCCAAACTATGAGGACCCGATGGACGATCTAACCAAACTCAAAGCCGAAGCCGCCGCCTTTCGCCGGTTGCGCGACCACTTGGCCACCCGCCCCGATGTGCAAAACATTAACCTGATGAACCTGACCGGATTTTGCCGCAACTGCTTGGCGCGTTGGTATCAGGAGGCCGCCAACGAACTGGGTGCGGATATGGACAAAACCGCAGGCCGCACCGCGTTTTACGGCATGCCCTATGAAGACTGGCGCGCCCAAAACCAAACCAAAGCCGGCCCTGAAACCCAGGCCGCCTACGAGATCGCCAGACCAAAAGATTAACCTTTACCGCCTGCCCCGCCGAGCGTCAGCGAGGCCACGGCCGGAGGCAATCGTTTTTCAGCTTGCTGAAAAATGCGCCTTTGTCGAGCGGGGGGCTTTAGCCTCCCCGAGGCAAAGGCGGTTCGGTCGGGTGGTTCTGCTGTTCCGGCGTCGCGCCTCCTCGGCGACCTGAAGTCGGGGCCAAAAAAGCCCCTTGGTTCAGCCCACCTCGTCGGCGCGGGTCCTGCTACGCACGACCGGTCTTAACGGTCGCGGTGCACTTTTTCTTTGCGCTCGTGGCGCTCTTGTGCCTCAAGGCTAAGCGTGGCGATCGGGCGGGCGTCAAGGCGTTTAAGCGAGATCGGCATGCCGGTTTCATCACAATAGCCGAATGATCCTTCTTCTATCCGGCGCAGGGCGGCGTCGATTTTGGCAACAACCTTGCGCTCGCGGTCCCGCGTGCGCAGCTCTAGTGCGCGGTCGGTTTCCTCCGAAGCGCGGTCGGCAACATCGGGGATGTTGCGCGTGCCCTCTTGCATTTGCTCGATCGTGTCGCGGCTGCCCTTCAAAATACCGGCCTTCCATGCCAGCAGCTTTTGGCGAAAATACGCCAGTTGCCGCTCGTTCATAAACGGTTCATCATCTGCCGGTTTATAATCGGTATCCAGAATAGTTTCTGCTTTCATGAGAAGCCCCCACCCTATAATTTGTGCGTTATACGCAGCTCCTGCGCGAGGGAATAGCCCCATTTGACAGGAATGTCACTAGCTTGTTGCGCAAGTTTATGTGAAATATTCGTGCAATCGGGGCAAAGCCCGAATCCACGCCACAACACGAGGCAAAATATGCGTTTTGAAGGCACAAAAACCTATGTCGCGACCGACGACTTGAGCATCGCGGTAAATGCCAGTATCGCGCTCGAGCGCCCGCTTTTGGTCAAGGGCGAACCCGGCACCGGCAAAACCGAACTGGCGCGGCAGGTGGCAGCGGCGCTTGATCTGCCAATGATCGAATGGAACATTAAATCCACCACCAAGGCCCAGCAGGGCTTATATGAATATGACGCTGTCAGCCGGTTGCGCGACAGCCAGCTTGGCGACCCCAAGGTCAACGAGGTTAAAAACTATATCAAGCCCGGCAAGCTGTGGCAGGCATTTCAGGCCGAAAACCGCGTGTTGCTGCTGATTGATGAAATCGACAAGGCCGATATCGAGTTCCCCAATGATCTTTTGCAAGAGCTGGACCGGATGGAGTTTCATGTTTACGAAACCGGCGAGCTGATCAAGGCGCGCTTAAGGCCCGTGGTAATCATCACCTCGAACAACGAAAAAGAGCTGCCGGACGCCTTTTTACGCCGCTGTTTTTTCCACTACATCCGCTTTCCCGATGCCGCCACCATGGCCAAAATCGTCGATGTCCACTTTCCCGGCATCAAACAAGCGCTGGTCGAGGCGGCCTTAACCCAGTTTTACACCCTGCGCGACACCCCCGGGCTAAAGAAAAAGCCAAGCACATCAGAGGTGCTCGACTGGCTTAAACTGCTGCTGGCCGAAGACCTGTCGCCCGAGGATTTGCGCGGCAGCGCCACCGATGCCCTGCCCAAGCTGCACGGCGCGCTGTTGAAAAACGAGCAAGACGTGCATTTATTTGAACGCCTTGCCTTTATGGCGCGGGGGCAGCGGTGACCCTTGTTCGGCCCCTAAAACCCCAAGATCGCGCAAGCTGGGGCGGGCTGTGGCGGGGCTATCTTGATTATTACCAAACCACGCTGCCGCCCGAAATGTATGATATCGCCTTTAACCGCATGCTGACCGGCAGCGCGCACGAGCTCCACGGGCTGGTGGCCGAACAGGATGGCACGCTGGTTGGCCTGACCCATTACCTGTTTCATCGCCACGGCTGGCGGGTCGAGCCGGTGGTCTATTTACAAGACCTGTATGTCAGTAAACCCGCCCGCGGCACCGGCACAGGCCGCGCGTTGATTAAGGCGGTTTACGATGCGGCCGACGCGGCGGGTTGCCCCTCGGTTTACTGGTTAACGCAAGATTTCAACGCGGCGGCCCGCAAGCTTTATGACCGCATCGCCACCAAAACCCCGTTTATCAAATATGCGCGCTGACCGGCTGATAAAACGGGTGGCCCTGCTGGCGGTTGCCGGTCTATTGGCGGGCTGCGTGGCGGCCCCCGCGCCAATCGCCCCCGAAAATATCGGGGTGGCCCGCTCCAATACCGCCATCGCTAACGAGTTCATCGCGTTGCTGTTTGAAACCGAAAACGGCACCCCGATCCCGCGCCTGCTTAAATACGACACCCCGGTGCGGGTGGCGCTTGACCCCGCATTGGCGGGTTACCGCGCTGATCTTGTGCAGGTATTGGGGCAAATGCGCCGCCGCGCGGGGGTTGATATTGCCCTGACCACCGGCGCGGCCCAGATCACGGTAGAGCAGGTGCCGGCCGCCGCGCTCAAACGCTATTACCCGACCGCCGCCTGTGTGGTGGTGCCCGGTGTTACCAGCTTTACCGAATTTCGTCGCGGCACCTTTCCGCGCTGGTCGCGACAACAGCGGCTGACCAGAGCCTCGGTTTTTATCCCCGACAATGCGCCCCCCTATATTGTGCGCGCCTGCTTTAACGAGGAAATCGCGCAAGCGCTGGGGCCGGTCAACGACCTTTACCGCGTTGCCGACACGGTTTTTAACGATGACAATGCATATAATACCCTGACCGGATACGACCTGCTGATCCTGAAACTGCTTTATAGCGATGGGCTGCAAACCGGCATGGGCAAGGCGGCGGTGGCGGCGCGGCTACCCGCCCTGTTGGCGCGGCTTAACCCCGCGGGCAACCGCCCGGGCCCGCCCGCCCGCGCCGACCGGCGCTGGCAGGCCTTGATCGAGGTCGCCATGAACGCCGCCAACGCCCGCCCTGCCCGCCTGAGCGCGGCCAGTCAGGCCGTAACCCGCGCGCGCAAGCTGGGGGGCAACCGGCTGGTGCATTCGTTGCTGATATACGGGCGACTAAACCTGCGCGCCCGCCCCACGCTAGCCGCCCCCGCTTTTCAGGAGGCCTATGCGCTGTCGCTAAGCCAGCTTGGCCCAAACAACCTGCGCACCGCGCTGGCCGCCATGCATGTTGCCGCCATCGATATCGAGGCGGGGCGCTTTCAGGCCGCCATTACCCTGACCACACCCGCACTGGCCACCGCAAAACGGGCCAAAGACCCGGTGATGGTGGCGGGCCTTCAGGGCTTGCGCGCACTCGCCTATACCCGCCTTGGCCAAAGCGCCAATGCGACGCGCGCGCGGCTTGATAGCCTTGCGCAAGCACGCTATGCCTTTGGCAACAACGCCGCCCGTATCATCAACGCCCAAGCACAGCTAAACGGGCTTTTGCCCGCCAACCCATAGGAACATATATGCTCTATCTTATCGCCTTTCTTACCGGCCTTGCCCTTGGCTGGTTTACCGCCAGCAAAAAAGGCGGCAATCTGGCTGACAAGCTGCAATACGGCGTTGTCTTTGGCGCCATCGCCATGATCTTGCTGATGTTTAGCATCCTGATCCTCGGCTTTATCGTGCTATAGCGATGTTTCTGCGGTTTTTCGAAAACCTGCGCGCGGCGGATATTCCGGTTTCATTGCGCGAGTTCCTCAGCTTTCTGGAGGCGCTGAAGGCCGAGGCCGTGATCTATGATGTCGAGGGGTTTTATTACCTCGCGCGCCTGACCATGGTAAAAGACGAGCGCTTTCTGGACCGTTTTGATGTGGCGTTCGCGCAAACATTTGACGGGGTCGAGGCCGCGACATTAACCGAAATCATGGAAAAGGTCGAGATCCCCGAGGCATGGCTACGCAAAATGGCCGAAAAATCCATGAGCGCCGAGGAAATGGCCAAGATCGAGAGCCTCGGCGGTTTCGAAGCGCTGATGGAGACGCTGAAACAACGCCTGGCCGAGCAGGAAAAGCGCCATCAGGGCGGCAGCAAGTGGATTGGCACCGCGGGCACCTCGCCCTTTGGTGCCTATGGATACAACCCCGAGGGTATTCGCATTGGCCAGCATACCAGCCGGCACCGCCGCGCGGTCAAGGTCTGGGACAAGCGGGAATTCAAAAACCTTGAT
>CAYWXQ010000103.1:0-8238 GCA_964462475.1 uncultured Rhodobacterales bacterium | reverse complement strand
CCGAAAGGTTCTCGGGCACAATACGCAAGAACTTCATCCCCAATCCGGTGATCATCAGCGCCAAGGCAATGCCGCCAACCCCCAGCACAAACTCGCCAAAGCTCGGGGTATAGGTGTTGATCACCCCGTCGCTAAAGCTGGAGGAAACCTCATACCCCGGGAAGATATCAAGCGGAAAGGCCTGCCCGCCGATGATGATGACATAAAGCTGGGCAAAGCCGCCAAGCACCACCAATAGCGCCGCCAGCAGCACATAGCCTTTTTTAACGTCGATTTTGGGGTGAAACAGCAGGATCATGGGGATAATACTGCCGATCAGCACCTGCCCGACCCAGAACAGCCATGTGTAAACCCCGCCATTCAGCAAGACCCAGCTTTCATACGCCGATTTTTTGGCCAGATAGATATTGCTGAGATGATAGATCACGACAAAATAAAGCACCGCCGCCACGAACACCCCCAACAAGCGGGCTTGCCGCGTGCGCAGTTCGGGCGAATAAACCCGCCGGGTAACGCTGGTGGTCAGGATCATCACCAGAATAAACACCGCCATGCCGAACGAAAACGACATCGCAATAAACATCGGGGCCATGATGGCGGTATCATAGGCGGTGCGCGCCACCAGCCAGCCAAAGATAGAGCCGGTGCCGGTGGTCAGCGCCAGCCGCCACAAAAAGGCCAAAAGGGCGGCGGCCTTCAGAAATTTAGGGTTAACGCCGCGCGCCATCAGCGCATAAAGGTATATCGCCACAACCCCCATAAACCCCGTATAAAGCAAAATATTCCAGGCAAAGATCGAGGTAAAATTATAGGTATACATCGCCATGATCAGCCGGTCTGGCCGGCCAAGGTCCAGCACCAGCACCGCCAGCCCGCCCATTAGCAGCGCCACCGCCAGCAGGTTGGCCATGCGCGCCACCGGCTTATAGGCCATTTTGCCAAAGACCGAGCCGATAGACGACACATTAAGCGCCCCCGAGGCCGCAACGATCAGAAAAATCGCAAATACATGCGGAATGCCCCAAACGATCTGGTTGTTAAGGCCGGTAACGATAGAGCCGTATTTTTCGACATTCAGCACCTCGATCCCCGCCGCGCCAACGAAGGCCGCGCATAGCGCCAGCAGGCCCCATACCTTGGGGGTTGATCTTAGCTCGCGGTAAGTGATCCGTTCCATGCTTTATCCCCTAAATATTCTGGTAGCGCACGCCAAGCCCGAGCCCCAGATCGGGCCGCAGCTCCTGACTGGCATAGGTGGCAACGGCGATCGCGATTTCGGATGTCGGATCATTAAGGTCACCAAACATGATTGCGTTATAACCGGTGGCTTTGCAGGCCTCGACACAAGCGGTGGTGCCATCACCACGGTCGATTTTATGCACACAAAGCGTGCAGCCCTCAACCGTGCCAACCCCGCGCGGGGCATAGGTTTTTTGCCCTGTTACCGGCGCGGCCACGAATGAGCGCGCCTTGAACGGGCAGGCCATCATGCAATAGCGACACCCGATGCAGGTGTGGCGGTTGACCAGCACAATACCGTCTTCGCGCTTGAACGACGCCCCCGTGGGGCAAACATCGACGCAGGGGGCGTCGTCACAATGCTGGCACATGACCGGAAACGAATTTGTGCGCCCGGTGTCGCGGTCTTTTATCGTAACCTTGCGGATCCATTGCGGGTCGGTCAGCAAGCCGTTGTTTTCCCAGCCCAGCTCTTTTGAGCAGGCGGTGACGCAGGCATCGCAATCATCGGGGCATTTGCCGGCGTCTATCAGCAGGCCCCAGCGCGCGCCGGGTTTTAGCCCGTCATTTTCGCGCACAGGGTCGTTGGTGCTGGCACCGGCGCTGCCGCCAAATGACATAAGCGTAACACCGGGGGCCAGCGTAACCGTGGCCAGCGCCGCGCCCGATTTCAGCAGATCGCGGCGCGAAATTTCAGCGCCATTTTCTTTTTTGAATGGAATTTTCACTGTGCCAACCTTTCCAGATAGGCCGCCAAGCTTGCGGGCGTGCCGCCATATGCCGGCAAGATAGAAGACAGGTCCGCCGGGGCGGGCGTGGCCGAGTGGCACATGAAACAGTCGATCTTGACCGCCACATACTGGTGGCAAACCTGGCAGAAAAACTGTGGTGATTCAGCGTTTACCGGCGCCAGATCGGGGCCGTTAACCGCGTGGCAGGCCACGCACCCCGCCAACGAGGCATCTATTTCGCGAATGCCTTTCAGCACCGTCAGGTCGCGGTCGTGGCGCAGCAGCGCGGGGTGGTTGATGCGCCAAAACGCGTTGCCCTCGGGGTGGGGCGCGCCCAGCGCTTTGGGAATGTTCGGGAACAGTTCTTGCGCGTAGCTGGGCGAGATCAGAAGCGCCGCCATGACCAGCAGCGATGTCAGCAGCTGTTTCATGGTTACCCCCCAAGCCCCATCTGGATATACCCTGTCGGGCAAACATCGGCACAAATATGGCAGCCGATACATTTATCATAGTCGGTTTCAACATAGCGACCAATGGTGCGGTCGCTTTTCTTCACCCGTGATACCGCGTCTTGCGGGCAATAGATCACGCAATTGTCGCATTCAAAACACATGCCACACGACATGCAGCGTTCGCCTTCTTTTTGCGCCTGCTCTTCTGAATAAGCGATGATACGCTCTTCAAAATTACCCAGCACGTTGTCGCCCTCGATACGGACCTCGTCGCGGATCTCGCGGGCTACATAGGGGAAATGGCCCTTGTAAAGCTCGGTATGCTTGACAATCTGGCCGTTTGAGCGGTCTTCATAGTTATGCACGGCATAATCGGCGTGGTCGGTGCCGCGGGTCTCGCCGGGGTGGGTATATGGGGCGGGGTCATGGCCGCGCTCGTGTAGTTCTTCCAGCAGGTTAAAGCTGGCAATGTCGATTTTCGGGCGTTTGGCGATGTTGCCGTCATCCAGATAATCGGCAATGGTTTCAGCCGCAACCCGACCGTGGCCAATGGCGGTGGTCAGCAAATGCGGCTTCAAAATGTCACCACCGGCGAAATGCTTGTCTTTGCCTTTAACCTTGTAGCCGCCTTCGATATCGATAAAGCCACGGCCGTTATCAAGGCCGTCGATGCCCTCGAAATCGCCAGCCTGACCGATGGCGGCGATAATGATATCGGCTTCGATCACAAACTCTGTGCCCTCGATCGCCTCGGGGGCGTTGCCCTTCATCACACATTCACACATCCGCAGGCCAACGGCTTTGCCGCTGGCATCCTTGATCACCTCTAGCGGCATAACCGAACCTTTAATGTCCACACCCTCGCGTTTGGCGTCTTCACGCTCGTGCTCGGCGGCAGTCATTTGCTCGATCGGAAACAGCGATGTCAGGGTGGCTTGCATGCCCTCGCGCGCCACCACACCGGCGGCGTCTTTGGCGGTGAAATCTATCACGGTGCCATCAGCGTGCTCGGTTTTGGCAACATTGGTAACATGGCCCAACCGCCGCGCCACCGAGGCGACATCGATAGAGGTATCACCGCCACCGACAACCACGATTTTTTGCGCGGTGCCAACCACCCAGCCTTTGTTGAAGGCGTCCAGAAACTCGACGCCGTCGATGCAGTTTTCGGTGCCCTCCCAGCCCGGGATCGGCAGCGGGCGGCCTTTTTGCGCGCCCAGCGCCCAGAAAATGGCGTCATAGCCCGCTTCCAGTTCGTCCACGGTTACGTCGGTGCCAACGCGGGTGTTCAGGCGCACGTCAACGCCCATATCGATGATCCGACCAATTTCGGTATCAAGCATATCGCGCGGGGTCCGGTAGCCCGGAATGCCATAGCGCATCATGCCGCCAAGCTTGCCGTTGGCTTCAAAAACCGTCACCTGATGGCCATCGCGGCGCATGAAATATGCCGCCGCCAAACCGGCAGGGCCGCCACCGATGACAGCAATTTTAAAGCCGGTATCAGCGCCAACTTCGGCCAGTTTCACGTCATTCGCGTTGGCCCAGTCGCCCACGTATTGTTCAACCGCGTTGATGCCAACGTAATCATCGACCTCGTTGCGGTTACAGCCGCTTTCGCACGGCGCAGGGCAAACGCGGCCCATCGAGGCCGGAAAGGGGTTGGCCTCGGTCATTTTGTGAAAGGCATATTCCTGCCACGCCTGGCCCTCGACGGGGGATTTATCCATGCCGCGGGCAATGGCCAGCCAGCCGCGAATATCATGCCCCGAGGGGCACGAACCCGAACAAGGCGCGGTTTTATGCACATAGGTCGGGCATTTATAGCTGGTATCCTGCTGAAAGATTTTCTCTTCCAGATCCCAGTCGTCGGGGGTTTCGCCCTCTTCATAACGCCGGAAAGTGTGCTTGTGATCGTTCATCTGGTGTTCCTCCACTGCGCCTAATCGGCTGGTCTTGTTTCTTTGTGCCAATTTGGCATCTTTATGTTTCTTGCCCGTCAAGGATGACGGCGTTGGCGACCAATTGGTGCACCGACATGATGTTGTCCATCTCGTAGCCGTATTTCGGCATCACCTTGGAAAACTGGGTTTTGCAAATGGCGCAAATGGCCGCCATATGGGTGACGCCGTGGTCGGCGCTTACCTGCTGCATGGCGGTCATGCGCGGGCTGGCACCCTTGATGCGCAGATCCATCAGATCATCGGTCAGCAAGCCGCCACCGCCACCACAGCAAAAGGTGTTTTCGCGGATGGTGTCGCGTTCCATGTCGAAATAATGGTTGCACACCGCCCGCATTACCTTGCGCGGCAAATCAAACTGTCCGCCTTCCTTGCGGCCCATCGCCGAGCCGCGCGCCACGTTGCAGCTATCATGATAGGTCATGATAAATTCATCATTGCGCGATTTGTCGATCTTCAGAATACCGTCGTCGATCGCGTCCGAGGTGAACTCCATGATATGCTGCGGAATCGGATAGTTCTGATCGAGAAAATCAAACGGGCCGGCAAGGGTATTCAGAAAGGAATACCCCACCCGCCACGCATGGCCGCATTCGCCAAATATAATCCGCTTGACGCCCAGATCCTTGGCCGCCTGCCGGATACGCCAGCTGACCTCGCGCATGTTTTCGTAAGAGCCGATGAACATGCCAAAATTGGCCGCTTCAGAAGCGTATGAACTGATCGTCCAGCTTACGCCAGCCGCATGGAACACCTTGGCATAACCCAGCAAGCCATCAATATGCGGCTCGGCAAAAAAGTCGGCCGAGGGGGTAATCAGCAGAATATCGGCGCCCTGCACATCAAGCGGCAGCTTGACGGGAATGCCGGTTTCGTCCTCCAGATCCTCTTCCAGATCCTCAAGCGTCGCCCGCAAAGCTTTGGGGTTCAACCCAAGGTTATTGCCGGTCTTTTTAAGTTTGGCGATGATCTCGTTACAGTATTTCTGGCCCACGCCAACACTGTCGAGGATCTCGCGCGCCGCCATTGATATTTCGGCGGTATCAATACCGTAAGGGCAGGCAACCGCGCAACGGCGGCACTGCGAACACTGGTGATAATAGGTATACCATTCGTCCAGCACCTCTTTTGTCAGGTCACGCGCGCCCACCAGCCACGGGAAGTATTTGCCCGCAAAGGTATAATAGCGGCGATAGACCGAGCGCAGCAGGTCCTGGCGCGCCACCGGCATGTTTTTGGGATCACCGGTGCCCAGAAAGTAATGGCATTTATCGGTGCAGGCGCCGCATTTTACGCAGGTATCCAGATAGACCTGAAAGGCGCGGTTTCTGGAGGCAAGCTCGCCTATTTTGGCAATCGCCACCTCTTTCCAATTGTCCAGCAGCTCACCCGGGAAGCCCAGCGGCTCGTTATGTTCGGGCGCGGATTTATAGGTATTGGTGTCCATCATCGCGCCGCATTCGATCTTGGGGATCTTTAGCGGGTCGCCGACAAATTTCGGGCCACCTTCGGCGTTCATATCAAGCGCAGCCATGGTTCAGCCCTCCTCTTTTTTCGGAATGCCCTCGGGCAAAGGTGGCAGGTTGCGGGCCCATTTCGAGATATGGCGCTTTTCGCGCGCATTATCGACCTGCGTGCGGCTGGGGGCAAAAAACAGACCCGGCGCGTGGATCAGTTTGGAAATAGGGAAGATGATCATCAAGATCACTACCAACCCCAGATGGGTCAGCAAGATCGGGTCGAGCGGCAGGTCGCGGATATCAAAGCGCAGCAGCCCCAACACATAGGATTTAACCATGATGATATCGGTGCGGGTGACATAGGTCATCAACGTGCCGGTGCCGGCGATGCCCACCAGCAGGGCCAGCATCAGATGGTCGGACGGGCTTGAGATATAGCGGATACGCTCTTGAAAGATGCGCCGCGCCCACAAGCCAAACAGCCCGGCCAGCATTACAAACGCCATCAGGCGGCCGATGGGTTGCAGCAGGTCAACCCACCACCATACCGGCTGGGTAAAATAGCGCAGGTGGCGCAGCAGCACGATCAGCATGCCCCAGTGGAACATATAGGCGAATATCCAGATCCATTTATTGGACCTAAACAGGCTTTCAAAAAAGATAACTTCGCGGAACATCCGGAAAACCACACCCTTTACGGTGCGCGGTGCAGGGGACACAACGATTTTTAGCGGCACGGGGGTGCGGGCGTATTTAACCACCTTCATCCCGACACCAACCACCAGCAAAATTGTGGCCAGATAGTATAGCACTGCAAATACCGTGGCAATCACGATAGCCCCTCCCGTTGATGCGTTTCGGGCAATTCTCCCTACCCGAAACGCGATGGTCCTTGACGTTTAGTGTGGCTTACACACAACCGGTCGGCTTGGGCAGACCGGCAATTTTACAAGCCTGTTTGGCCGGCCCATAGGGGAACAGCTCATACATATACTTGTTGTTGCCCACTTCAGGGCCCATCGATTTTTTGATCGACTTGATCAGCACCCGCACGGCGGGGGCGATCTGGTATTCCTCATAGTAATCACGCAAAAAGTTGACCACGGCCCAGTGTTCTTCGCCCATATCAACGTTTTCGGCTTTCGAAATCACGTCGGCCAGTTCTTTTGTCCATTCCGAAAGGTTGGTGATATAACCCTCTTCGTCATGCTCGATCATCGTGCCGTTTACATCATATGCCATTATTATTTTCCTTTTCCTGCCCCGCGGGGCGTTATCCACCCTCGCGGGTTGTTGGTTTAAAGCCAGTTTTGAACGCGGTCACAGCTGGCAGCCATGTCCACAAATCCCTCGTAATCGACCGGGGTAAACCCCGCGGTCACCCGCGCCGCATCTATACCGCGCGCGGCCACATCGGGGCCAAGCACATAAAGCTTAACGTTTGCGCCCATGCCGGACACAACCTCGCTCATCGCATTGCCCGACATCGCGCCATAAACGCCATCCTCGATCAGCAGAACTGAATCACCGGCTTTGGCATGGCCAAGGCAGCTTATCAGCGTCTGGTTCTGAAACGGGGATTTGTTAACTGTGTGTAAAGTTGCCATAATTTCCCCCTAAAAGCTCAAAACAACGTCTTGGTCGGCCATCACATCGGCCATGCCGGCGCGCGACACCACGATGATAGACGGCTTTTCAGCGTAATCATCATCTTCGTCCTCATACTGGATATCTTGCAGATCATCCAAGGTAAGGCCGCGTTCATCCAGCGATTCCTGCTCGACATAAAGCTTGGTAACCTCGTAATCGCCCAACGCCCGAAAGGTGGGCGAAAAGTTCTTCAGGCCTGCTGCTTTGGTATCCTGGCCCTTGGTGAGCTGAAACACACCGTCATCCAGAAACGCCATTGATACATCTTGGTCAAAGGCGGCGCCAATCAGCACCACTTCCAGTGCTTCCTGTGCGTAAATCGTGCCATAAGGCGCTTTGCGATTCACATAGAGGAATTTTTTTATAACTTCGCTCATATTATCCTCCTAGTCGCCAAAGGTGATCGTGCGATCAGCCTGAATACCCATTTCGATCAACTGGCCAAGGCCAGAAATCCGAAAGCCGTCAGCGATGTTATGCGCGTCTTTGCCTTGGCGTTTGGCCTCGTTTTCGTCCAGCATGCCGCGGCGCTGGGCGGCGGCGATGCAGATCACCAGATCAAGCGCGTGCTCGGCGGCAAGCGCTGACCACTGTTCCTGAATCTGGCGGTCATCCTGCGGGGGCACTGACAGGCGCGTGCCCACATTGACCCCGTCATGATAGAAAAACACGCGGCTGACCTCGTGGCCGGTGGCCAGCGCGGCTTTGACAAAGTTATAGGCCGAGTCAGACGCTTGATGCGTAT
>CAYWXQ010000102.1:0-8238 GCA_964462475.1 uncultured Rhodobacterales bacterium | reverse complement strand
CCCGCCGCATCCATCTGCTTTTTCATTTTGCCCATGCCGGGCATCATGCCCATCACGCCTTCCATGCCGCCCATTTTCATCATCTGCTCAAGCTGGCTTTTGAGGTCGTTCATATTGAACTGCCCCTTCTGGAAGCGCTTCATCATGCGCTCGGCTTGCGCGGCCTCGATGGTTTCCTGCGCTTTTTCGACAAGGCCAACAATATCGCCCATGCCCAGAATGCGGCCCGCGATTCGCTCGGGGTTGAATGCCTCAAGCGCGTCCATCTTTTCGCCGAGGCCAACGAATTTGATCGGTTTACCGGTGATGGCGCGCATACTTAGCGCCGCCCCGCCGCGCCCGTCGCCGTCCATACGGGTCAGCACCACGCCCGAAATGCCGATCTGGCCGTTGAACTGCTCGGCCACATTTACCGCATCTTGGCCCGTGAGGCCGTCAACCACCAACAGCGTTTCGCGCGGCGTTGCCACATCGCGAATATCCTGCACTTCGGTCATCAACTTCTCGTCGATATGCAAGCGGCCTGCGGTATCGAGCAGATACACATCATAGCCGCCCAAAGTTGCCTGTTGCTTGGCGCGTTTGGCGATTTGCACGGCGGTCTGGCCGGCCACAATCGGCAATGTATCCACACCTATTTGCGCGCCCAAAACCTCTAGCTGGTGCTGGGCGGCTGGCCGGTAAATATCGAGCGAGGCCATTAGCACCCGCTTATTATCTTTTTCTTTCAGCCGCTTGGCAAGTTTGGCGGTGGTGGTGGTTTTACCCGAGCCTTGCAGCCCAACCATCAGGATCGGCGCGGGCGGGTTATCAACCTTCAGGCTGCCCGCCGCCGCGTCATCGCCCGCCAGCACCGAGATCAGCTCGTCATGGACGATCTTTACAACCTGCTGGCCCGGGGTGATCGACTTGGTAACCGCCTGCCCCTCGGCCTTTTCCTGCACGGCTTTTACAAAATCGCGGGCCACGGGCAGGGAAACATCGGCCTCCAGCAACGCCACGCGAACCTCGCGCAGCGCCGTGGCCACATCGGCCTCGGATAGCGCCCCTTGCTTGGTGAGCTTGTCAAAGACGCCAGACAGGCGGTCAGATAGGTTCTCGAACATGTGCGGCCCTCCGTTAGGCGTAACAAGCAAAAAACACCAGTGGGCGCAACGCGCTGACTGGTGGCGATCCTCTTTGGCGAGGACCGGAAGTTTAGGGCTTCCGTAAGTTGGCTATCAGATAGTGCAGGGCGCGGCTGCCGTCAAGGCCGCGTATATGCCGATGCCCGGGTTTACGCGCCGACCAAGCCGTGGCATGGATGGCGGGTAGGCCACGCAAGGAAACGGCGATGAAACTGGTAAGGTATGGCGAACGGGGCGCCGAAAAACCCGGGATGATAGACACAAACGGTGATCTGCGGGATCTGTCGGGCGAGATCAGTGATATCGCCGGTGATGTGCTGGCCGATCTGGGCGCGCTTGCCAGGCTTGATCCGCAGCGCTTGCCCAAGGTTGCGGGCACGCCCCGGCTTGGCGCTTGTGTTGGCGGCAGCGGTAAATTTATGTGCATCGGGCTTAATTATTCTGACCACGCGGCCGAATCGGGCATGGCGGTGCCGCCCGAGCCGGTATTGTTCATGAAGGCGACCAGCGCGATTTGTGGCCCCGACGACCCGGTGATCATCCCGCGCGGTGCCACCAAAACCGATTGGGAGGTCGAACTGGGTGTGGTGATCGGCAAGCCCGCAAAATATGTGGATGCCACCGACGCGCTGGCGCATGTGGCGGGGTATTGCGTGGTTAACGACGTTTCCGAGCGTGCCTTTCAGCTGGAGATGGCGGGCCAGTGGAGCAAGGGCAAGGGCTGTGACAATTTTGGCCCGGCCGGCCCGTGGCTGGTGACCCCCGACGAGGTTGGCGACCCGCAAAACCTGAACCTGTGGCTGGATGTAAACGGCACCCCGATGCAGCGCGGCACCACAAGCAACATGGTTTACGGGGTGGCGCATCTGGTGGCCTATCTTAGCCGGTTTTTTACCTTGCATCCGGGGGATATAATTTCAACCGGCACCCCGCCGGGGGTTGGTATGGGGCAACAACCGCCACGATACTTGCGGGCGGGTGATGTGGTGACGCTCGGGGTAACGGGGCTGGGCACGCAACGCCAAAACGTGATCGCGGATAGCTGAACCAGCCGCAGCGCGCGGGCTTGCGGGCGGGCGAAAATGATGGAACATTGTGGTTAATCTGAAGGACAAACCATGACCGACAAACCAATTGCCGACCACCCGCTGCGCTATACGCTTAACAACGAGCTGCACGCCCGCCCCTTCCCCGAGCTGAGCGCGCCGTGTCGCGCGGCTTATCTGGCGATCAAGCAACCCAGCGGGGCAGCCAAGCGCGACCGCACGCTGGATCGGGCGCATCTGGTGGCGTTGCTCGACCGCTTTGGGGCTGCCCATCCCGCGCCCGACGCCACCCACCACGCGGTCAGCCTTGGCCGCAGTTTTTTGAAGTGGGAGATGCACTCGGAGTTTGTCAGCTATACGCTATATGCCGACGGGGTCGAGGAGCGGCCATTTAACGGCAACGCGTTTGATCTGTTTCCGCGCGCGTGGCTGAAACAGGCGCCGGGGGTGGTGATATCTTCGGTGCTGATCCGCATGGAAACCACCGATTTTGCCGCCGAGCCAATGCCCGCGCTTAGCCAAAAGCTGGCTAAATGGTTTGTGCCTGAAAGCCTGACGATATCGTATGTGGTCGACCGAGAGGCGATTGTGGCCACCGATTTCCGGATTGATGAATCGGGCCATGTGCGTTTTGCCATTGTGGTCAACAAAGGGGTTAGCCAGCGCCGGCTTGGCCGTATTGCCCAGCGCTTGCTGGAAACCGAAACCTATATGAACGCCTCTATGCTCGGGTTTCCGGTGGCGCGGATGGTCACCGACCAGACCGATACGATGGAGGATGAACTGACCGCAATTTATGCGCGGTTGTCAGAGGATAAAAGCAAGGATTCTGCCACGTTGGAAGACCTGCTCGGGCTGGCGGCGCGGATAGAGAACCTTGCATCAAGCACGGCGTTCCGGTTCGGGGCGACAGCGGCCTATGCACGGTTGGTCGAGCAGCGCATCGCCCTGCTGCGCGAGGAGCGTTTTGAGGGGCGGCAGATGATTTCCGAGTTTATGATGCGGCGTTACGAGCCGGCGATGCGCACCTGCTTGTCGGCCAAGGCGCGGCTGGCGGATCTGTCGGCGCGATCCGAGCGCGCGGCTGATTTGCTGCGCACACGGGTGGATGTGGAAAACGCCGAGAAAAACAAGCAGGTGTTGGCGCGGATGGACCAGCGCGCAGGGCTGCAATTGCGCTTGCAGGAAACGGTTGAGGGATTATCGGTGGTGGCGATCAGCTATTATGCGGTGTCGCTGCTGGCATATTTGCTGGGGCCGTTGGCGCCAATGTTGGGGGTGGAAAAATACCAGCTGGTGGCGGGGTTGACCCTGCCGGTGGTATTGTTGGTGTGGCTGGCGGGCAAGCGGGTGCGCAAGAAGTTGAAGTAAGCAGGGGCGCTGCCCCTCTTTCGCTTTGCTCAATTCACCCCGGGATATTTGGCAAAGTAGAGCCGGGGATTGCCAATTGGTATTTGGGGGGGTATAGGGCGCTTTGTGCCGGGTTGTCTGGCAGAAGTCACCGCTGACCTTCTATAAAAATACGGGATAAAATGATGAATCGTGGATTGATAATTGGCGTGATCGCCATGGCTGCCATTGTGGTTGCCTCGAATATACTTGTGCAATTTTTGCTGGGTGACTGGCTGACATGGGGGGCGTTTACCTATCCGTTTGCGTTTTTGGTGACCGACCTGATGAACCGCACCTATGGCGCGAAACAGGCGCGCAAGGTGGTGCTGGCGGGGTTTGTTGTCGGGGTTGTCAGCTCGCTGGTCGGTTCGCAGATCATGCTTGAATATGGTCCGGCGGTCAGCCTGCGCATTGCCATTGGTTCCGGCGTGGCGTTTTTGGCGGCGCAGCTGACCGATGTGATGGTGTTTGACCGCCTGCGCAAGGGCAATTGGTGGAAAGCGCCGTTGATCAGCTCGTTCATCGGTTCGGCGCTGGATACGTTGTTGTTTTTCAGCATTTCCTTTGCGTCGATGTTTATCTTTCTGGATGCCAACCAGCCCAACGGTTGGGCGCGCGAGGTGATACCGATGTTCGGCTTTGGCCCTGAAGCGCCGCTTTGGGTTAGTCTGGCGCTGGCTGATTTCGCGGTAAAGATGAGCCTGGCACTGGTGGCGCTGGGGCCGTATCGGCTGGTCATTGGCCGCTTTACCCCCGCGCGCGCATAATTTATTTGCCTTTAAGACATTTGGCGCTAAGCTCTCCCTATCTGAAACTTTGAGAAAGGAGGTGCCGATGTCTATTGGGATATTGGAGAACATGGTTAAGGACTTGCGGGAGATGAAAACCTAGCGGGGCAGCCCCCGCTGGTGGCCTGCCTTTACGACCACCTCCAAACTCGAGTTTGGGCCGCCTCGGCATACGGGGCGGCCCTTTCTGGTTATATGGGCCGCAGTTTGGCCCCGAAGGGGGCTAAAATATCGGCAAAGATGATTTGGGCATTGCGGTTTTGTTCAAGCGCGCCGGTCCAGCCCGAGATCGAGAGCGCGGCGATGTGGTTATGGCGCGCAAACGCGGCCAGCGCCGTGGTTAGCGCATCGGGCATCGGCCCGCCGGCAACCGGATAGTTGAACGCGTCGCAGGCGGCGGCGTTCAGGATGTCGGTATCAAAATGCAGGTGCACCGGCCCGCTAACCGCCAGCGATGCAAATGCAGCCGTGTCGATATGCCGGATATTCGAGGTGGCAAGCGCCACACCTTCCAGCGGGTCAAGATCGCGGGCATCGACAAGGATGATATTTTTGTCGGCAAGCGGGGTTAGCCGGTTGGCCTCGCACAGCCATTGCGGCCCGCGCCCTGTAATCATCGCCAACGGCATCCCGCCCAGAAACCCCGAGGGCGAGGTGGCAGGGGTGTTAAAATCGGCATGCGCATCAAGCCAGACCAGCGTTGGCGTGATGCCGGATTGCTGCAAACCGGCCAGCACCGGCAGGGCGGCGCAGCAGTCTCCGGCCAGCGAAACAGGGCGATGGCCGGCGTTTATCTGGTCAAAGGTAAATTGCCGGATCGGCGCGTGCAGCCGCGCCATGTTTTGGGCTGTGCGGTCGCTGGCACTTGCGGGGTTAAGCGCGGCATCAAGCGGCGCAATGCCAAGCAGCGCAGGCTCGGGGTGTTCAAAAAAGCTCGGGGTGATGATCCAGCGGTGGGGCATATCGGGTTCCGGTTTTGAAGGGGGCGCAATTTTAGCGGTTGCCCGCTATTATCTGCCTGCAATCGTGTTTATACCCTATCACTATGATCCGCATCAACGACCATATCACCCTTGAAGACTGGGAGCTGACCGAGAGCTTTATGCGTGCCTCGGGGCCCGGCGGGCAGAACGTGAACAAGGTTTCAACCGCGGTCGAGCTGCGCTTCGAGGCGGCGCGCTCGCCCCATCTGCCGCAGGATGCCAAGGCGCGGCTTAAAACGCTGGCGGGCTGGCGCTGGACCAAAGACGGCGCGATTATCATTACCGCCGAAAAGCACCGCACGCAGGCCCGCAACCGCGAACTGGCCGAGCAAAAGCTGCGCGAGCTGGTTTTAGCCGCCCTGCACCGGCCCAAACGGCGGGTTAAAACCCGCCCGACGCTGGCCTCTAAACGGCGGCGGCTGGATGGCAAGGCGCGGCGTGGCGATATTAAAAAACTGCGCGGCAAAAACATCGGCGATAATTGACCTCGGTCAATACAACCTTAGCTATGATCCGCGTAACCTGTGGCGAAAAACCATCGGGAGATCGCCATGCGTAAAACCACACCCACCACCGCTGTTGTCGAGGGTCAGCCCTCGCCGCTTAGCCGGTTCGAGCAGGGGCAATACCCCTATTCGGACAAGATAAAAAAGGCCGATTACGAAAAGCAAAAGGCGCTGTTGCAGGTCGAGCTTCTGAAGGTGCAAAAATGGGTCGAACAAACCGGCGCCAAAGTGGTATTGTTATTCGAGGGCCGGGATGCGGCGGGCAAGGGCGGCACCATCAAGCGTTTTACCGAGCACCTGAACCCCCGCGCCGCGCGGGTCGTGGCGCTGAACAAACCCACCAATCGCGAGCGCGGGCAGTGGTATTACCAGCGCTATATCGAGCATCTGCCCAGCAAGGGCGAGATCGTGTTGTTTGACCGCAGCTGGTATAACCGCGCCGGCGTCGAGCGGGTGATGGATTTTTGCACCCCGCAGGAATACCTTGAATTCATGCGCGAAACCCCTGATCTTGAGCGTATGTTTGCGCGCTCGGGCATTCACCTGTTCAAATACTGGTTTTCGGTCACGCGCGAAGAGCAAAAGCGCCGGTTTGAAAGCCGCGAGCATGACCCGCTAAAGCAGTGGAAGCTTTCCCCGATTGATCGCGCCAGCCTGAACAAGTGGGATGACTATACCGATGCCAAAGAGGCGATGTTTTTTTACACCGACACCGCCGATGCGCCGTGGACGATCATTAAATCCAACGATAAAAAGCGGGCACGGCTGAACACGATGCGGCACTTCCTGTCGCAAATTCCCTATCCGGACCGCACCCCTGAAAACGCCCCCGCCCCAGACCCCAAGATTGTTGGCACCGCCAGCCATGTGATCGGGGCCGACCAGCATATTTTGGGTAAGTCATTGCATCCCAACACCCGCAAGGGTTAACTTGGTGCGGTGAATTGTTGGTGGGGGCATGGCGTGAAAAACTGGATAAAACTGCTGGTGTTTTTGCCGGTGGCGGCCTGTGTGCAGGTCGCCGAAATATCCCCTCCGCTTGCGCCTGATCTTTTGGCGGGGCAGCCATTGTCGCGCACCGCCGAGCGCCCGCCGCCCTTTGCGCGCCGCATCGCCCAAAGCGGCGGCGTGGGGCTGGGGGGTGGCATAGCCGGTTTTTTGATCGGCAAGGCAGTGACCGCCACACTTAACGCTGACGAGCGGGCAAGATCGCGTATTGGCGAGGTGCCAACCCCGCAGGGCGTTGACCCGGGCAAGATTATCGAAACCATGATCGCCGACTATCTGATGGCGACATTCAACACCCGCCCTAACCTGCGCCCGTTTTATGCCGGTTCGGTGCGCGGCACCACCAGCGCCGAGCGCGCGCCACGGGTGGCGGCACTGGCCACACGCCAAGGGCTGAGCGGCGTGGTGATAGACGTGGTGGCGCTGGAATATTACGCCGATAGCACTGGCCGCAATCTGGGGTTGGTCGACGAGACCTTTCGCGTGGTGGTAAGCGCGCAAATGACCCTGCTGGATATCGCCACCGGCACAGTGATCGCCACGGGCAGTTGCACCGGCAGCCACGAAAATCTTGCCGATATCAAGGCCGCAATAGAGGACGGCCCGCGCCTGACCACCCTGTTGGCACAAAAAGCCGCGGCGGCCTGTGCGCAGCAGTTGATCGGGCGGGAATTGCAATAGGCGGGGTAAAACCCGCGCGACCGGTTCTATTTTGAATTGCACTTTTCGCAGATCTGCCCGATGTTGGGGCGAAACCAACGGAGAGCATCATGAAAACACGCGCAGCAGTGGCATTCGAGGCGGGCAAACCGCTGGAAATCGTCGAGCTTAATCTGGAAGGCCCGAAAGCCGGCGAGGTTCTGGTCGAAATCAAAGCCACCGGCCTTTGCCATACCGACGCTTTCACCCTGTCAGGTGCCGACCCCGAGGGGTTGTTTCCGGCGATTTTGGGCCATGAGGGCGCGGGTGTGGTGCTGGAGGTGGGCGCGGGGGTCACCAGCCTGCAACCGGGCGATCATGTGATCCCGCTTTACACGCCCGAATGCCGTGAGTGCGATTATTGCCTGAACCCCAAAACCAACCTGTGCCAGAGCATCCGCACAACACAGGGGCAAGGGCTGATGCCCGACGGCACCAGCCGTTTCAGCCTGCTCGACGGCACACCGATTTTGCATTACATGGGCTGTTCAACCTTTGCCAACCACACGGTGCTGCCCGAGATCGCGCTGGCGAAAATTCGCAAAGACGCGCCGTTTGACAAGGTTTGCTATATCGGCTGCGGGGTGACCACCGGCATCGGCGCGGTGATCAATACGGCGAAGGTAGAGATCGGCAGCACCGCGATTGTGTTTGGCCTCGGCGGCATTGGCCTGAACGTGGTGCAAGGG
>CAYWXQ010000101.1:0-8364 GCA_964462475.1 uncultured Rhodobacterales bacterium | reverse complement strand
CGGAAACCATTGGCTTTTTTGTCTTTGCCGGTGGTGTCGTTGGAGTGGGTCAAACCGGCCATAAAGATAATGCCGGCTTCTTGGCACAGGCCCTGCACCGCAATCGCCACACCGGAAGAGGAGCCACCAGTGATCATCACAGCGCCATCTTTCTGGATCATGGATTGTGCCGAAGCGCGGGCCGCGTCAGATTTGGTTTGGGTGTCGCCGGTTACATATACAACCTTGCGCCCCAAAATCCCGTTGCCCTTCAGCTCGCTGGACGAGAACGTGTTCATCATCCCGCCATCGCCTTCACCGTTCAGGTGTTTAACGGCCAGCATATAGGCGCGCAACTCGTCGGCGCCCTCGTCAGCGTAGGCCCCCGATTGCGGCACGTTAAAGCCAAGGGTTACGGTGCTGCCGGTCGGCTCGTTTGTATAGCCGCTGTTACTTGCAGCGGTCAGGATCGTCGGCATAGCCATACCGGCGCTTACAGCAGCCCCGGTTTTCAGCAACCCACGACGGTTCATAATTAGTTTAGACATGAATATCCTCCCATTCGTGTCGGTTTGTCCGGCGAACCGGCACGGCTATATTGCCGCAAGGTCATTCTGGGGCAGTTTGTTAACTTTGCAATAACTTATTGTGTTTACACCCAAAATTTGTAAAGGTGTTGTTAATCCTAATTGGCAATATGTAAACTAGTTTTCACCGCAATGCGGCAACGGCTTGGAATCAAATGCGAAAATCACTTTCGGGCACCCGCATCCGCGAGCAACGTAGGCAAGCAAAGCTGACCCAAAAATCATTGGCGCAGCAGGCCGGGATCTCGGCTTCCTACCTTAATTTGATCGAGCACAACCGCCGTGCGGTGGCCGGAAAGGTGCTTTTGGCGATTGCGCGGGTGCTTGATGTCCCTGCCTCCAGCCTGTCCGACGGGGTGGATTCGGCCAAGATCAGCGACCTGCACGAGGCCGCCACCCACCACCCCGGCATTGGCGCCGAAGTGGTCGGCATAGAGGAGCTGGCAGGGCGGTTTCCGGGCTGGGCGCAAATGATCGCCGCGCTTTACCGGCAAACCCGCGATCAGGAGGCGATGATCACCGCACTGTCAGACCGGCTGACCCATGATCCGTTTCTGGCCGAAAGCCTGCACGCGATGCTCTCTAACATCACTGCCATCCGCTCGACCTCTAACATCCTGAAAAATATTGACGATATCGAGCCCGAAAAGCAGGCGCGCTTTCACAGCATCATCCACGAAGAAAGCCGCCGGCTAACAGATTCGGCGCGATCGTTGGTGCAGTATTTTGATAAAAAGGCCGACCCCAAAGCCGGCATCGCCACCCCGCAAGAGGAGCTGGACGCCTTTTTGCAGCGCCACAATTACAACTTTCCGGCGCTGGACGAGCTGGGCGAGGCCCCCGCCAGCAATATCGAAATTGCCTATCTGGTCAACCGGATACTGGCGCGCGATGACGGGCTGGAAAACCCCGAAACCAACCGGCTGGTTACCGGTTTTTTGCAAAACTATGCCCAGGATGCCCAAGCCTTGCCCCATAGCGAATTTGGCAAAACCGCGCGGCGCAACCACTATAACCCCTCGAAAATAGCGGCAAAATTCGGCACCAGCCTGCACGCCACTTTTCGCCGCCTGGCGTTTCAGGACCCCGCCCAAACCGCCGCGCCACCGATGGGGCTGGTGATCACCAACGCCGCCGGTCGCGCGCTTTACCGCCGCCCGATCGCCGATTTCGCCTTTCCGCGCCACGGCAATGCCTGCCCGCTATGGCCGCTGTTTCAGGCGCTGGGCACGCCGCAAATACCGGTCGCGGCGCTGCTGGAGCTGCCCGGCAAGCATAAATTTATCGGCCTTGCCATTGCCGAGGCCCAAGGCCGCCCCGATTTCGGCCGCCCCGCCGAACTGAACACCGCGATGCTGATTATCCACTATGAACAACGCGCCCTGCTTTCCGGCTGGCTGCCCGATCTTGGCGCGGCGCAGCCCATTGGCATCACCTGCCGGATATGCCCACGGGTTGATTGCCCCGCCCGCACCGAGCCGCAAATTCTGGGAGAGCCGCTTGCTGACTAACCCCTGCCAACGCCACAAATAATTCTCTTGCGTATTTAGCGCTTCGGGCGCAAAATTCAGATAAACGGGGGTTAAGGGTGAGCAAGCGTGTATTAATTATTGAAGACGAACCCAATATCGTGGAATCCCTGCGTTTTTTGCTAGAGCGCGAGGGGCTGGATATAGGCGTGCAACCCGATGGGGGGCTGGCGATTGATAACGTGCGGGCGCTCATGCCGGATCTGCTGATTCTGGACGTAATGCTGCCCAACCGCAGCGGCTTTGATATTTTGCGCGACCTGCACGAGCTGCCCGGCACCAAGCCAAAAGTGTTGATGCTAACCGCCAAGGGTCAGGCCCGCGACCGCGAAACCGCCGAGGAAATCGGGGTTGATCTGTTTATGACCAAACCGTTTTCGAACAAAGAGATCGTCGCCAATATTCTGGGGCTGCTGGCATGAAAAGCGCCGACCTTGCCAGCTCTGCCAGCCGCATACGCAAACTGCGTGACGGGGCGCTGTTATTGCCGCTTTTTGGCGCTTTTTTGCTGGTCTCGCCGCTGATCACCGTTTTTACCGGTCCGGTCACGCTATGGGGCCTGCCGCTGATATTTGTCTATATTTTCGGGGTATGGCTCGGGCTGGTGATCGTGGCACGGGCCATGGCCCGCAGGCTTGACAAAACCTGACCATGCTGTCGCTTAACGCCCTGATCGCGGTCAGCCTTGGCTATGCGGTGTTTTTGTTTTCCATCGCGGCCTGGGCCGAGCGCCGCGCGGCTGCGGGCCATATCGGCTGGTTGCGCTCGCCTTTTGTTTATACGCTGTCGATCTCGGTCTATAGCACGGGCTGGACGTTTTATGGCGCGGTAGGCTCGGCGGCGCGCAACGGGTTTGAATTTGTCACCATCTATCTGGGGCCAACGCTGGTGTTTATCGGCTGGTGGTGGCTGCTGCGCAAGTTGCTGCGGGTGGGGCGTGCGCAACGTATTACCTCGATCGCCGACCTTATTTCGTCGCGCTATGGCAAAAGCACCAGCTTGGCGGTGCTGGTGACCTTGCTGGCGGTGATCGGCTCTACCCCTTATATTGCCCTGCAATTACAATCTATTACCCTAAGCTTTACGGTGTTTGAAACCGGCGGAAATGCCAACCTGACCGCGTTTTGGGTGGCGGCGGGGCTGGTGGCGTTTACTATTTTATTCGGCACTCGCAATGTTGACGCGAATGAGCGTCACCACGGCGTGGTGACCGCCATCGCGGTCGAGGCGATCGTGAAACTGGTGGCGTTATTATCGGTCGGGGTGTTTGTGGTTTGGGGGCTGGGTGGTGGCCCCGCCGCGATTTTTGCCAAAGCCCCGCCCGAGATGCTAAGCGGTGAAAACATATTTTCGGCGCGCTGGGTCAGCCTGACCATGCTGTCGGCGATGGCGATACTGACCCTGCCGCGAATGTTTCAGGTGATTGTGGTTGAAAACGCCGACGAAAAGCACCTTGCCACCGCCAGTTGGGCCTTTCCGGGCTATTTGTTGCTGATGAGCCTGTTTGTGCTGCCAATCGCCATTATGGGCAACGCGCTGCTGCCTGCCGGTTCCAACCCTGATCTTTATGTGCTGAGCCTGCCGCTGTCGCAGGGGCAAAACAACCTTGCACTATTTGCGTTTCTGGGCGGGTTTTCGTCGGCGACCTCTATGGTGATTATTGCGGCGATTGCGCTGTCGACCATGGTGTCAAACCATATCATCATGCCGCTATGGCTGCGCTTTGCCAGCGAAAAAACCAAAACCAGTGGCGATGTGCGCACCATATTGCTGCGCTCGCGGCGGCTGTCTATTGGCGGTATATTGCTGCTGGGCTATCTTTATTTTCGCCTGACCGGCGGGTCGGGGGCGCTGGCCTCTATCGGGTTGATCGCATTTGCGGGCTCGGCACAAATTATCCCGTCACTGCTGGGCGGGCTGTTTTGGCGCGGCGCCACCCGCACAGGCGCGCTTTTGGGGCTGATGGCGGGGTTTGCGATTTGGGCCTATACGCTGTTTTTACCCAGTTTCGAGGGCGGGTTCATCCTTAGCCAGTCGGTTATTGCCAATGGGCCGTTTGGCCTCGGGTTTTTGAAACCCGAGGCGCTGTTCGGGCTGGCGGGCTATGACCCGCTGGTGCATTCGCTGTTCTGGTCGATGACCTTTAACATCGCGCTGTTTATTCTTGGCTCGCTGCTTTCCACCCCGCGCCCGCTAGAGCGCATTCAATCCAGCCAGTTTGTCGATGTCTTCCGGCTCGATAAATCAACCGGCTCTTATCTGGTGTCGCGCTCGGCCACCGCCGAAGACCTGTTCACGCTGGCCCAGCGCATTTTGGGCGCCGACCCTGCCCACCGGCTGTTTACCGGAATGGCGCAACTGCAAGGTAAAAAAAGCGGGCTGCCCGACCCCACAGACAGGCTGGTGCAAACGCTCGAGCGCGACTTGGCCGGCTCTGTCGGGGCGGCGTCGGCCCATGCCATGGTCAGCCAGATCGCGGGTGGCGGCACGGTATCGGTTGACGAGCTGATGAAGATCGCCGACGAAACCGCGCAAATCATGGAATACACCCACCAGCTTGAAAACCAGTCGCACCGGCTGGAGCGCACGGCACAAAAGCTGCGCGCCGCCAATGCCCAGCTAACCGAAATGGGGGCGCAAAAGGATGCGTTTTTATCGCAGGTCAGCCACGAGCTGCGCACGCCGATGACCTCTATCCGCTCATTTTCCGAAATTCTGCGCGATACCGACAATCTGGCCCTGCCCGATGCACGGCGGTTTCTGGGCATAATTCAGGAAGAAAGCGAGCGCCTGACCCGCCTGCTCGACGAGATCCTCGACCTAAGCCACCTTGAAAGCGGGCGCGGGCAATTGCCGCTTGAACCGGTGGTGCTGCAAGAAGCAATTGAGAAATCGCTGAACGCCACCGGCGCGCTGATCAGGGAGGCGGGGGTAAAGGTGGTAAAGGATTATGGCGACGCGCCCGTGGTGGTGCTGGCCAATTTTGACCGGTTGGCGCAGGTGTTTATCAACCTGATATCAAACGCGGTCAAATATGGCCGCGGCAGCCCGCCCGCGCTTACCCTGACCCTCAGCACCAGCGGTGAAACCGCCTTGGTTACCATCGCCGATAACGGCCCCGGCATCGCCCCCGCCGACCGCAAAAAAGTGTTCGAGAAATTCACCCGCCTGTCCGAGGCCAATCTGGCAGGCAGCGCCGGCTTGGGCCTGCCGATCAGCCGCGAGATCATGCGCAACCTGAAGGGCGACCTAACCTTGCAACCCGGCCGTGGCGGCGCGGTTTTTCAGATAACCGTGCCCCTGGCGCCCGAACAAGCGCCCTTGGCTATAGACCGGGGCTGATTCTGGCCCTATTCTGGGCCTGATTCTGCTCTCATACACGCCATAGAAACTGGCCGGATGTGCCGCCTATTTTACAGGAGTCGCCCCATGAAAATGACCACCGAAGAAGCCTTTGTAAAAGTGCTGCAAATGCACGGGATCGATAACGCTTTCGGCATTATCGGCTCGGCTTTCATGCCGATCTCGGATCTGTTCCCCAAAGCGGGCATCACCTTTTGGGATTGCGCGCATGAATACACGGCGGGCATGATGGCCGACGGTTTCACCCGCGCCTCGGGTAAAATGAGCCTTGCGATTGCGCAAAATGGCCCCGGGATTGCCAACCTCGTCACCCCCGTCAAAACCGCCTACTGGAACCACACGCCGATGTTGCTGGTCACCCCGCAAGCGGCCAATAAAACCATCGGCCAAGGCGGCTTTCAGGAGGTCGAGCAAATGCGGATGTTCGCCGATTGCGTGGCCTATCAAGAGGAGGTCCGCGACCCCTCACGCATGGCCGAGGTCTTGAACCGCGTGATCACCAAAGCCAAGCGTATGAGCGCCCCCTGCCAAATCAACATCCCGCGTGATTTCTGGACACAGGTGATCGATATCGACCTGCCCGCGATTGTCGAGTTCGAGCGCCCCTCGGGCGGTATAAGCGCCATTGCCGAGGCCGCCGAGCTGCTTTCCGGGGCCAAATTTCCGGTTATCCTCAACGGTGCAGGCGTGGTGATCGGCGGCGCGATAGAGGCCTCCAAAGCCTTGGCCGAGCAGCTTGATGCGCCGGTGTGCTGTGGTTACCAGCATAATGATGCCTTCCCGGGTTCGCACCCGCTTTTCGCCGGCCCGCTGGGCTATAACGGCTCGCGCGCGGCGATGGAGCTGATCGCAAAAGCCGATGTGGTGCTGGCGCTTGGCACCCGCCTGAACCCGTTTTCAACCCTGCCGGGTTATGGCATGGATTACTGGCCGAAAGATGCCAAAATCATTCAGGTTGATATCAACCCTGATCGCATCGGCCTGACCAAACCGGTCAGCGTCGGCATTGTTGGTGACGCCGCACAGGTCGCCACGCAAATTCTGGCCGGGCTTTCGCCCAGCGCCGGTGACGCGGGGCGTGATGATCGCATCGCCCTGATCGGGCAAACCAAATCGGCATGGGCACAGGCCCTGACCTCGATGGACCACGAAGACGACGACGAGGGCACCGACTGGAACGCCCGCGCCCGCAACGCCAAATCCGGTGCGCTTTCCCCCCGCCAGACATGGCGCGCCATCCAGCAAAGCCTGCCAAAAGACGCCATTATCAGCTCCGATATCGGCAATGTCTGCGCCATCGGCAACGCGTATCCGACCTTTGAGTCGGGCCGCAAATACCTCGCCCCCGGGCTGTTTGGCCCCTGCGGTTATTCGCTGCCTGCGATCATTGGCGCCAAAATCGGCCAGCCCGATACGCCGGTGGTCGGCTTTGCCGGTGATGGCGCGTTCGGCATTTCAATGAACGAAATGACCGCCTGCGGGCGTGAAAGCTGGCCCGCGATCACCATGGTGATTTTCCGCAACTACCAATGGGGGGCCGAAAAGCGCAACACCACGCTGTGGTATGATGATAACTTCGTCGGCACCGAGCTGGATTACAACGTATCTTATGCGGGCATCGCCAAGGCCTGCGGCGTGAACGGCGTGATCGCCACCAGCATGCAGGGCCTGACCGAGGCGCTGGACACAGCCGTAAAAGCCCAGATGCAGGATGGCCAGACCACCTTTATCGAGGTCATGCTCAATCAGGAAATGGGTGAGCCGTTCCGGCGCGACGCCATGACCAAACCGGTGGCCGTGGCGGGTATCAGCGCCGTCGACATGCAGCGACAAAAGGCATAAACCATGACTGCCGGTCCGATACTGGTGCTGAACGCAGGCTCTTCCAGCCTTAAATTCGCCAGCTACGACCGGCAGTCGCTCAAACCCGTTGCCTATGGTCAGATCGCGCAAATCGGGGCCGATGCGGTGCTGCATTTTGGCCAAGACCGGCTGGCCACAAACGCTGCCGATCACGGCGCGGCCCTAAAAACGGCATTGGCCAAACTGACCGCCCTGTCAGGGCCGCCATCGGCCGTTGGCCACCGCGTGGTGCATGGCGGTGATCTGCGTCACCCCGCCCTGATCACCCCCGAAATCAACGCCAGAATAAACGCTGCCGCCACCATGGCACCGCTCCATAATCCGCCCGCGCTCAGGGTGATCGAGGCCGTGCAAACCCTGCACCCGACTCTGCCGCAAATCGCGGCTTTCGACACCGCCTTTCACGCCGATAACCCGCCCGAGGCCACCACATTTGCCCTGCCTAAGCCCCTGCGCGCCAAAGGCTTGCGGCGTTACGGCTTTCATGGTCTTTCCTATGCCTCGGTTGTGCGCCGGTTTACCCGGCTTACCGGCCAGCCGCTGCCCAACCGGTTGCTGGTGTTTCACCTTGGGGCGGGGGCCAGTATTGCCGCTGTTCTTCACGGCACCGGCGTGGCCACCACCATGGGGTTTTCGCCGCTTGACGGCCTGACCATGGCCACCCGCGCCGGCAGCCTTGACCCGGGGCTTTTGCTATACCTGATAGAGCATGAAGGCATGGGCGTGGCCGCGATCACGCACATGCTCAACCATGAAAGCGGGCTAACGGCGCTGGCGGGCAGCCCCGACATGAAAACCCTGCTTGAAACCCCGACCCCCGAGGCTAATTTCGCCGTCTCGCATTTTGTTTACTGGGCCGCGCGCCATGCAGGCAGCATGATCGCGGCGATGCAGGGGGTTGACGGGGTGGTGTTTACCGGTGGAATCGGTGAAAACGCCGCCGCCATCCGCTCACGCATACTTGATCGCCTGCGCTGGGCCAGAATCAACGTTGACCGGCAGGTTTGGGTGGTTCCGGCCGATGAAGAAGGCGAAATTGTCCA
>CAYWXQ010000100.1:0-8379 GCA_964462475.1 uncultured Rhodobacterales bacterium | reverse complement strand
CGATGGCCTGTCCTTTGGCGCGCTCGAGCAAAAGATGGGCTGGAAGGCGCAGCCCACCACGCAGGTGCAGTTTGACGAGTGCGAAATTCCGGCCGAGAACCTGATCGGCGAAGAGGGCCAAGGCTTTAAATATGCCATGGCGGGGCTTGATGGCGGGCGGCTTAATATCTCGGCCAGTGCGCTGGGGGGCGCGCAGCAGGCGCTGAATATCGCGCTGGGCTATATGGGCGAGCGCCACGCATTTGGCAAAACGCTTGACCAGTTTCAGGCGCTGCAATTCCGCGTCGCGGATATGGAGATAGAACTGCAAGCCGCCCGCACGTTTTTACGCCAAGCGGCGTGGAAGCTTGATACAGGCGCACCCGATGCCAGCAAATTCTGCGCCATGGCCAAGCGCTTTGTCACCGATACAGCCTTTGAGGTCGCCAATGGCAGCCTTCAAATGCTGGGCGGTTATGGCTACCTCGCCGATTACGGCATCGAGAAAATCGTGCGCGATCTGCGGGTGCATCAGATACTCGAGGGCACCAACGAAATCATGCGGCTGATCACCGCGCGGGCATTATTGCAGGAGCGTGACCATGGCTGACATCGACATTCGCATCAGCGGCAAGGCGGGCCGCATTACCCTAAACCGCCCGCAGGCGCTAAACGCCCTGACCTATGACATGGTGCTGAAAATCGAGGCCGCGCTTGATAGCTGGGCCAATGACCCCGCCGTCAAACTGGTTATCATCGACGCTGCGGGCGACAAGGCCTTTTGCGCCGGTGGCGATATTCAGCAAATGTATGACACCGCCAAGGCGGGCGATTTTGACTATGGCCGCCAGTTCTGGCGCGATGAATACCGCATGAACGCCAAGCTTTATAACTTTCCCAAACCTTTTATTGCCTTTATGCAGGGCTTTACCATGGGCGGCGGGGTTGGCATTTCGTGCCATGGCTCGCACCGGATCGTGTGTGAGACCAGCCAGATCGCCATGCCCGAATGCGGCATTGGCCTGGTGCCCGATGTGGGCGGCTCGTTGCTGCTGGCCCGCGCGCCGGGGCATTTGGGCGAATATCTGGGCTGCACCGGCACCCGCATGGATGCGGGCAACGCTATTTACGCCGGTTTCGCCGACTATTACATCCCGCGCGATAGCTGGCCTGCGCTGATTGCCGCGCTTGAAACCGGCGGCGACACTGGCGTTATTGACAGCGCCACCCGCCCTGCCCCCGAAGCCTCGCTAAAAGCCGAGCAGCCCATAATTGATAGCAATTTCAACGGCACGACCGTGGCCAACATCCTCCGCGGCTTCAAAGACAGCGCGTGGGAGGCCGCCACCGAAAAATCCCTGCGCCGCAATTGCCCGCTATCGGTTGAATGCACGCTAGAGCTGGTGCGCCGGGTGCGCGGTTTTACCCGCATCGAAGACGCGCTCGGCATAGAATATCGCTTCACCTCGCGCTCGGCCTCAAAGGGTGATTTTGTTGAGGGCATCCGCGCCGCGATCATCGACAAAGACCGCAAACCGGCATGGACCCCCGCCACGCTAGAGGCCGTTACCCCCCTGAATATTAGCCAAATGCTGATGCCGCTCGGGGCTGATGCGCTTAACCAAAAAGGAAACACCATGAAGATCGGATTTATCGGGCTGGGGAATATGGGCGGCCCCATGGCCCGCAATCTGGCCAGCGCAGGCCATGCGGTAATCGGCTTTGATGTTGCCGGTGTTCAAATTGCGGGCGTCAACCCCGCCACCAGCGCCGCCGAGGCCGCAAAGGGGGCCGATGTGGTTATCACCATGCTGCCCAACGGGAAAATTCTGCGCAGCGTCGCCGCCGAGGTCATTCCGGCCATGAAGCCCGGTGCCTGCTTTATTGATTGCTCGACGGTTGACGTTGAAAGCGCGCGCGCCGTGGCTGGCGATTGGCCGCTAAGCGTCGATGCGCCGGTGTCCGGCGGCGTTGGCGGCGCCGACGCCGGCACGCTGACCTTTATGGCCGGTGGCAGCGAAGCCGCGTTTGCCATTGCCGCGCCGCTGTTTACTATTATGGGCCAAAAAACCGTGCATTGCGGTGAAAACGGTGCGGGCCAGGCCGCCAAAATCTGCAACAACATGATCCTTGGTGCCACCATGATCGTTACTTGCGAAGCCTTTGCACTGGCCGACAAGCTCGGCCTTGACCGGCAAAAAATGTTTGATGTGGTTTCCACCAGCTCGGGGTATTCCTGGAGCATGAACGTCTATTGCCCCGCGCCGGGCATCGGCCCGCAATCCCCCGCCGATAACAACTACCAGCCCGGTTTCGCGTCTGAACTAATGCTAAAAGACCTGCGCCTGTCACAACAAGCCGCCGAGACCGTGGGCGCAGCCACCCCGCTTGGTGCCCACGCCACCGCGCAATACGCCGAATTCGTTGAAACCGAAAACGGCGCGGGCAAAGATTTTTCGGCTATGCTGCCCAGATTCGAAAAAATGAACCGAAAATAGCCAAAACACCGACGGGCGCGGCGTTCATATTCACAAATTGTGATTTTTTAACGCGAGGGTTGATTCAGGTCAATGCCCACCTAAATAATATTGTAGAAAACGGCGGCACAGGAGCCCCCATGCGCAACGCAACCCAAATATCACCCACGCCATCTGTCAGCTTTGCTGGCCGCTGGCTGCTGGCTGTGTTTTTGTTGCTGGCACTGGCCTTTAACCCCATTGCAATGCGCAGCCACATGGCCAGCGCAGCCACAAATACCGACCAGATGCAAGTGATGGCCAGTGCCTATATATCAGCCAATATATCAGCCGCTATATCGGCTGATCTGCATGCCCAACATCAGGCTCAGCTTGGCGATTCTGGCGTGATTTGCCCGCAAATGGCCCCGTGCACCGCGGTGCTGGGGGGCTATTCAGGCGCGTTGCTTGGTGAAACGCCGGTGGCACGCTTGGCGCTGCCACTGGCCGCACTGGCCGATGGTCGCGCGCTTGCGCCGCCCTTTCACCCCCCTATTGCCTGAATTCAGCCAAACGCGGCCCAAAACCGCAAACCTGAATTTTTGACAATAGGAGAACATGATGAAACTGTTCAACAAATACACCCCCGCTCTTGCCGTGCTGGCACTGCCCGCACAAGCCTTCGCCGACCAAACCGGTGGCTATTACGGTAATATGGGCGGCAATATGGGCTATGGTAGCTGGTTCTTTGGCCCCTTGATGATGATTCTGTTTTTTGGCCTGCTGATTGCCGCCGTTGTCGGTGCCTTTCGGATGTTTGGCAATGGCAGCGATGCGGGCAACCGCGCCACCGACATTCTGGACGAACGCTACGCCAGCGGTGAAATCGACGAAGCCGAATACACCAAGCGCCGCAAAGCGCTAAAAGGCTAACCCCCCAAATTTGCAGGCACGCCCTGCCCGGCCCAACAGGGCCGGACCCTACTATTCTGGAGAATACCCATGCTTAAATCCCTAAAACTCGGCACCGTTCTGGCCACCCTTTTGGCCGGCACCGCCTTTGCCGCCCCGCTGGTTTACATCCCCGTTGGCGGGGCCGGTAAAATAGAGGTGGTAGACGCCGCGACCGGCACCATCATCAACGAATATACCGGCCTGACAGCGGTGCACGGCCTTGCCGGCACCCCCGACGGCCAGTTCCTGATCGCGGGCAGCTTTAGCGAGCGCACCCCGGGCACGGCCCCCGCCAAGCCCGACGGTGTCAGCGCCAAGGACCACGCCGCCCACCACATGGCCAGCACTCCGGCCAATGGTGCCGCGCCTGAAATGGTCTCGACTGTGTCGATCTTGCGGGCCGATACCGGCGAGATCGTGCGGGCCATTGATGTGCCAGGTGCTGTGCACCACGTTACCACCAGCCCCGACGGGCGCTTTGTCGCGCTTACCCAGCCCGCCTATGATCAGGTAAGCGTGATTGATTTGCAAACCTATGCGGTGGTTGCCACCGTCAAAACCGGGGCGCTGCCAAATTACATGGCGTTCAGCAAAGACAGTGCCACGCTTTACGTCAGCAATGCGGGCGACAACACCGTTGCGGTGATCCCGACCGACAGCTGGACGGTAAAAACCACCATCGCTACCGGCACCGCGCCCGAGCATATGGTGGTCTCGGCCGATGGCAGCATGCTTTATGTCAACAATAATGACGACGGCACGGTTAACGCGATTGCGCTGGCAACCGGCACGGTGACCGACACCTACAAGATCGGTGCGCAGTTGCACGGGCTTGATATTACCTCGGACGGCAGCGCGTTGCTGGTGGCCGAGCGCGGTGGCAATAACGTTGCGCGGGTCGATCTGGCGACCGGTGTGGTAACCAAACAGGCAATGGGGCCGTCGCCCTATCATCTAACCACAATTACCGGCACCGCTCTGGCCTATGTCAGCAGCTCGGACGAGCCGGTGATCAAGATCATCAACCAAGACAACCTGTCGCTGGTTGGTAAAATCGCGATCAGCGCCGTCGGCCACCAGATGGTGGTTGCCGAGTAATCCTTAAGCGCCCTGCCAGCCGGCGGGGCGCTTTTTTTTGGCCCAAGTGCCAACCAGTAATCCCCCCCAAGCTTCAAGCGTTGCGGCCTTTTTGCCAAAGGCAAAAAGGGGCTGCGGCGCTGTGGCCTCGGCTTCGCCTCGGGAGCATTGCGTGACATCCGTCACGCGCGCACGGGTCGCGCACAGATCGCACGCGAGCTAACCCTCGGTCGAAACCCCCGCCTGATCAAAGGTTGCCATGCCGGAATGGCACGCCAAGGCGGCGGTCACGATGTTAATCGCCAGCGCCGCGCCAGAGCCCTCACCCAAGCGCAGGCCCAGATCAAGCAGCGGGGGTTTACCAAGCTTTGCCAGCAGGCGGGCATGGGCCGCCTCGCCAGACACATGGCCGGCCACGCAGTGGTCAAGCGCATCCGGCGCGGCTTTTTGCAAACAGGCGGCGGCAGCGGTGCAGATAAACCCGTCTAGAATAACCGGAATGCGCGCCACTCGCGCCCGCGCCATCGCCCCCGCCATCGCCGCGATTTCACGGCCACCAAGGCAGCGCAACACCTCTAGCCCCGAGGCCACCGCCTGACGTTTGACGCCTTTGGTAATGGCCTCGATCTTGCGCACAAGGCCCGCGTCATCAACACCGGTGCCGCGACCGGCCCAATCAGCCGCCTCGCCCCCGTAAAGCGCCAACGCCAAGGCGGCGGCGCTGGTGGTGTTGCCAATGCCCATCTCGCCGACCACCAGCAGATCGGCAGCGGGGTTTACCGCCTCCCACCCGGTTTTGAGCGCGACTACCAGTTCGTCTTTTGTCATCGCGGGGGTTTGGGTGAAATCGGCGGTGGGGGTATCAAGCTCAAGCGCGATCACGTTCAGGCTGGCACCGACGGTTTTGCAAAGCTGGTTGATGGCCGCGCCACCGGCGGCAAAATTACCGACCATCTGGGCGGTTACCTCGGCGGGAAATGCCGACACCCCTTGCGCCACCACGCCGTGATTACCGGCAAAAACCAGCACTTGCGGCGCCGTAACCACGGGCGCGGCCTCACCCCGCCAACCCGCATACCAGATCGCCAACTCTTCCAGCCGGCCAAGCGCGCCGGGGGGTTTGGTGAGCACATCATTACGGGCCGAGGCCGCCGCCGATGCCGCGGCATCAGCGGCGGGTAAATTGGCCAGAATTCGGGTAAAATCTTCAAGGGTTGTAAATGTTTGGGTCATCACGGGGCTTTCACAATTGGGTCGGGGCCAGTAATACGGGGTATCGGCGCAGATGTTGAGCCAAAAACGCGAGCGGAGCCAGACAAAACGACATGAAGCCCGAGATTCACGATATTGCGGTGGCGTTTTCACTGCTGACACGGCTGCCGCTGCCGGTTGACCACGCTCGCGCCGGGGCGCGCGGGGCCAAGGCGGCATGGGCCTATCCGCTGGTCGGTGCGGTGCTGGGGCTGGGGGCCGGGCTATTTGGCTGGGGGCTGCTGGCAATGGGGGTTCCCCACGGGCTGGCGGCGGTGTTTGTGGTGGCGCTGCAGGTGGCGCTGACCGGCGCGCTGCACGAAGACGGGCTGGCAGATATGGCCGACGGCATGGGTGGGTTTACCCGCGCGCGGGCGCTGGAAATTATGAAAGACAGCCGAATCGGCGCTTATGGCACCATCGCGCTGGTGCTGGCGCTGCTGGCGCGGCAGGTTGGTATATCGGGGATCAATGGCCCCGACTTACCGCTGGCGCTAATGGCGCTGGCAGCGGGGTCACGCGCGCTGATGGTTGTGGTTATGGCGGCCCTGCCCAATGCGCGCAAATCCGGCATGTCATCGGCTGCGGGCAGGCCTTCTGTTGCGGCGGTGCTGGCCGCATTTGCCATCGGCCTGTTGGCTGCGCTTGCGGCATTTGGCTGGTACGGGTTGATGGTTTTTGTGCTGATGGCGGCCGCCGCGTTGGCGATCGCGCTGCTGGCCGACGCGCGTCTGGGCGGGCAAACCGGCGACGTGCTGGGCGCGGTGCAGCAAAGCGCCGAAATCGTCGGCCTCGCCACGCTATAGGGCGGCCCCACACCCATACCCCATCCCCGCCGAGGCGAAGCCGAGGCCACCGCCCAAACGTTTGCCCCTTGTTGCGCAGCAACACGGGGCTGACGGAGGGAAACACGGCTGGCTATAGCGCGTCGGTTCATCACAGGTGCAGCGCATATTTACCCGTCACGCGCCTACCTTTTCCGCAGGGGGGGGATGGCGTGATTGCTGTGCAATCACCCGCCGGGCAATGGATGCCGGCGAGTCCGTAAAGCGTCTGGTTTTGGGCCCGGCCTATCAGCCGTGCTCGCGCCAGTCCGTAGCTGGATTTACAGGTGGCGAAGAGGTGCCCAAAGCCGGAGCGGGTGGTGGCATTTCGGCGTTTCCGGCCTTGGCGGCATCCGATATCGGGTGGCCGTGATGGCCTTTGCGCTGCACCTGATCTTTATTACCGAACGCGCCAGTTTGGCCCGCGTTTCCTTTGATGAATAGGCCGCGTCGGCATAAGGCGCCGCTGCGTCGCCCGCAATAGCGTATTGCGCTCAACGCTGTCATGGGCGTTGCCCGGGGATGACCAATGCAATCGCCGATACTTTGTTCACCTACCGCCCGCGCCGGTGCCTCCGGTAAGCGCGGCGCGCGCGGCAAGCGAAAGGTGCCCGTCTGGCTTTGGTAGTTTGAGGTCTTCCGGGCAAAAACCCCTTGACGCCAAAATCTCGCTCAAGAAAAGGGCTCCGAACGCACTATTCATATGCATCAAGTCATACTCGACCACCGGCGTTGCACCCGGTAATACAGAGGCATTGCTCAAACGCTCACCTGTCGCATATTCCAGCTTGCTTCCAAATGCGCCCTGGATGGTTTGCTCGGGCTGCACAAAAACCCGGACACCACGGCTGGCCGGAAGATAATCCTTGAGAACATTCATGGTGCCCTGAAAATCAATGTTGGTCACCGGGTTTTCGGACGGGTCTTTGAATGCCAATAGCGGGTTGAACGCAATATTGATTGGCAAATCAGACAAAACCCTGATTTTCTGCACAAGCATATTGATATGCGAATGGTCAAACCAGTCGATTATGGTAGCACGGCGCACCTGACGGGAAAACCGCTCAAGACTTGCCGACAACGGCCTCGTCCCTCCGATGATCAAACACGCGTCAAACTCGGAAACCCTTATATGCCCATCCCCGCCCAAAAGATGTATAAAACGGTTGCGGATCATGTCCTTTTCGGTGCGCAAAATGCCCTCGTCGGGGACCGGGGTAAAACTATCGTAAAACAACCCGTGAAACGGATAGATGGTAAGCTCCACATCAGGGAAATATTGCGCGATCGCCGCCCAACCGGACTTGAAGCACGCGACATGACTATTGCCGATCACACACAGTTTCAGCATCTCATTTACCTTTGTTGTCGGGGGCATACGCAGCCAACAGCGCCTCTTCGCAAGCAACATCATCGTCCAGTTCATCCGGTTTCGGATCTGCGCTACTGACCTTGCTCAACGGTATGTCGGTTTCGGACAATCCCAAATCATGAAAGAAATTATCCATGACAAGGCGAACACCTGCGGGGTTCACACTGCGCATGTTCGGTTCAAAAAACACCCCCTTGAACACAGGCGAATTGATAATTTCGTAAGACGGAAAATAGTCTACAAAATCGAATTTTGCCGCCACCGCCCCGGCCGCCGCGCGCAGGATTGATTTGGACAGACTGGTCGCAACCAAAACATGATCGCCCGTGTTTGTAGCCGTCAACGGCACCGGGGAAACCGTTAGCAGCACTTTTATTTTTGTATTTCTTTTCCGCAGAATCTCGACGGCCTTTACGAGGTTGTCAAAAACAAATCCGTAATCCTGCTGAACAAAAGCATGCTGTTC
>CAYWXQ010000099.1:0-8415 GCA_964462475.1 uncultured Rhodobacterales bacterium | reverse complement strand
ATCTCGAACAATGCGATCGCATAGCGCCCCGAGGCCCCTGCGGTTATTGATGCTGTAGCAGACACGAACACCCCTTTATTCTTAGCGCCCAAGCGTGGGCCATAACCAACAGGTCGGCGAGTCACATACGAACCCGTTGAAATCGTCGCGGTGATAGCAGAGGCCTGCGCTTGAGGCAAGAGACAGGCCAAAAACCACCGATTCCGGTTTATGCTAGCGTTATCAACCCATTAACCCCACAGCCTAACCTTGTGCGATGCTTTGCATGCCACATTTGTCGATTTTTTTACCAACACAGGCGCTGAATCAGGCCAGATCGTGGCAAATTGTAAATTTCCGGTGGCACGGCTGGCGTGGCAGGCAGGTTCCGCACAATACCCCGGGCCGCGCCCGCCACCACCTGAATTATCGACAACCTGACGCAAAAGTGGTGGCTGATTCCTGCCCGCCACGATATGGTGCCGCCATGAAAGCCGAATTGCACATAGACCTTGGCGCGATTGTCGCCAACTGGCGCGCGCTGGATGCGCTGACCGGCAGCCGCGTTGAAACCGGCGCGGTGATCAAGGCCGACGCCTATGGTCTGGGGGCGGCCAAAGTTGGCCCCGCCCTTGTCGCCGCCGGGGTAAAGCGGTTTTTTGTCGCCCAGGCCGAAGAAGCGGTAACCCTGCGCGCCGCCATCGGCCCCGAACCGGTGATCTATAACTTTTCGGGGCTGATGCCGGGCGATGAAAGCGCGGTGCTTGATCACGCCATCGTGCCGGTGCTGAATTCGGCCGCGCAGGTCAAGGCGTTTGTGAAAGGTTTCAAAGGCCGGCCTTGCGGCGTCCAGCTCGACAGCGGCATGAACCGCCTCGGGATGGAGGTGCTCGAGGCCGCCTCGGTCGGGTTTGATATCGCCGCCCTGCAACCCGATCTGGTGATGAGCCATCTCGCCTGCGCCGACAAGCCGCTCCACCCGATGAACACCTCGCAACTGGCGACCTTTGGCGCCATGAGCTTTGCCATGCCGACCAAGCGTAAGGCGCTGGCGGCCACGGGCGGTATTTTGCTGGGCGCGGGCTATCATTTTGACCTGACCCGCCCGGGCATCGGGCTATATGGCGGGCTACCGTTCAAGGGCGCAAAACCGGTGGTGCGGCTTGACCTGCCGGTAATACAAGTGCGCGACGTGCTGCCCGGCGAAGGCGTGGGTTACGGGGCGGCATGGATCGCCGCCCGCCCCAGCAAGATCGCCACGGTTTCCAGCGGGTATGCCGACGGGATATTGCGCGCCAGCAACGGGTTTTGCCTGTATGCCGGTGCCACCGCCTGCCCGGTTGTGGGGCGGGTCTCGATGGATCTGCTAACGGTTGATGTCACCGAGCTGCGCAATGTTCTCCCGACCGTGCCCCCCACCCTGAGCCTGTTGAATGACGTGCAAACTGTTGATACCCTTGCTGAACAGGCGGGCACCATCGGCTATGAAATACTGACCGGCCTTGGCGCGCGCTATAAACGAACCTATCTCGGCATTGAATAGGAGCCGCCCATGGAAGATGCATTTTCAGCCCTTAAAATTATGGTGGCGCTGTCGTGGTATATCGGGGTTTATGTGCTGCCGCTGGCCATAATAGCCAGCGTGGCGATCCGGCTGGTGACCGTGCGCCATAGCAGCATAAAATCCCTGCTCGGGGCGGCCGTGGCCGCCGCCCCGCTAGGCGCCAACGCGGTGCTGGGGCTGGGCTGGCCGATGGCGGCCCTGCTGGCGGCGCTGGCGCTGACGTTGTTTAGCGCGGTTTTGCTGCGCAGCGGCAATCGCGGTTTTGGGGGCACCTATTGGCTGATCGAGGTCTTTACCATGTTTGGCGCGCTCATCTATATGATGGCGGGCGTGTCATGGGTTGTCGGATAGCTTGCCAAACCCGCGCGCAATGCGTATCCCTGACCAAACCCAGCCCAAGGAGCCGCCACCGGCAATGCGCATTGTTCTAGAATTTTTCGCCTCGGTCGGGCGCTCGACGCTGGGGCTTTTCAGCGCCACCGGACGCTTGGCGATCTTTGCGGCGGTGGCGGTTTCCCACACCCTGCGCGCGCCGTTTTACCCGCGTGAACTGGCGGCGCAACTGCTGAAAATCGGGTATTTCTCGCTGCCGGTGGTGGGGCTGACCACGCTGTTTACCGGCGGGGCGCTGGCGCTGCAAATCTATGCCGGCGGCGCGCGCTTCAACGCCGAAAGCGTGGTGCCCAGCATTGTCGCCATCGGCATGGTCCGCGAGCTTGGCCCGGTGCTGGCGGGGCTGATGGTGGCCGGGCGGGTTGGCGCCAGCATCGCCGCCGAGATCGGCACCATGAAAGTGACCGAGCAAATTGACGCCCTGACAACGCTTTCCACCAATCCGGTTAAATATCTGGTGGTGCCGCGCCTGCTGGCCGCCACCATTGCGATGCCGCTTCTGGTGCTGGTCGGTAATATCATCGGCGTGCTCGGCGGGTTTCTGGTTGGCACCCTGCGGCTGGATTTCAACGCCGCTGCCTATATCAGCAACACGGTTGATTTTCTGGAAGTGGGCGATGTGACCTCGGGGCTGATAAAGGCGGCGGTGTTCGGTTTTATCGTGGCATTGATGGGCACCTATAGCGGCTTTAATTCGGGGCGCGGCGCGCAGGGGGTCGGGCAGGCCACCACCAATGCGGTGGTCTCGGCCTCGGTTTTGATACTGGCCAGCAACTATGTGCTGACCGAATTGTTGTTTTCAGCATGAGCGGCGTGGCAAAAATAGTCCTTGGCGGCGTGACCAAGGCTTTTGGCGCCAACAAGGTGCTGCGCGGGGTTGATTTAAGCGTGGCCAAGGGCAGCTCGCTGGTGGTGATCGGCGGCTCGGGCACCGGTAAATCGGTGCTGCTAAAGTGCATTCTGGGCATCATAACGCCCGATGCGGGCACGATTTTGATCGACGGGCAACCGATCCGCAACCGCGATGCGTTTCTTGGCCATTTCGGCATGCTGTTTCAGGGCGGCGCGTTGTTTGACAGCCTGCCGGTCTGGCACAATGTCGCGTTTCGGCTGCGTCAAGGGGCCGGCAAACTTAGCAAAGCCGACGCGCAAGAAGTTGCCATTGAAAAACTGCGCCGCGTCGGACTGAAACCCGAGGTCGCGTTTATGTATCCGGCCGAGCTGTCGGGGGGGATGCAAAAACGGGTGGGGCTGGCGCGGGCCATTGCCTCTGAACCCTCGGTTATTTTCTTTGACGAGCCAACCACGGGGCTGGACCCGATTATGGCGGGGGTGATTAACGAACTTATCCGCGAGATCGTGGTTGACCTTGGCGCAACCGCCATCACCATCACCCATGATATGAGTTCTGTGCGCGCCATTGCCGACCATGTGGCGATGCTGCACGCCGGCAAGGTGCAGTGGCACGGGGCGGTGGCCGATATTGACAATTCGGGGGACGCTTATGTGGACCAGTTTATCAATGGGCGGGCCGAGGGACCGATTGAAAGTGTGCGGTGATGGCAGGCTGAGGCCCGCCCTGCGGGGAAGCCATGCTTAAATACCTTAACCTTTCGCTGTTTATCCTGTTTCCTGTCGCGTGGTTTGCGCCAATGGCGCGGGCGGGGCTGATAAAACTGTGGTTCTTTGATCTGGAGGAGCTTTCGGTGGTTTCGTCACTGGGCACGCTCTGGAATACCGATGTTTTTCTGGCGCTGCTGGTGGCGTTTTTTGCCATTGTCGCGCCAATGCTTAAAACCGCGCTACTGGCGGCGATGCATTTTGGCCTGTTGGGCAGCAATATGTTGCCAGCACTGGCCGTATTGGGCAAGCTCGCCATGGCCGATGTGTTTTTGGTCGCGGTTTATATTGTGCTGGCCAAGGGCGTGGGCGTAGGCACGGTTGAAACCGGCTGGGGCCTGTATTTGTTCACCTTTTGCGTGTTGCTGTCGATGACCATCACCGAGCTGACCAAGCACCGGCTTAAAACCCCCTAAACGGCCGCCGCTATAAAACCACGGGGCCCAGCAACACAAAATCAATTTGAGTTATGCCCCCTGAAAGCATAGAACCCAACCAACCCAACCGGAGGCGCCCTTTTGGCAAAAACGAAATCGACCTATACCTGCACCGCCTGCGGAGCCACCCACAAAAAATGGGCGGGCCAGTGCGAATCCTGCCACCAGTGGAACACCATTCAGGAGGAGGTCGCGCTGACCACCGGCCCCACCGGCAAAAGCCTGGGCGGGGCCAAGGGCCGCAAAATGGCGCTTTCAGACCTTTCGGCCCATGACGCCCCCCTGCCCCGCGCCCATTCCGGCATTAACGAGTTTGACCGCGTGCTGGGCGGAGGCATGGTGCCGGCCAGCGCCATATTGGTGGGCGGCGACCCGGGCATCGGCAAATCAACCCTGCTATTGCAAGCCGCCGCCGCCTTTGGCCGCAGCGGCCAAAAGGTGATCTATGTTTCGGGCGAGGAAGCCGCCAGCCAGATCCGCATGCGCGCCCGCCGCCTTGGCGCCGCCGACGCCCCCGTGCAACTGGCCGCCGAAACAAATTTGCGCGATATCATCACCACGCTGGATGCCGAGCGCCCCGCATTGGCGATCATCGATTCCATCCAAACCATGTGGGCCGATCATGTTGACAGCGCCCCCGGCTCGGTTTCGCAGGTGCGGGCCTGCGCACACGAGCTAACGACCTTTGCCAAAAAGCGCGGGGTTTCGGTGGTGTTGGTTGGCCATGTGACCAAAGACGGCCAAATCGCCGGCCCGCGGGTGGTCGAGCACATGGTTGATACCGTGCTATATTTCGAGGGCGAGCGCGGCCACCAGTTTCGCATATTGCGCGCGGTCAAAAACCGCTTTGGCCCCGCCGATGAAATTGGCGTATTCGAGATGACCGGCGCGGGGCTGGCCGAGGTCACCAACCCCTCGGCGCTGTTTCTATCCGAGCGCGACACCCCCGCGCCCGGTGCGGTGGTGTTTGCGGGCATAGAGGGCACGCGCCCGGTGCTGGTTGAAATTCAGGCGCTGGTGGCACCATCCCCGCTGGCGACGCCGCGCCGCGCGGTTGTGGGCTGGGACAGCGCGCGGCTGGCAATGATACTGGCGGTGCTCGATGCCCGCGCCGGTATCAGCTTTGCGGGCATGGATGTTTACCTGAATATCGCCGGTGGCATGCGCATTTCAGAGCCAGCCGCCGACCTTGCGGTGGCGGCGGCGCTGATCTCGGCGCGGCAAGATAAAGCAATGCCGCCCGACAGCGTGTGTTTTGGCGAAATCAGCCTGTCGGGCGCGCTGCGACCGATTTCTCAGCCCGAAAACCGGCTGAAAGAAGCCGAGAAGCTAGGGTTTTCGTCGGCTTTCGCGCCGTCGCAGATGAAGACTGTGGGCGAATCAGGCATAAGCGTGCAAAAGTTCGACGATATAACCGGTTTCATTTCTTCCTACTTTGGAATAATAGACGAATAATAAAAAAAACGAGGATCGACCGCATGCAAGACTACACAATCATCGACGGCGTGGTGCTGGCCATCTTGCTGATATCGGGCTTTTTGGCCTATGCGCGCGGGTTGGTGCGCGAAACATTGTCTATCGTCGGCTGGGGGGGGGCTGCCGTTATCGCGTTTTATTTCGCGCCGCAGGGCAAGGATTTGGTGTTTGAAATCCCGTTCATCAGCGGGCTGGTGGGTAATAGCTGTGAAATCGCGCTGATCATCTCGTTTACGTTGATTTTCATCGTCGCACTGGTGGTGATTTCACTGTTTACACCGCTTTTGGCCGGCATGGTCTCAAAATCCGCGCTTGGCATTATCGACCGCGCCCTTGGCTTTATATTCGGGCTGGCGCGCGGCGTGTTGCTGGTTATCGTGGCACTATTTGCCTATGACCAGTTTATCGCCACTGGCGACGGCATTAAAATTATCGAAGATTCACAAACCCGCGCCCTGCTGGCTGATTCGCAGGCGCGCTTGGCCACCGAGGTCGAAACTTCGTCCATTCCGGGCTGGTTTATTGCCCGTTTTGATACCCTGACCTCGGTTTGTGTGGTCACGGCCACGGCCGAACCGGCTGCGCTGCCACCTGCGACAAATAACTGATCTTTTATCGGTGACAGCGCGGCATTGCGCGTCTATAAGGCGCGCAAGCATTCCATTATAAAGGCCGCGCCCATGCCCCCGATGCCCGCCCTGCCCTCGCTTCCGTTCGACGATGACAAGCTCAAGGAGGAGTGTGGCATTTTCGGCATAAACGGCGTTGCCGAGGCCGCCAATTTTGTTGCGCTCGGCCTGCACGCGCTGCAACATCGCGGCCAAGAGGCCGGTGGCATTGTTTCTTATGCCCCCGATGCAGGTTTCAGCTCTGTGCGCCGCTTTGGCTATGTGCGCGATACTTTCACCAAAGCCTCGTTAATGGAAACCCTGCCGGGCGAACTGGCAATAGGCCATGTGCGCTATTCCACCAGCGGCTCAAAGGGGCAAACCGCGATTCGCGATGTGCAGCCCTTGTTTGCCGAACTGTCCATGGGCGGCGTCGCCATTGCCCATAACGGCAACCTGACCAACGCCGAGGCCCTGCGCAAAGAGCTTATCCAGCACGGGTCGATTTTTCAAAGCAGCTCTGACAGCGAATGCATTGTTCATCTGATGGCGCGGTCATTTCAGGCCAACATCCCCGAGCGGCTAAAAGACGCGCTGCGCCGGGTTGAAGGCGCGTTCAGCGTCATCGCCATGACCAGCACCAAGCTGATCGGCGTGCGCGATGCGCTTGGCGTGCGCCCCCTGATGCTGGGCAAGCTGGGCGAAAACTATGTGCTAAGCTCCGAAACCTGCGCGCTCGACATCATCGGCGCCGAGTTCATCCGCGAGATCGAGCCGGGCGAAATGGTGGTGATCACGGGCAACAAGCTCGAAAGCAGCTATCCGTTTGCCAAACAGCCTTCACGTTTTTGCATTTTCGAGCACGTCTACTTCAGCCGCCCCGACAGCATATTGGGCGGCCGCTCGGTCTATGAAACCCGCCGCCGCATCGGGGTAGAGCTGGCCAAAGAGGCCCCCGTAGAAGCCGACCTTGTTTGCCCCGTGCCCGATAGCGGCACCCCTGCGGCAATCGGGTTTTCGCAAGAAAGCGGTATCCCCTATGCCATGGGCATCATCCGCAACCAGTATATGGGCCGCACATTTATTGAGCCAACCGAGAGCATCCGCAACATGGGCGTGCGCCTGAAGCTGAATGTGAACCGCGCCCTGATCAAGGGCAAACGGGTGATACTGGTGGATGACAGCGTGGTGCGCGGCACGACATCTCGCAAGATCAAGGAGATGATCCTGGACGCGGGCGCCGCCGAGGTCCATTTTCGCATCGCCAGCCCGCCCACGCAGTGGCCCTGTTTTTATGGCGTTGACACCCCAGAGCGCGGCAAACTTCTGGCCAGCACCATGTCCGAGGACCAAATGCGCGACCATCTCGGGGTAAACTCGCTACGTTTTATCAGCCTTGACGGCCTTTACCGCGCGGTATCAAACGGCAAACCCCGCAACAAAAACCAGCCGCAATATTGCGACGCCTGCTTCAGCGGCGACTACCCGATCCCCCCCAGCGACAAACTCGCCGCTGGCGATATCTGACTTCACTCTTTTTCAAATACTCTGGGGAAATTGGCAAAGCCAATTGGGGCAAAGCCCCATAAAAAAAGCCCCGCGCAAAGCAGGGCTTTTTTATAATTTCAAAAGGCCTATTTACCTTTAACCAGCTTCCAAAGCCCGGGCAGCAGCAGCGCCACCAGCCCCAGCTTAACCGCGTCGCCAATCAAATACGGCACCATGCCAACTTCGATTGCGCGCACCGCGCTCATATCATAAAGCGCGCTTAGCCATGCCAGCCCCGGCACATAAATCAGCACATTCGCCGCCAGCAGCAGCCCCGCCATTTTAAGCACCGAACGGTCCCAGCCGCGGGTGGCGCCATAACCCAGCAGCACGGTGGCCAGCACAAAACCCAGCAAATACCCGCCGGTGCCGCCCATCATATAAGCCAGTCCACTGACTTCAGAGCTACCGGCGAACACATCAAACCCCAGCGCGCCCAGCGCCATATAGCCCAAAATTGTCGCCAGCCCCAGCTTTGGCCCATAGGCCGCGCCCAGTGCCAGCACCGCAAATGTGCCCATGGTGATCGGCACCGGCCACATCGGCACGGCAACTTTTGCCGACAGCGCCAAAAGGGCAATACCGGCCAGCACCAGCACCCCGTTACGCAGGGCAGAGTTCGAGCGCCAAAGCGCATTTGTGAGGGTCATATTCGGGGTCATCTGCAAATCCTTATTGATAAGTTGCATCGCGTGCCGCCTTTTTGCCGCGTCGCGGCAACAAATTCAAGTGAAGAACCACATTTCAGCAGTTTTTCCTCTGGTTTTTCGGGGTAACAAACCCTAAATGA
>CAYWXQ010000098.1:4323-8438 GCA_964462475.1 uncultured Rhodobacterales bacterium | reverse complement strand
GCGCTGCCCTCCGAAGGCAGAGGTCTCGCGTTCGAATCGCGACGGGTGCACCAATTATTTCAATGGGTTACGGTAGTTCGGTCCGATTTTAAAACCAAACCCGCAGCGTTATCTGCAGCGAAACTCTCCCTCATTGCTTCCCCAATCGCCGCATCGGCGCCAATGCAGCCCTGTTATGCAATGGTGCCAATGAGCATTGAAACTGACCCCTTTTAACAGACGGCAAGCCATGCGGTGCGCTTTGAGATGTGCTCGTTTGCCGACCCGCCATATTTTCGCGCGCCGATCGCGTCCAGACGCTGATCATACCGGGGTGCACCCCGTGCTTCTTTAACAGCGCTGCCAGCGTCAACGCCTCGCGGATCGTCTTGCGCGCCACACGCGCCTTAAACGCGCTCAAATACCGGTTCTCTTCGTCATTTCCTATCGCCCTTTTCATAGGGCGATCCATCTTAAAAACCGGTTCGGATTTCCGCGACCAGCATTCCCGACCCATTAAATCCCGGGATTGAGCAATTAGGTTTTGAATCAGACTCTAAGTTGATATGGGTCAATTACCCCGAACCGAATCAAGGTTATACATAGCTAGCGAAGCCAAAATTGTTAGGTTCTAACGTTTTTGACTTTTGACGTGGGGCTTTCTGCCTCACCTCACTCCCCTCGCGCCTCGCTGGCGCAAACTTTTGGCCTGGTCACCCCCGTGTGATCAGGCTTTTTTCTTGGGTGCGGCAATGTGCTAGGTATTTATTGATCCATATCAAGGATACTGCGCGCTTAACAGGCGTATGCCGTGCCTAAGATCGGCCCGCAGCACGCCGAATTTCGTACCTGGAGCCCATAAGTGAACGACCAATCTTCTGAAAAAGAAGCCCTCTATGCCGCGCGCGAACCGATCTTTCCGCGTCGGGTGTCGGGGCGGTTTCGCAATATCAAATGGTGGCTGATGGGCTGGACGCTCGGGGTTTACTATCTTTTGCCCTGGATCCGCTGGGACCGTGGCCCCAACCTGCCCGATCAGGCGGTGCTGCTTGATATGTCGAGCCGCCGGTTCTTCTTTTTCTGGATCGAAATCTGGCCGCACGAGTTTTATTTTATCGCCGGGTTGCTGATCATGGCCGGGCTGGGGCTGTTTTTGTTTACCTCGGCGCTGGGGCGGGTCTGGTGCGGCTATGCCTGCCCGCAAACGGTCTGGACCGACCTTTACATTCTGGTCGAGCGCTGGGTCGAGGGCGATCGCAATGCCCGCATCCGGCTGCTAAAGGCCAGGTGGAGCGCCCGCAAGGTGCGCCTGCGGTTGACCAAATGGTTTTTGTGGCTGCTGATCGGGCTGGCCACCGGCGGCGCGTGGGTGTTTTACTTTGCCGATGCCCCGACACTGGCCCGCGATCTGTTTACCGGCCAGGCCCACCCGATTGCCTATATTTTCATCGTCACCCTGACCGCCACCACCTTTATTTTCGGCGGTATCATGCGTGAGCAGATCTGCATTTACATGTGCCCGTGGCCGCGCATCCAGGCCGCGATGATGGACGAGGAAACCCTGGTGGTGGGCTATCGCGAATGGCGCGGTGAACCCCGTGGCAAGGGCAAAAAGCGCGACGGCGACGAACAACTGGGTGATTGCATTGATTGCATGGCCTGCGTCAACGTCTGCCCTGCCGGCATTGATATCCGCGATGGCCAGCAGCTAGAGTGCATAACCTGCGCTCTATGCATCGATGCCTGCGACGATGTGATGACCAAGATCGGCAAACCGCGTGGCCTGATCGACTATCTGGCGATCACCGACATCGAGCGCGAACGCGCCGGCGAGGAACCGCGCTCGGCGTGGCGGCATGTGTTTCGCGCCCGCACCATGGTTTACATCTCGCTCTGGATGGCGGTTGGCGTGGCGTTGGTGGCGGCGCTGTTTTTGCGCTCTGATATCGGGCTGGCGGTGGCGCCGGTGCGCAACCCGACCTTCATTGTTATGTCTGACGGCTCGGTGCGCAACGCCTATGATGTGCGCATCCGTAATATGAAGGCCGACGACGTGGTGTTTGATGTCAGCGTCGAAGCCGCGGCCGAGGTCGAGGTCGGTATCGAGGGCGAAAACGGCCATCAGGTATTGGCCGATGCTGACCAGTCAACCAAGATCCGGCTTTACCTGACCAGCCCCAAGGGCACCGCGCTATCCAGTTCCGACTCCACAAGTGTGCGGATATGGATTAAAAACGAAGCCGCCGACTCCGAGACCTATGCGGACACGGTATTTAACGGCAGAGGAGGCTAACCATGGCCAATATTCAACAAAAAAAATTCACGGGCGGTAAAATGCTGGCGGTCATGCTGTCGTTTTTCGGTTTTGTGATTTCGGTAAATTTTTACATGGCCTATTCGGCGATCAGCACGTTTCCGGGGTTGGAGGAGCCCAATACCTATGTGGCCTCGCAAGAGTTCAACGACCGCCTGTATGCCCAGCGTGCGTTGGGCTGGACGATTGATTTCACCCGCGAAGGCGACGAACTGGTGGTTGATCTGCGTGATGCCAATGGTGCAGTGGTGATCCCGGCCAGCATTGTTGCCAAAATAGGGCGCCCGACCGTGGCCAGCCAGGACCTGCAACTTGATTTCAGACTTGTTGGTGATGTTTACCGCGCCGATGCGGTGCTGGCCAACGGCCCGTGGCGGTTGTTTCTGGATGCGGTGGCCCAGGATGGCACCCGCTATCGAAAACGCCTGCACCTGACCGTCGAAGATTAAGTGCCACCGGAAACCCCCTCAATGGCCGCCTGTCCGGCCTGCGTGGCCCTGCCTGCCCAAGGTAAAAAGCTGCCCAAGTTAAACCCTGACGATGTAACCATGCGGCGGGTCGAACTGGCACTACCCACGGTGCATTGTGCCGCCTGTATCGCGGCGGTCGAGCGCAAGCTGGGCAACCGCCCCGATGTATTTGGCGCCCGCGTCAACCTGACCCTGAAGCGGGTATCCATCACCGCCGCCGATCTGCCCGATATTGAAGATTTGCTGATCGCCGAGCTGGCGGCGCTGGGCTACCCCGCCAAACCGCTCGATAGCGCGGTGCTGGCCAATAGCGACAGCGACAAAGCCGGGCGTGACCTGCTGGCGCGGCTGGGCGTGGCCGGTTTTGCGATGATGAACGTGATGCTGCTGTCGATCTCGGTCTGGGCCGGGGCTACGGGCGCGACCCGCGACATGATGCACTGGGTCTCGGCCGCCATTGCCCTGCCCGCGATCGTGTTTGCGGGGTTTCCGTTTTACAAATCGGCCTGGGGCGCGCTTGGCCACCGGCGGCTGAACATGGATGTGCCGATCTCGCTGGCGATCCTGCTGACGGGCGGGGTATCGCTGTTTGAAACCATGCAGGGCGGCGATCAGGCCTATTTTGATGCGGCGCTATCGCTAACGTTCTTTCTGCTGATTGGCCGCTATCTTGACTACAAAACCCGCGCCACCGCGCGCTCGGCCGCGTCTGAACTGGCGGCGCTAGAGGTGCAAAAAGCCCGCCGCATCACCGATGACGGCGAAGAAACCGTGCCGCTGGACGCCCTGCGCGCGGGCGATATTCTGGCCGTGGCCGCGGGTGAGCGCCTGCCCGCCGACGGGGTGGTGGTGTGGGGCGATAGCGAGCTTGACCCCTCGATGCTGACCGGCGAAACCCTGCCGCAAGCGGTGGGTGCGGGGGCAAGGGTGCGCGCGGGTATGCTCAACCTTTCCGGCCCGCTCAAAATTCGGGCCGAGGGGCTGGGCGAGGAAACCCTGCTGAAGCAGATCACAAGGTTGGTGGAAACCGCCGAAAGCACCCGCAACAAATATACATCGCTGGCCGAAAAGGCAGCAAAAATTTATGCGCCGCTGGTGCATACATTATCGCTGGCGGCGTTTTTGGCCTGGGGTTTTGCCACCGGTGATTGGCGCTTGGCGATCAATATCGCGGCGGCGGTGCTGATCATCACCTGCCCTTGTGCGCTGGGGCTGGCGGTGCCGGCGGTGCTGGCGGCGGCCTCGGGGCGGCTGTTTGCGCAAGGGGTGCTGCTAAAAGACGGGGTGTCGCTGGAAAGGCTGGCCGAGATCGACACCGTGGTGTTTGACAAAACCGGCACCCTGACCACCGG
>CAYWXQ010000098.1:0-4223 GCA_964462475.1 uncultured Rhodobacterales bacterium | reverse complement strand
GATGCCAGCCGCAGCAGTGCCGATATGATAATTATCAACAATGATTTGATGCAGATCGCCAAAAGCCATAAAATTGCCGTGGCGTCAAAACGCCGGATCCTGGAAAATTTCTCGGTAGCGGCGGTTTACAACATGATCTCGGTGCCACTGGCGCTGGCCGGTTTTGCCACGCCGTTGATGGCGGCTTTGGCGATGTCGGGCAGCTCTATCACCGTGTCGCTGAATTCGATGCGGATCGGGAGGATGAAATGAATATACTGGCGATACTGATACCGGTTTCGTTGATACTGGGCGGGATCGGGCTGTTTGCGTTTTTCTGGTCGGTGAAAAACCACCAGTTCGACGACCCCAAGGGCAATGCCGAGCGCATACTTTCTGACCGCTTTGACGACAGCCCCGACGATGATTAGGTCACCGCAGCGCGCGCCTGAAAGCGCGGTTCTTTCCATGCTTTGGTTTGCATGATGTCGCGCAATATCTCTACCGCTTTTACCACATCGGCGTGGCTCAGGTATAGCGGCGCAAAGCCAAAACGCAGCACATTCGGCATACGAAAATCACCAATCACCCCGCGCGCGATCAGCGCCTGCACAATCGGGTAGGCCTGATCATGGCTGAACGAAACCTGCGACCCCCGTAAAGCCGGATCGCGCGGCGAGACCAGCTTTAGCGTTGGCACCGCCGCTTCAACCAGTTCAATAAACAGCGTGGTCAGTGATTGGCTTTTGGCCCGCACCTGCGCCATATCAAGCCCTGCGATAATATCAAGCCCCGCCTGCAACGCCCGAAATGACAGGATCGGCTGGGTGCCGCACAGAAATTTGCGAATACCCGCATCGGCCGCAAAGCCCTGCGTAAATTCAAACGGTTGTGCATGCCCCCACCAGCCCGATAGCGGCTGCGAAACGGTGGGCAGGTGGCGGGCGGCGCAAAACACAAATGCCGGTGCCCCCGGGCCGCCATTCAGGTATTTATAGCTGCACCCGACCGCCAGATCGACCTTTAGCGCGTTCAGCCCGACCGGCAAAATACCGGCGCTGTGGCAGGTATCCAGGATCACCACCGCACCAGCGGCATGGGCGCGCGCCACAACCGCCGCCACATCGGCCAGCCTGCCGCTGCGATAATCAACATGGTTGAGCAACACCACCGCCACGCTGTCATCAATCGCATCCAGCAGGTTGCCCACCTGCCGCATTTCAAGCCCCGGGCGGGCGGCCAGCGCGCCCTCGACCATGTATAGATCGGTCGGAAAGCTGCTGGCCTCGGCCAAAATCACCTGCCGGTCAGGCCGCAGGGAAAGCCCCGCAAACAGTGCCTTATAAAGGTTGATAGAGGTCGAATCGCAGATCACCACCTCGCCCGCGTTGGCCCCGATCACCGGTGCCAGCATATCGCCGTATTTCGTCGGCAGCTCAAACCAGCCCGCCTTGTTCCAGCTGGTGATCAGGTCTTGTGCCCATTCCTGCTGTGTCGCTTCGGTTACCGCCGCCAGCGCCGCTTTGGGCATCGCGCCCAGTGAATTACCGTCAAAATAGATCACCCCGTCGGGCAGGTAAAACGCCGCGCGGTGGCCGCGCAGCGGGTCGGCGGCATCAAGGGCGTTGGCGTGCTCGGTGGGGTTTTGCATCATCTATCCTTCGTGGTTGTGGGTGCTGGACTTTTGCCCGGCATCCGGCCTATTCAGGCGGGTATGGAAACCGCGATAACACCCCACCCCAAGGCCCGCAAGCGGCGGCTGGTTGACCTGTGGTCGCTGGGCAGCCTGCTGATTGCGGCGCTGGTGCTGATGCCGCTGGCCGCGGTGGTCTGGATCGCGTTTTTTCCGACCGAAAATATATGGGTGCATCTGGTCAGCACCACCCTGCCGCGCTATCTGCGCAACTCGGTGGCGCTGATGGTTATGGTCGGGCTGGGCACCGGGCTTATTGGCACCGGCGCGGCGTGGCTGGTGGTGATGAAGCGCTTTCCCTTGCGCGGTGTTTTGCAATGGCTGCTGCTGGCGCCAATGGCGCTGCCGGCCTATATCAGCGCCTATGCGCTGGTTGATTTTCTGGAATATGCGGGGCCGGTGCAAACCACCCTGCGCGGGGTGTTTGGCTGGCAGGATTCGCGCGCCTACTGGTTTCCTGAAATTCGCAGTATCTGGATGGCGGCGCTGGTGCTTACCCTGTCGCTATACCCCTATGTTTACCTGCTGGCGCGCGCCGCGTTTCGTGAGCAATCCGCCAGTATGATAGAGGTCTCGCGCGCCCTTGGCTGCGGGCCGTGGCGCAGTTTCTTCAAGGTGGCACTGCCAATGGCGCGACCGGCGATAGCCGCCGGTCTGGCGATTGTGATGATGGAAGCGCTGAACGATTTTGGCACGGTTGATTATTTTGCCGTGCAAACCCTGACCACCGGCATTTTTACCGTCTGGCTACAAGGCTACAACGCTGGCGGCGCGGCGCAGATCGCCAGCCTGATCCTGACCTTTGTTTTGGTGCTGGCGGTGCTTGAAAAATACGCCCGCAAGCGGCGGCGCTTTCATAACCTGTCGGCCAAGGTCACGCCCATCACCCCCGAGCGCTTGCGCGGTAGCGCGGCGATGCTGGCCACGCTGGCCTGCCTGTTGCCGTTTTTGGCGGGGTTTGTGTTGCCGGTAACGGTAATTTCAGTGCTGGCCTTGGGCCATCTGGGCCAGTGGCTGGACCCAAAGCTGTGGCTAGCGGCGCGCAACACCGTGCTGCTGGGGGCGGGGGCGGCGGCGCTGACGGTGCTGGGGGCCTTGTTTATGGTTTACGGGGTGCGCAACTCCAAACACCGGTTGCCACGGTTGCTGATGCCGGTAACCGCGATTGGCTATGCAGCGCCTGGAGCTGTGTTGGCGATCGGCATTCTGATCCCGTTCGGGGTGTTTGACAATTGGCTGGCCGATACCGTTGAAGGCTGGTTCGGGGTTGATATCGGCCTGCTGCTGACCGGCTCGGCGGCGGCGGTGATGTTTGCCTATGTGGTGCGGTTTTTCGCCATCCCGCAGGGGGCGATTGATTCGGCACTGGGGCGGGTGACGCCGTCTATGGATATGGCGGCGCGCTCACTGGGGCGCAACAGCTGGCAAACCCTGTGGGCGGTGCATGTGCCGCTGATACGCGGCTCGGTGCTGGTGGCGGCGGTGCTGGTGTTTGTTGACTCGGTCAAAGAACTGCCCGCCACGCTTATTTTGCGCCCGTTCAACTTTGACACCTTGGCAACGCAGGTTTACGGGCAGGCCTCGCTCGAGAATCTTGAGCTGGCGGCACCGGCGGCGCTTTTGGTCACGCTGGCCGGGCTTTTACCGGTGATTTTGCTGGTTAAGGCCGGTAATCGCCAATTTAGGCGGCTATAGCGCGCGAAAACCGGCACAAAGGCGGCGAATCCCTTGCAATTCGTGCCGGAAAGGCCAATAATTTTTTCAAATGCGGCTGGTTTTCCGGGAGTGGCCGCCTTTGTGCTTAAAAAAAATTTGGAATAAAGGGACATGAAATGAGCGACGAAAATGAAGTGAAAAGTGGTGGTGGCATGAAGATGATTTTGATCATTCTCGTGGCGGCCGCTGCGGCCTTTGGCGGCTATAAATATTTTGACGGCAAGCAACAAGAAGCCGCAATGCAAGCCGCCCAGGCCGAAGCCGCTGCGCAAGCCGCTGCCGCTGAAAAAGCAGCCGCAGCTGAAGCACAAGCCGCCGCCGCCGCCGTTGAAAAAGCGGCTGCCGACGCGGCCGCTGCCGCTGCGGCCGAGGCTCAGGCCGCCGCCGACGCGGCCGCCGCCGCCGTTGAAAAATCCGCCGCTGAAGCTGCCGCCGCGGCCGAGGCCCAAGCCCAGGCCGCCGCCGATGCCGCCACCGCTGAAGCCGCCGCCATTGCGCAGGCCGCCGCTGACGCCGCCGCTGCCGAGAAAATTGCGGTCGAGAAAGCGGCTGCCGACGCGGCCGCTGCCGCCGAGGCCGAAGTTCAGGCAGCAGCGGATGCCGCCGCTGCCGAAGCTGCCGTCATTGAGCAAGCCGCCGCTGACGCCGCCGCTGCCGAACAAGCCGCCGCCGATGCCGCCGCCGCCGCTGAAGTGAAAGCCCAAGCTGTCGCCCAAGCCGCTGCTGAAAAAGCCGCCGCTGCGCAACAGGCCGCGGCAGACCAAGCCGCCGCCGATGCCGCTGCTGCTGCCGAAGCTGAAGCCCAGGCCGCCGCTGCGCAACAGGCCGCTGCCGA
>CAYWXQ010000097.1:0-8503 GCA_964462475.1 uncultured Rhodobacterales bacterium | reverse complement strand
ACCCGCGGCCTCCGGCGTGACAGGCCGGCACTCTAACCAACTGAGCTACAACCGCGCAATCTTATGCATGTAAATGGCGCGGTTGACGGGACTCGAACCCGCGGCCTCCGGCGTGACAGGCCGGCACTCTAACCAACTGAGCTACAACCGCACTCTGTAGCGCGTTTTAGGGCGCGGGCGCGGGGGCGTCAAGCGCTTCCGGCACGGCATTTGAAAATAGTTCTTGAAGCTCTAGGGGCATGAGATTCCATAATCGGGCGAATCAATTTGAATTTCGCAGGAGTCCGTTATGGCCGAACAACTAACCCTGAATGTCGAAGGCATGGATTGCCCGAGCTGCACCAGCAAAATCGAGGGTGCGGTCTGTGCCCTGCCGGGCGTTGGCAATGTGTCGCTCAACTATACCAGCCAAAAGCTGAAGCTTGAGCTGGGCAAGGGCGGCGATGCGGACAGCATTAAAAAAGTGATCGAAAAGCTGGGTTACAAGGTGCGGGTCAATGCCGCGCCCGAGGCCCCCAAAAGCTGGTGGCAAACCGGCAAGGGGCGGCTGGTGATCGCGGCGGGGGCTATTTTGGCGGTGGCTACGGTGCTGTCGTTTTTAATGCCCGAATATGCGGGCTATGTTTTTGCTGCCGGCGCGCTGCTGGCGCTGGCCCCGCTGGCGCGCAAGGCCTTTAGTGCCGCGCGCATCGGCCAGTTCTTTACCATTGAAATGCTGGTCACCATCGCCGTGATCGGCGCGATCGTGATCGATGAAGCCGCCGAAGCCTCGGTGGTGGTGTTTTTGTTTTTGATCGGTGAGCTGCTGGAAATGATGGCAGCGGCCAAGGCCCGCAGCTCGGTGCAGGCGCTGGCCGATCTGGTGCCGAAATCGGCGTTTCTGCTGGTCGGGAACGAGGTGCACGAGGTCGAGGCCGACACGCTGAAAATCGGCGACGTTATCGAGGTCCGCCCCGGGGGCCGTGTGCCCGCCGATGGCACCCTGACCATGGGCGAAACCGCGATCGACGAGGCGGCGATAACCGGCGAATCGATGCCGCGGCACAAAACCGTGGGTGATTCGGTGTTTGCCGGCTCGATCAACACCGACGGGCTGATCCGCATGGAGGTCACAAAAGCCGCCGAAAACAACATGATAGCGCGGATATTGCAAATGGTCGAAGACGCCGAGGCCTCAAAAGCCCCGACCGCGCGCTTTATTGACCGCTTTAGCAAATATTACACCCCCGGGGTGATCGTGGTGGCGGCAATGATCGCGTTTTTGCCGCCGCTTCTGCTGGGCGAAAATCTTGACGTTTGGGTTTATAAAGGTCTGGCGATATTGCTGATCGGCTGCCCCTGTGCGCTGGTGCTTTCAACCCCGGCGGCGATCACCTCGGGCATTTCCACCGGCGCGCGCCAAGGGCTGTTGATGAAGGGCGGCGCGGTGCTGGAGGCCATAGGCAAGGTGCGCACAGTGGCATTTGACAAAACCGGCACCCTGTCAGAGGGCACGCCCAAGGTTACCGATATCGCGGTGTTCAACGGCAGCGAACCCGACATGCTGGCGTTGGCCGCCGCAGTTGAGGCCGGGTCATCCCACCCGCTGGCAGCGGCGATAACCAAGCGGGCCGAAGGCTTGGAAATTGCCCCTGCAACCAATGCGCAAGCGCTGCGCGGGCGCGGGGTGCAGGCCAAGGTCGGCAAGGTTGATGTCGTGGTGGCCTCGCCGCGCTACGCCGCTCAAATCACCACGCTTAAACCAGCCGAAAGCGCGCAAATCGCGGCGTTCGAGACCGACGGCAAAACCGTGGCGGCGGTGGTGGCGAACGGCAAATTGCTGGGCGTTATCGCTATGCGCGACGAGCTGCGCGCCGACGCAGTGACATCCATAAAAACACTCAAGGATATGGATGTATCCGCAATCATGCTTACGGGTGATAACGCCCGCACCGGTGCCGCGCTCGCCGCCCAGCTGGGCATGGAAGTGCGCGCCGAACTGATGCCGGAAGACAAGCTGAAGATCATCGAACAACTGCGTGAAAAAGGCGGGGTGGCGATGGTCGGTGACGGCATTAACGACGCCCCTGCGCTGGCCCGCGCCGATGTCGGTATTGCCATGGGCGGCGGCACCGATGTGGCGCTCGAAACAGCCGATGCCGCGCTGTTGCACGAGCAGGTTTCCGACGTGCCGGCCCTGATCGACCTGTCGCGCGCCACCATGGCAAATATCTATCAAAACATCAGCATCGCACTGGGGCTAAAGGCGGTATTTTTGGTGACCACCCTGTTTGGCATTACCACGCTGTGGATGGCAATTCTGGCCGATACCGGTGCGACCGTGCTGGTTACGCTGAATGCCCTGCGCCTGCTTGGCTATAAAATCAAACGCTGACATCCGTTACTTTGGCCAATAATTTTTTGGGGGGGGCCGCGCTTGCGCAACGCTCACCCCCCCCGAAAACCGCAGCGGTCTTGCGGGCCTGATCTGCGCGATCGCCACCAAATCGCCCCCTTTTCATTTGCGCCGGTTTCCCATAGTTTGCGGACAAACAGATTTTGAGGGCGCGCACGCTATGAAATTCACGTTAAACTGGCTAAAAGCCCATCTCGATACCGAGGCATCGCTCGACGAAATTGTCGAGGCGCTGACAGATCTGGGGCTAGAGGTCGAAGGGGTTGAAAACCCCGCCGATACGCTTGGGGCCTTCCGGCTTTGCCGCGTGATCGAGGCGGTGCAGCACCCCAATGCCGACCGCCTGCGCCTGTGTCGGGTCGAAACCTATCCCGATGGCCCGGGCGGCCGCACCGAAGAGGTGCAGGTGGTTTGCGGCGCCCCCAACGCCCGCACCGGTCTGGTCGGGGTGTTTGCGCCGGTCGGGGCCTATGTGCCCGGCATTGACCTGCTGCTGAAACCCGGCAAAATTCGTGATGTCGAAAGCAACGGCATGCTGTGTTCCGAGCGCGAACTGATGATCTCGGATGAACATGACGGCATCATAGATCTGCCCGCCGACGCCCCGCTTGGTGCCCGGTTTATTGATTATCTCGACCGCAACGATCCGGTGATCGACATCGCCATTACCCCCAACCGCCCCGATGCGCTGGGCGTGCGCGGCGTGGCGCGAGACCTTGCCGCGCGCGGGTTGGGCAAACTGAAGCCAGCAAAGACCGCCAGTATAAAGGGCAGTTTTGAAAGCCCGATCAAGGTCGGCATTGACAGCGACACCCTGAAAGACGCACCGGTATTTACCGGACGGCTGGTCAAGGGTGTTAAAAACGGCCCCTCGCCGCAATGGCTGCAAGACCGCCTGCGCGCCATCGGCTTGCGACCGATATCGGCCTTGGTCGATGTGACCAATTTCTTCACCTATGACCTGAACCGCCCGCTGCATGTGTTTGATGCCGATAAGGTTTCAGGTGATTTGCGCGTGCATTACGCCAAGGGCAACGAGACGCTGATGGCGCTGGATGATAACGAATATACGCTCGACGCCGGCACGATGGTGATCTCGGATGATAACGGCCCGCAAAGCATTGCCGGCATTATGGGCGGCGCGGCCACAGGGTGCTCGGACAGCACCGTGAATGTGTTTGTTGAAAGCGCCTATTGGGACCCGGTCAAAATTGCCATGACCGGCCGCAAGCTAAAAATAAACTCTGATGCGCGCTACCGGTTCGAGCGCGGCATCGACCCCGCCTTTACCCCCCAAGGGCTTGATCTTGCCACCGCGATGATCCTTGATATCTGCGGCGGGGCGGCCTCGGACATGGTGGTCGCGGGCGCGGTGCCCGATACCGCGCGGGCCTACAGGCTGGACCCGATGCGCGTGGTTTCACTGGTCGGCATGGAGATCGGCGAGGCCGAGCAGATCCGCATTTTGACCGCACTGGGGTTTACAGTAAACAACCTGATGGTCAGCGTGCCAAGCTGGCGGCCCGATGTGCGGGGCGAAGCCGATCTGGTTGAGGAGATCGCCCGCGTGGCCAGCCTGACCAAGCTGGTGGGCAAGCCGCTATCCCGCCCTGGCACCGGGGTGATGAAACCGGTGTTGACCCCCGCGCAAAAACGCCTGATGGTGCTGCGCCGCGCTTTGGCTTTGGGGCTGAACGAATGCGTGACCTATAGTTTTATCGACCAGAAGTCAGCAGCACTGTTTGGCGGTGGCACCGACGCGGTAAAGCTTTCCAACCCGATATCGTCCGAGATGAGCCATATGCGCCCCGACATCCTGCCCAGCCTGTTGCAGGCGGCGGCGCGCAATCAGGCGCGGGGCGAGGCCGATATGGCATTGTTTGAAATCGGGCAGGGTTTTGCGGGGGCCAAGCCGGACGACCAAAGCACCATGGCCTGCGGTATTCGCGTCGGCAGCACCGCGCCGCGCAATGCCTACGGCACCCGCCGCGTTGTCGATATTTATGACGCCAAGGGCGACGTCGAGGCCGCGCTGGCGGCAATCGGCGCCCCGGTGGGCAACCTGATGGTGCTGCGCAACGCGCCCGAATGGTTCCACCCCGGGCGTTCGGCGGTGCTGTCGCTTGGCCCCAAAAACCCGCTGGCAGTGTTTGGCGAGCTGCACCCCAAGGTGTTAAAAGCGATGGGTGTGAAGGGCACGGTTGTGGGCTTTACGATTTTCCCCGAAAACGTGCCGCTGAAAAAGGCCAAATCCAAAACGCGGCCAGCATTGCAGGCCAACGACCTGCAAGCGGTCGAGCGCGATTTTGCCTTTGTGGTGGCCGCTGATCTGGAGGTTGAAAAGCTGGTAAAAGCCGCCAAGGGGGGCGACAAAAAGCTGATCGCCAACGTGGCGGTGTTTGATATATTCGCAGGCCCCAAGGCCGAGGCCCAAATGGGTGCCGGCAAGAAATCGGTGGCAATTTCGGTGCGGATCCAGCCCAAATCGACCACCCTGACCGACAAGGAAATAGAGACCATTTCGGCCAGAATTGTGGCCTCGGTGGCAAAGATAACAGGCGGAGAACTAAGATCATGAAAGTATATTTGAGCGGCGAAATCCACACCGGCTGGCGCACCGAAATCGAAACCGCGGCGGCTGATCTGGATGTGGAATTCAGCGCGCCTGTGACCGATCACGCAACCTCGGACGATGCGGGCGTGGCCATTATGGGTGCCGAGGAAAACAAGTTTTGGCACGACCACAAAGGCGCCAAGCTAAACGCCATCCGCACCCGCAACGCGATCGAGGCCGCCGACATTGTGGTGGTGCGTTTTGGCGAAAAATACAAGCAGTGGAACGCCGCGTTTGACGCCGGTTTTGCCGCCGCCAAGGGCAAAGCGCTGATCGTGATGCACGGCCCCGACCACCAGCACGCGCTGAAAGAGGTCGACGCCGCCGCGCTGGCCGTGGTGGAAACGCCCGGGCAGGTGGTTGATATTCTGCGGTATACGCTGACGGGCGAAGCACCCACAGGTTGATTCAATCCCCATATGTGGTATGCTTGCCGAGAGCAGCCGCAAGGGGGCAGATATGCTTAAGGAATTCAGGGAATTCATTGCCAAGGGCAATGTGATGGATATGGCCGTCGGGATTACCATCGGCGGGATCGGTTTTACCAACCTGTTTGTGGTTCAGGGCGCGGACGTGGTTTCCGCGCCCCTGTTAGGCGGCTGAAGCCCGCCCTACATTTTTAGCGCCAGTTTGGGGCTAAGCACGTCCATCTCCAGCGCCCGGCCAACGGCGGCATAGGTCAGGTTGCCCATGTGGGTGTTCAGGCCGCGCAACAGGTGTTCATCTTCTTCGCAAGCCTGCTTCCAGCCCTTGTCTGCCAATGCCAGCATGAACGGCATGGTGGCATTGCCCAGCGCCATGGTAGAGGTGCGGGCAACAGCCCCCGGCATGTTGGCAACACAATAGTGCATTATGCCGTCAACCTCGTAAATCGGGTCATCATGGGTGGTGGCGCGCGAGGTTTCAAAACAGCCGCCCTGGTCGATGGCCACATCCACCAGCGCGGCGGCGGGTTTCATGGTTGAAAGCATGGCGCGGCTTACCAGCTTGGGGGCAGCCGCACCCGGGATCAGCACCGCGCCGATCACCATATCGGCCTCGGCCACCAGCTCGGCAAGGTTGCCTTTTGAGGCGTAGCGGGTTTTGAACACACCGCCAAACACATCATCCAGATAGCGCATACGCGGCAGCGACATATCAAGCACCGTCACATCGGCCCCCATGCCAGCGGCGATTTTGGCAGCATGGGTGCCAACCACCCCGCCGCCGATTACCGCGACTTTGGCGGGTTCAACCCCGGGCACACCGCCCATCAGCACCCCGCGCCCGCCATTGGCTTTTTGCAAGGTCCACGCCCCCACTTGCGGGGCCAAACGGCCCGCGACCTCGGACATCGGCGCCAATAGCGGCAGGGTGCCGTGGCGGTCGGTCACGGTTTCATAGGCAATCGCGGTAACGCCGCTTTTCAGCAGGTCATCGGTTTGGGCGCGATCCGCCGCAAGGTGCAGATAGGTAAACAGGATTTGCCCCTCGCGCAGCTGCGCGCGCTCACCCGCTTGGGGTTCTTTAACCTTGACCACCATTTCGGCGGAGGCAAAAATTTCGGCGGCGGTGTCCACTATTTCCGCACCGGCGCTGACGTAATCCTCATCTGAAAACCCGGCCCCCGCGCCGCCGTTTTTCTCGATCATCACCTTATGGCCATGATGCACGGCCTCATGGGCGGCGGCGGGGGTGATACCGATACGGTATTCCTGGTTTTTTATTTCTTTGGGGCAGCCGATTAACATGTGAGAATCTCCTTTGGGCCAAGATCGAATATACCGCTGTATTGCGCCCCCCGTTTCCGAATTGCTTTGCAAATATCTGTTGTGCACTGCGCGAATATCGGGATACCCTGCGGTAAATTGACCATGAATGAGGGGATTGTTGCAATGTCTAGAATGGATGCGCTTGATATCAAGCTTTTGAAGGCCCTGCAAAAAGATGGGCGGATGTCAAACGCCGATCTGGCTGAAAGCGTGGCGCTGTCGCCCTCGGCCTGCCATCGCCGCGTGCAGCGGTTAGAGCGTGACGGGGTGATCCGCAATTATGTGGCGCTGCTGAACCCGCGCGCGGTTGACCGCCGCGCCACGGTGTTTGTGGAAATCACCCTGACAGGGCAGGCCGACGAAATACTGGAAGCGTTTGAACGGCAGGTGGCCCTGATACCCGATGTGCTGGAATGCCACCTGATGGCGGGGGCGGCGGACTACCTGCTAAAGGTGGTGGCGCAGGATACCGACGATTTCGCCCGTATTCACAAACAGTATCTGGCGCGCCTGCCCGGGGTGGCGCAAATGCAAAGCAGTTTTGCCCTGCGCACGGTGTTCAAAACCACGGCGCTGCCGCTATAGGCGGCTGTCAGACACGCGTAACCCCGTTTATAAACAGGTCCGCCACCAGCCCCGCATAATCCCGCCGCTGGCCAATATCATCGGACCGGTTCCACATAAAATACCAGTTGGTCATGCCAAATAGCGACATAGTCACCGCGTGCAGCTTTTCTTTGCCAAGCTGGGGGGCGACGGCGCTTATCGCGGTTGACACCTTGGCGATCAAGCGCCGCTGAATGTCGTTTACCGCCGCTTGCTGGGGGCTGGTCAGCACATCGCGGCTGTTGATCAATATCCGGTGCAGGTCATCCGCGCCCTCGTAGGCCAGCAGAATTTCAAGCACCAAGGCGCGCAAATAGGGCTGCGGCGGCTGCGGTTCAACCCCGTCAACCGCCGTGTTCAACCCTTCCAGATGACACTCCAGAATGTCGAACAAAAGCTCGGCCTTGCTGGCGTAATAGTGATAGATCAGCGCCTTTGATATGCCGCAAGCCTGCGCGATGGCGTTCATCGAGGCGCGATCCACCCCCTGCGCGGCAAATATCCGCGCCGCCGCCATGCGGATACCCACCCGCTTTTCATCATGGTCCTTGGCTATGGTTCGCGCCATTTTTCACTCCTTGGGGCGGTTATCCACCACCCGCACGGCTTTGCCGGTTGAACGCACCACCGCGCCCGGTTCGGTGACGTCTACCAAAGCCGAAACCCCGACGATAGACTTTATTTTCTTGCCCAGCAGTTTGGCCGCGCCCGCCCGCGCGCCGGCCGAGGCCGCTGCCGGTGTGGCCTCGACATGCACCACCATTTCATCCATCCGGCCCTCGCGCCGCAGCTCGATCTGGAAATGCGGTGCAAGACTGGAAACCGCCATGATTTGTTCTTCGATCTGGGTCGGAAACACATTTACCCCGCGCAGAATAATCATGTCATCGGTGCGGCCGGTTATCTTTTCCATCCGGCGCATGCTGCGTGCGGTGCCCGGCAACAGGCGGGTCAGGTCGCGGGTGCGGTAACGGATGATCGGAAACCCCTCTTTGGTCAGGGTGGTGAAAACCAGCTCGCCCTGCGCGCCGTCAGCCACCAGTTCACCGGTGTCGGGGTTGATGATCTCGGGGTAAAAGTGGTCTTCCCAGATGTGCAGCCCGTCTTTGGTTTCCACACATTCATTGGCCACCCCCG
>CAYWXQ010000096.1:0-8659 GCA_964462475.1 uncultured Rhodobacterales bacterium | reverse complement strand
AAACGCTGGGGCTTTTTCATTATAGTGACTGAAAGCGCAGAACACTAAGGGCACGCGATGAATTTGAAGTTTAACCCATTCGTCCCTTCAGGCATTGCATTTCCCGGTATGTTCATCGGCCGAATAGGTGAAATTCACGCTATTGAACAAGCTTTATTCCAAACTAAACACTCAAATCCGCAACACATAATCATTTCCGGCGAGCGTGGAATTGGAAAGTCATCTTTGCTTTACGTTGCCGACCTTATTGCACGGGGTGAGCTAAATTCAGGAAATCCAGATTTTAATTTCTTGACTGTTTCAACGGACTTAGCTGGTATTCGTTCACAAGGTGGGATTATTAAGCAAATTGGTCGGGAATTACGCTCTAAACTGAGAACTCATGAAAAACTTCAAGAAAAAGCAAAAAAAGGTTGGGAGTTTCTTTCTCGTTGGGAAATCTTAGGGGTTAAAGACAATGGCAAAGAGGATAGTATCGATCCCGATCAAGCCTTAGACGATTTAGTTTCTCTTCTTGTATTTCTTGTTGAGAGCAAAAGCTTTGACGGAGTATCAGTTTTTCTGGATGAGGCAGACGTTCCACCCGTGGAGGCCAACCTGGGTGAATTTGTAAAAATTTTAACCGAACGACTTGCAAAACAAGATTGTTCCCAAGTTTGTATTTTACTTGCAGGACAAGCCGAATTGGTCCCGATACTTCGTGCAAGCCATGAATCTTCCCTCCGAATCTTCCAGTTTCTCAATATCGGGCCTCTTGAAGAAAAAGAGCGTTTTGAGGTCGTCCGCCATGGAATCAAAACAGCCAATGAAAAGAATGTGATTCAAACGTCTGTTACAGATGGAGCGGTTCAAAAAATATCCGAATTATCCGAGGGATATCCTCATTTTTTGCAGCAGTTTTCCTACTGTGCATTTGATGTAGATTCTGACAATACTATTGATAAAGGTGATGTTATCAATGGTGCATACGCAGAAAATGGTGGTTTGGCACAACTTGGTTCAAAGTATTTTAATGAAATGTATTTTTCAAAAATCTGGTCCGAAGAGTATCGCAAAGTCCTGAACTTCATGGCCACACATGGGGTTTCTTGGGTTTCTAGAAAGCAAATTGTATCTGGTTGCGAAGTGAAGCCAACCAATATTGACAATGCATTATCAGTCTTGAAAGATCGAGAAATTATTGTTGGAAATAAAATACAGCGGGGCCTTTATAGACTTCCAACCAATTCCTTTGCGGCTTGGATATTAGCAATAGGTCAGGATAAACTTCTCTAACATTCTCTAACGTTCTCTAACATTCTCTAACATTCTCTAAAACAGGCACCCCATGACCAACTATCTCCACAAAGGCGACCTTCCGGATGATCTGGACCTTGGGTCCGTGATCGCGATTGACAGTGAAACCATGGGGCTGCATCCGCACCGTGACCGGCTTTGCCTTGTGCAGCTCTCAAGCGGGGATGGCGATGCCCATATGGTGCAAATTTCGCAGGAGCAAACCGAAGCGCCGAACCTTGTGAAGCTGCTGACGGACCCTGAGCGCCTGAAGCTGTTCCACTTTGGCCGCTTTGATATCGCGGTAATGCTGCACCGGTTTGGCGCTGTTACATCGCCGGTTTACTGCACCAAAATCGCCTCGAAACTTGTGCGCACCTATACTGATCGCCACGGCCTTAAAAACCTTTTGCAGGAGCTGCTTAAGGTTGATATTTCCAAATATCAGCAAAGCAGCGATTGGGGCGCGCCGGAGCTCACGGAAGCGCAGCTTTCTTATGCGGCGTCAGATGTGCTTTATCTTCATAGGCTTATGGATATTCTAAACACCAACCTCGCCCGCGAAGGCCGCACGGAAATTGCCCAAGCCTGCTTTGATTTCCTCCCCCACCGCGCCGCGCTTGATCTGGCAGGCTGGCCGGAAACCGATATTTTCGCCCACTGATGGCGCGCGGCCATGACAGCTATTCGCGCCTTGTGGCATGGCTTAAAATCCTGCTGCCGATGTTGGCGCTGGTGTTGCTTGGCACGGTGTTTCTGGTCACCTCAAACGACGGGTTCGATGCCGGGTTTACCTTTTCGCAAGCCGATATCGCTACGCTCGAGTCAGGCAGCTATCTAAGCCAGCCGCAAATTGACGGCATCACCGACAAGGGCGACAGCTTTCATCTGGTTGCCAAAAAGATTGCGCCCAAGGATGGCGACCAGAATCTGGTGGTTATCACCGCACTTTCCGGCGAGTTCCGGTTTTTATCCGGCGGGTGGGCCAAGCTGAAAGCCGACACAGCGCTGCTCGACATTGCGGCGCAAACAATTACGTTCGCCAGCGGTGGGCAGGTCGAGACATCGGACGGCAATACCGCCAAGGTCGAGCGCCTGTTGGTGCGCCTTAAAACCGGCGCGCTTAGCGGTCGCGGCATTGTCGCCGACGGCCCGCTCGGGCAGATATCGGCGGATCGTTTCCGCTTGCAAACCGATGCCGCCGAAAACCGGGTGCTTTGGTTCGAAAATAACGTTAAGATGCAGTATGATCTGCAAAACGAAGGGTAAAGCGATGAAAAACTGGGTGCTGGCGGCGTTTATAAGCCTGTTTGCGGTGGCGGCATTTGCCCAGGGGGCGCAGGTGCCGTTTGGCAGCCTGTCCACCGGCAGCGCCCAACAGGTTGAAATTTCGGCCGATAGCCTGTCGATCGACCAAGCCAGCAAAAGCGCGGTGTTTGAGGGCAATGTCGTGGCCGGCATGGGCGATTTGCGCCTTTCGGCCGACCGGGTAGAGGTGATCTATGATGATACCGGTGGCACCGGTGCGGTCAAGGCGCTGCGGGCCAGTGGTAATGTGGTGTTTGTGTCGGGCAGCGATAGCGCGCAGGCTGATAGCGCGGTTTACGAACTGGTGGCGGGCAACGTGCTGATGGAGGGCAACGTGATTTTAACCCAGGGCCAAAACGCGCTTTCCGGCCAGCGCCTGCGGATAGATATAAACAGCGGCACCGCGCGTATGGAAGGCCGGGTGCAAACCATTTTCCAGACCGGCGGCAACTAGATGCCGGTGCTCGACGTTACCGATGGCCAAGGCGGGTTGATTATTCGCAACCTTGGCAAAAGCTATAAAAAACGGCCAGTGTTGCGCGATGTCTCGCTAGAGCTGCATCGCGGCGAGGTGGTGGCGCTGCTCGGCCCCAATGGTGCTGGCAAAACCACCTGTTTTTATGCCATCGCCGGGCTGGTCAACGCCGATGCGGGCACTGTTACCATTGACGGGGTCGATATTTCGTATCTGCCAATGTATCGCCGCGCCAAAATGGGCATCGGTTATCTGCCCCAAGAGGCGTCAATCTTTCGCGGCATGTCGGTTGAGGACAACATCCGCTCCATTCTGGAACTATCGGTCAAGGACCGCAAAAAACGCCAGATCATGCTGGACGAGCTGTTGGCCGAATTTTCGATCACCCATCTACGCCGGGCCTCGGCGCTGGCCCTGTCGGGCGGTGAGCGGCGGCGGGTTGAAATTGCCCGTTGTCTGGCCGCCCAACCCCGCTATGTGTTGTTTGACGAGCCCTTCGCCGGGGTTGACCCCATCGCGGTCAATGATATCCGCGAGCTGGTGTCGCACCTGAAGGACCGCGGCATCGGGGTTTTAATTACCGATCATAATGTAAGAGAGACTTTAGAAATCGTCGATCGTGCCTATATATTACATGACGGCAAGGTGCTGATGAGCGGCACCCCCGCAGAGGTGGTAAAAGACCGTCAGGTTCGGCAGGTGTATCTTGGTGAACAGTTCAGAATTTAACGCGATCGCGCGGGCAAGAGGCGTTTGATGGGATTATCGCAACGCATAGAGCTTCGGCAGCAGCAAAAGCTGGCCATGACGCCGCGCCTGCAGCAGGCGATCCATGTTTTGCAGCTTAGCGGGGTGGCGCTAGAGGCCTATCTGGAAGCCGAGGTTGAAAAAAACCCGTTGCTTGACCTACCGGTCTCGCGCTCGAAAAACGACGGGTTTTCGATGCTGGATGTGATCGGCGAAACCCCCTCTATGCTGGATGAGCTGCACAGCCAGATCGGGCTTATGGTGCTGACACCGCAACAAAAAACACTGGCGTGCGCCTTGGTGGGCGAGCTTGACGAGGGCGGCTATTTGCGCAGCCCGCTGTTTGAGCTGGCCGACCGGCTGCGCACCGATACCGCCGCGATCGAGGCCGCACTTAACGTGGTGCAATCATGCGAACCCGCCGGCATTGGCGCGCGTGGTCTGGCCGAATGTTTACGGCTACAGCTAAAATCCCGCAACCGCCATGATCCGGTGATGGAAACCGTGCTGCAAAACCTAGATCTGGTCGCCACCGAAAACCACGCGGCACTGGCGCGGCTGACCGGCGAGCCGACCTGCTCTATTATCGAGATCATCGCCGAAATTCGGGCTCTAAACCCCCGCCCCGGCGCGGGGCTGGGGCCGGACCCGGTGGTTGATATCACCCCCGAGATCGAGGTCCGCCCCGGCGAAATGGGGGTCTGGAACGTCGAGCTGCTGCCCGAGGCGCTACCACGGGTGTTGATCAACCAGCATTACAGCGCCGAAATTGCCGCCGGCGGCCGCGCGGCACAGGATTTTGCCCGCCAAAACCTGGAGGCCGCCAACTGGCTGATCAAGGCGTTGGACCAGCGCGCCAAAACCATATTAAAGGTCGCCAGCGCCATTGTGGCGCATCAGTTTGCGTGGTTCGAGCAGGGCGATATCGCCATGCGCCCGCTGACCTTGGCGATGATCGCCGACAAAACGCAGGTGCACGAATCGACCGTCAGTCGGGTAACCGCCGGTAAATACCTGATTTGCCGTGCCGGCACCTATGAGCTGAAACATTTTTTTACCGCGCAAATCCCGGCGATAGACCAAAAAACCGAGTTTTCGGCGCTGGGCGTGCGCACGCGCATTAAACACCTTATTGCGCAAGAAAGCCACGAAAATATCCTTTCAGATGACGGAGTTGTAAATATTTTGCGAGAAAGCGGCGTAGATATTGCGCGACGAACCGTAGCGAAATATCGTGAAGCCATGGGGATACCGTCCTCCATTGTGCGCCGCAAAAAATCGGCTGCAAGCAGTGGTTGACTTCCACCAAACGCGGCCCTAGGTTCTGCGCCCTGTAGAACCGATATTTTAAAACCCCGGCGCTATTGCCGGGCCCAAATCGGGGAGATGATATGCAAGTTCAGGTCAACGGAAAACAGCTGGATGTGGGCGCCGCCCTCACCACGCATGTAAACGAAAATCTGGTGGATGCCGTCGGCAAATATTCCGACCGTCCGGTAGAAGCCCATGTGACTTTTTCCAAGGACGGCCATGAATTTATTTGCGACACCTCGGTGCATCTGTCGACCGGGCTTTCGGCTCAGGCCAAGGGCCGCTCGGGTGAAATTTATGCCGCCTTTGATTCCTCGCTTTCAAGGATGGAAAAACAGCTGCGCCGCTATAAGCGCCGCCTGAAAGACCACCACAAAGACCGGATCGACCCGATTGAAAGCATCGGCGCGCCAACTTTCGTGATCTCGTCCGCCAAAGAGACCAAAGAGGCGGATGAGCCCGAAAGCTTGCAGCCGCTGATTGTGGCCGAAATGGAAACCAAGGTGCAAACCCTTAGCGTTGGTGAAGCTGTCATGCAGATGGAGCTGATCGGCGCCAATATGCTGGTGTTTCGCAACGTCCAGCACGGCGGCGTTAACGTGGTGCATATCCGCGAAGACGGCAATATTGGCTGGATCGACCCCCGCAACATCAAATAGCTGCCCCAACAGCAAAAACCTGAGGTAGGGCCCGTTATGGAGCTTTCAAAATTTCTGTTGCCCGAGGCGATTGTCGCCAATGCCAAACTGGGTAGCAAAAAACGCGTGTTGCAAGAGGCCGCAACTTTGGCCGAGCAGGTTTATGGCCTGCCTGCGGGCGAATTGCTGGCCGCCTTGCAAGCGCGCGAGCTGCTGGGCCCGACCGGCATGGGTAACGGTGTTGCCATTCCCCATGCTCGCCTGCCGGAAATAAAGCATGTGGCGGGGGTGTTTATGCACCTTGATACCCCGATCGATTTTGGCGCCGTAGACCGGCAACCGGTTGATCTGGTGTTTGTGCTACTCGCCCCCGAAGGCGCGGTTACCGACCACCTTAAATCGCTGGCGCGGGTGTCGCGCACCCTGCGCAATGCCGCCACCTGCCAAAAACTGCGTTCAACCCGTGATGCGGCGGCGCTTTATTCGATATTGCTTGAAAACGAGCGTTCGCAGGCAGCGTAAACTGCCCGCTTGTCAGCCGTTCAGCGGTTTATAGCCAAATTCGCGATAATCCTGCGCATAGGCGGCCTGCGCCAACGTCTCTATTTCCGGGTCGTAAATTTCGGACAGCGCGAACGAGAACCTGTTTTCGGGCGGGTCGATGCTGGCAAAACATGGTGCCAACCCAAGACGGTTTTCCAAATAGGCAAGGTCGGTGCGCAGGGTTTCAAACCTGAACACATGCACCCGTGGCTGCAGCACCCGATAACGGCGGATAATCTCGACCTGCGCCTGCCATTTTCCATCTTGGCGAATATCGGTCTGGCCCGCCAAATTGCCCGCCACAAAGGCCAAAAACTGCTTGAACCCGATGCGGTGGGTCTCAACCCCGTAACCGGTGGTATTCAGCGCGTCGCGCGGGTGGTCCGGCGTGATCTCCTTGGTGGTTTCGGGTTGGGGCAGCAACAGGCCAAAATCGCGCTCCAACTGGTGGCGAATTTCGGTGTATCCGCCCGCGCCGGTCGGAAAAACCTTTTTCATATAGGCGTCATAGGCGCGGGTCAGCGGGTGCTGCACCACGCTGAAAAACAGCGCCCGCGGGCGCGCCGCCAGCCACTGGCTGAACCCGCGGGCGGTATAGCCGTGTTCGGGCGCGTCGCCGTCATGCGCCGCCAGCCAGCGCCGAATACCCGCATCGGGCACCGAGGGCACCGGCGCAAAGGCCAGCGGTTGTTCTGCGCAAAAATAGATCCGCGAAAGATCGGTGCCGACCACCCGCGCGGGCTTGGGCGCCAGAGGCGTCGAGGCGGCCGATTTGGGCAGGCCAAGCGCTTGGCAGACCTCGCTATAGTTCAAAATCTTGTCGGCCAGCGCCTCGGGGTTTTGCCGTTTGATCGGGGCGGCAAGGGTGGTTTTTTGCTCGTCTACCCCCAAAAACGCCGCCAGCCGGTTAATGGTGTCAACATCGTTGAGCATGGCGTAATCAAGCTCGAAACCGGGCTGGCCGCTAAGCGCCAGTGATGTGGATATTTTGGTGTAATAGGCGCTGCGCGCTTTGGCATATTCACTGAATTTTTCAAGATCCAGCAAGATTTTCGCGGGCTTGCGATGGGCGGTATCGCTGATCAGCCACTGGTCGGTCTTCCGGGCGATTTCGAGCGAGACAAAGCTGTCAACCGGATCGCGGGTCAACACTATTTTGGCACAAAGCGGGTCGGCAAGCGCGTTATCTATCGCCCATTGGTTGTGGGTCTGGAATATCCGGTAGCCGGGAATTTTACGATCGCCGGCGTTCAGCAGCGCCGCCACCATCAGCTCGGGGTTTTCCAACTGCTGCTTGCGGGTGACGCCAAGGTAGCTATCCCACGGGTTTTTCCTGATCAGCACCGGGTTGAACAGCTCTCCATGGCAAAAAATACCTTCATACTGGTTCAGAAACTTTTCCAGCAGGTTAGAGCCGCTGCGCATCGAGCCAAATACCGCAAAGCTGGTAAAAGGTCGGTTTTTCATGTTTTCTGTCCTGCAATATTGAACCCGTGAACAGCTTCGACCTGCAGGTTCAGCCCCGTGTCTTTCAGGAACCCAAGATATTCGTCCAGCCCGCCATGGGGTAAAAACGGAGGAATTTCGCGGTTCTCGGTGCCGAGGCCCGGGCGCAGCGCCAATACCAGATCTTCAAGCACCGCGCCCGGCTGGCCGAAAATATCGTCAAGCGAGATGATCTGGGCCTTGGCCCGACCCTTGGCCAGCGCCTGCAATTGCGCGTGTTCTTGCAGGGTATGGGCCTGCACCAGCGGCGTTAGCCGCGCCACATCGCGTTGGTTACGGCGCAGCAGATCAAGCAGCCATGACGAGCGGATATGAAAAATACGGGCATTGGGGTCATTGGCGATATATTTGGCCAGATCGGGGTGACTGGCGGGGTTGAAATTGAAGATCGGGTCGTCATCGCTATGGTTCCAGATAAAGTTGCGCAAAAATCCTTCGGGGTTATAGTTGCGTATTTTGCGGCTGGCACCAAGGTTGCCCTTTAGCTGGCGGGCGGTTTCGGCAAAACGTTTATTGTTTTCCGAGAACAGGTGTTCAAACAGCACAATACCGGTTTGGCGCTGAATCCATGGGGCTAAATCATTGAAAACCCTGTCAAACCCGCTAAGCACAGTATAGGGGGCGGCGGTGTTGTCGTGGCTGGGGCGCGGGGCGCGGCTTTGCATTTCCAGCCCGGGGCGGCCCTTTAGCCAGCGCGATTCGGCCTTGGTAACCCACGCATGAAAGGCGACGGCCATATCGGGATTGGTAGGCGTGGCGTGGCGGTCGCTGGCCAGCAGGGTTTTATACAAACGGTCGGCACCGGGCCAGACTTTGCGGATAAAATAGCTGTCCAGATGTTCTATAAACCGGCTGT
>CAYWXQ010000095.1:4566-8815 GCA_964462475.1 uncultured Rhodobacterales bacterium | reverse complement strand
ACTGGCATGTCGGGCCCTTGACGGTTAGAAAATATCATTGCTGACAGGAGAACGACATGGATTTGGGTATCAAAGGTAAAACCGCGATTGTGTGCGCGGCGTCAAAAGGGCTGGGGCGCGGTTGTGCCGAGGCGCTGGCCGAGGCAGGGGTTGATCTGGTGATCAACGCCCGCAGTGTTGGCCCGCTAGAAGCAACAGCGCGCGAAATTGCCGAAAAATATGGCGTAAAAGTCACCGCCGTGGCTGCCGATATCAGCACCGAGGCCGGGCGCGCCGCGGTGCGGGCCGCGATGCCGAATCCCGATATTCTGGTCAATAACGCCGGTGGCCCGCCGCCGGGCATGTGGTATGATTGGGAGCGCGAAGATTTTATCAAAGCGCTGGATGCCAATATGCTGGCCCCGATCGCGATGATGAAAGCGGTGTTGCCGGGGATGATGGATAAAGGCTGGGGCCGGGTGGTGAATATTACCTCGCAATCGGTAAAATCGCCGATCGCGGTGCTCGGGCTTTCCAACAGTGCGCGCGCGGGGCTGACCGGTTATGTGGCCGGCACCAGCCGCCAGGTGGCCGAAAAAGGGGTGAATATCAACAACCTGCTACCGGGTATTCACGCAACTGATCGCGCGGTGAGCCTGGACCAGGGTGTGGTTGCGGCGCAGAAGATCACCATGCAACAGGCGCAGGCGCAACGCGCGGCGACCATTCCGGCGCGGCGCTATGGCACCACCGACGAATTTGGCGCGATGTGTGCGTTTTTGTGCTCGAACAAGGCCGGGTTTATAGTCGGGCAAAATATCTTGCTCGACGGGGGCGCGGTGAATGCAACGTTATAATTGTTGGAAATACGATGTCTGAACAACCGGGAATGGCCTATTTTACGCCGAAATGGTTTATAGCGCTGCTGGCGGGGCGGTTTTCATTTGGCGACACGTTTTATGCCGGCATGTTTGGCACCGGGATAATTTTTGTGCCCGCTGGGTTTGTGATTGCGGCGCTGGTGGCGGTTGTTGCCCCTGACACCATGGCAGCGGCCACCCTGTGGATGACCGTGTTTTATGCGTTCTATATCTCCGCCCTGTTGCCAGCCATATTGCGCACAGGCTTGCATAGCACAGGCACGGGGGCCTGGCGCTGGATGGGGATGTTGGTGGCGGTTGTCGCCGTGGTTGCGCTATGGTGGACGGCCTATTCGTTTTTCGGGGCCCTTTAGCCGGTGGTGCAAGTTGTTGTTGCGAGGTCCGTTCGGGCTTGCTAATTGGGGGAACGCCGCAAAGGAACGCTTGTGACCGCTAAGCTCGAACTCCAGAATATTTCCCGCGTTTTTGACGGGGTGACCGTGGTTGACAACCTGTCTGTGGGCTTGAAACCGGGCGAGGTTACCTGCCTGTTGGGACCATCGGGGTGTGGTAAATCAACCACCTTGCGGATCGCCGCCGGGGTTGACCGGCAAACATCGGGGCGGGTGCTGCTGGACGGTCAGGTGATATCGGATGATTCTGTGCATTTGCCGCCCGAAAAACGCTCGATCGGGCTGATGTTTCAGGATTTCGCCCTGTTTCCACACTTGTCGGTTGTAGATAATATATCCTTTGGGTTGAAATCCGCCGATAAACGGGATCTGGCGTTAACCTTGCTTGAAAAGGTGGGGCTAAAGGCCGCGGCGGGCAAGTATCCGCACCAGCTGTCGGGGGGCGAGCAGCAGCGGGTGGCGCTGGCCCGCGCGCTAGCCCCGAACCCGGCGGTGATGCTGATGGACGAGCCCTTCAGCGGCCTTGATAACCGGCTGCGCGACGGGATTCGCGATGATACATTGGCGATTTTGAAAGAGCTGAACACGGCGGTGTTACTGGTGACCCACGAGCCCGAGGAGGCGATGCGCATGGCCGATAACATTGCGCTGATGCGGGCCGGAAAAGTGGTGCAATATGGCGCGCCCTATAACCTCTATAATGCGCCGGTTGATTGCCGCGTCGCTGGGTTTTTTAGCAATATCAATGTGATACACGGCATTGTTCAAAATATGCAGGCTGAAACCCCGTTTGGCCAGTTCTTTACCCCCAACTTGGTGGATGGCGCGGATGTGGAAATTATCGTGCGCCCGCAGCACCTGAAAATCGACTTTGACCGCCACGGCAAAGGCCCCAACCCGACCCCGCAAGACGGGGTGCCCGCACGTGGCATTGTAAAACGCGCGCGCTTCATGGGCAATGAAAGCCTGATCGAGCTGGAAATGGAATATGATAAATCGGTGCTGAGCGCGACCATTCCGGGGGTTTTTCTACCGGGTGAGGGCACGCCGTTATGGCTGTCATTGCGCCGCGATCGCTGTTTTGTGTTTCCCAGCGCAACCCAAAGCTCGGGCCAAGACCCGTATCTAGAGAAAAAATCCGCCGATTAGGGCGAATGGGTTTGAACCTTTTGGTGCGAGCGCATAAATAGAGATAATACATCTCAATAACCGGGAGAGATAGGATGTTTAACAATATTGGCCCTATGGGTCTGATTTTGATCGCTGTGGTCGTGCTTGTGCTTTTCGGGCGCGGCAAGGTTTCGTCATTGATGGGCGAGGTCGGCAAGGGGATTTCGAGCTTTAAAAAAGGCGTAACCGAGGGCAAGGCCGAGCTTGAAGCAAACGCCGCCGACGAGGCTGTCGATGTGACACCCGTAGAGAAAAAAGACGAAGCTTGAAGCTCTGCCACACTTTAACAGCGGGGATGCGCCAGAATGTTTGATCTGGGCATAATGGAAATACTTGTGATCGGGATTGTGGCGTTGATCGTCGTGGGCCCGAAGGACTTGCCGGGGCTGTTTCGCACCGTTGGCAAGGCCGTTGGCAAGATGAAGGGCATGGCGCGCGAGTTCCAGCGCTCTATGGACGATGCCGCCAAAAATGCCGGTGTTGACGACGCGCTTGACGGGGTTAAAAGTGCGGCGGGCGGGCTAAAAAAGGCCACCAGCTTCAACCCGCTTGATTTCAATAAAGATCTGAAATCAATGACCAAAGACGCGATCAAGAAAAACACCATGCTGGACGATGACGCAAAAGCAGCGGCATTGAAAAAGGTAGATACGTCTGCCGAGAAAAAACCGGCGGCTAAAAAACCCGCCACTAAACCGGTGGTAAAAAAACCGGCAGCAAAGACCGCAAAAAAGACGACGACAAAGACGGCGACAAAGACGGCGCCCAAAAAACCTGCCGTAAAGCCAGTGGCAAAAACAACGGCCAAGAAGCCTGCGGCCAAGACGGCGGCCAAGACCACCACAAAAACAGCCGCCAAAAAGCCTGCGGCTAAAAAACCCGCTGCTAAAAAAGCGCCGGCCAAGAAAGATGCATAAAACATGAGCGAGTCAGAGGTGGAAACCAGCGCAGCGCCGCTGATCGAACATTTGGCGGAACTGCGCACAAGGCTTATCCGCGCGGTGCTGGCTTTTGTGGTTGGCATGCTGATTAGCTATTCGTTCTCGAAACCTATTTTTGATTTTCTGGCCGAGCCGATTTGTAGCCAGCTGATCGAGGCAACCGGCGAATGCGGCCTTATTTATACCGGCCTGCAAAAGGGTTTTACCACCGCGCTGCGCATTTCTATGTTTGGCGGGTTTATTCTGGCGTTTCCGATCATCGGCTGGCAGCTTTGGAAGTTTGTCGCCCCCGGGTTGTATTCAAAAGAGAAAATGGCATTTTTGCCGTTTTTGCTGGCCTCGCCGGTGCTGTTTTTGATCGGTGCTGCATTTGCGTTTTACGTCGTTCTGCCGCTGGCGTTCGATTTTTTCCTTGGTTACCAAAGCCTTGGTCCGGCAGGCGCTACGGCGCTGGATGGACCCTCGGCGGTTGGCATCACCTTTCTGGGCACGATCGACGAATATCTTGGCCTGACCATGAAATTCGTGCTTGCCTTTGGCCTGACCTTCCAACTGCCGGTGTTAATGACCCTGCTGGCCAAGGCAGGGCTGCTAAATGCCAAAGCGCTGACCACGACGCGTAAATACGCGATCGTGAGCATTCTTGGTCTGGCTGCGGTGATCACCCCGCCGGATGTCGTTACCCAGATTATTATGTTTACCGTCATCTACGGGCTATACGAAATTTCGATCGTGATGGTTAAAATGGTTGATAAAAAGCGCGAGGCCCAGCTGCGCGAAGATGGCTATTATGACGACGAGGACGAAGATTCGAATGATACCGGCTCTGGGCCTGACTCTGGGCCAAGCTCTGAATCAACCCAAAAACCGTCACCCGAGGTCAAAT
>CAYWXQ010000095.1:0-4466 GCA_964462475.1 uncultured Rhodobacterales bacterium | reverse complement strand
CCTGACTCTGGGCCAAGCTCTGAATCAACCCAAAAACCGTCACCCGAGGTCAAATCTGCAGCCACCAGCGAAAGCCCGGTCGAGGACGACGATTTTGGCCCCGACGCCTTTGACGACGAAAACAAACCCACATGATGGCCAAAAATGCGCTAAAGCGGATCGCGGCAGCGCTGGAGCGTCTTAGCCCCGCACCGCTGGAAACCCCCGATTTCAGCGCCGCCACCGCCTTTGTGTGGGAAACATCGCCCGACGCGTTGCGCCCTGTGGCCAACGTTAACGGCGTGGCGTTGGATGTTCTGGTCGGAATCGACCGCAGCCGCGACACGCTGTTGGCCAATACTGCCCAATTCGCCCAAGGTCTGCCTGCCAACAACGCGCTGCTTTGGGGCGCGCGCGGCATGGGTAAAAGCTCGTTGGTCAAGGCGGTGCATGCTACGGTCGGCGGGCTGAAGCTGGTCGAGATCCAGCGCGAGGACATCCCCAGTATTGGCCGTCTTATGAACCACCTGCGCGGGCGCAAAACCCGATTTTTACTGTTTTGCGACGATCTGTCGTTTGACCACGACGACAGCCACTATAAATCGCTCAAAGCGGTGCTCGATGGCGGCATCGAGGGGCGGCCCGACAATGTGCTGTTCTATGCCACCTCAAACCGGCGTCACCTGATGCCGCGCGATATGATCGACAACGAACGCCAGCGCGGCATTAACCCCTCAGAAGCGGTCGAGGAAAAGGTTTCACTGTCTGACAGGTTCGGCCTGTGGCTTGGTTTTCACCCCTGCAGCCAAGACGAATTCTTGCAGATGGTCGAGGGCTATTGCACCACGCTCGACATAGCTATTGCACCCGACGCCCTGCGGGTCGAGGCGATTGAGTGGCAACAAACCCGCGGCGGGCGTTCGGGCCGGGTGGCATGGCAGTTCGTGACCGATCTGGCCGGGCGTATGGGCGTAAATATCTGAGCCGGTGGCTAGTGGCTGTCGGTGCAAAGCGCGTGGTTTGACAGGCTCTCGATCACATAACAGTTTTCAATGCAATCGGCGTCACAGCCCTCGGCCATTCGCGCCAGCTCGGCCTCTAGCCGCTGCAGTTGCGAAATACGGTTGCGGATTGACGCAAGGTGGTTGGCCGCAATCTGGTTGGCCCCGGCGCAGGGCTGCTCGGGGTGGGCCGACAGGGTAAGCAGCTCTCGGATATCATCAATTTTAAGGCCAAGATCTCGGGCGTGCTTGATAAAGCTCAGCCGGTTACGCTCGGTGGTAGAATAGCGCCGTTGGTTGCCCTCGGTGCGTTCGGGCGCATTGATCAGGTGCATCTGCTCATAATAGCGGATGGTAGGGACCTTGACCCCGGTTTTGCGGGAAAGTTCGCCGATGGAAAGCATGGGGTTCTCGTAATAGCTATAGTTCATATAGATATTATGCACAGTGATGTCGAAATGCAAGCAAGGTTGGCAAAGATAGCCGGACATATCGTCCAACACCGCCGAGGCGCAGCCGAGGCCACGGCCGTCGGCAAACGCTGTTCAGCTATGCTGATAAAGTGCCTTGGCCGACGGGGGCTTTAGCCTCCGAGAGGCCAAGGCAAGCCCGGGGCTTTAGGCCAGCGCCAGCATCGCGCCTTCGCGGCGAGCTGAAGTCGGGGCAAAAAGGCCCCTTGGTTCAGCCCACCTTGTCGGCGCGTGTCCTGCCTGCGGCACGACGTATTACTGCGCGACTAGCGCAAATAGCGGCTCGGATCGACACTTTCGGTGCCGACGCGCACTTCAAAGTGCATGATCGGGCTGTCGGCGGGGGCGACCTTGCCGATGGTTTGGCCTTGGCGCACGGTATCACCCTTGGTAACGGTCACGTCGGTCACCCGCCCGTAAACGGTCATTAGGTCGTTTGAATGCCGGATCAGCACAATTGTGCCCAACCCGCCCAGCGATTCTGACACCAGTGCAACCGTGCCGTTGCCCGCCGCGCGCACCGGCGCGCCGGCGGCGGTGCTATAATCAATGCCTTCGTTTTTATTGCGGCCCGTGGGCTGGTAGCCGCGCGCGATTTGCCCGTCAACCGGGGCGATAAACGGCGCGCCGGGGTTGTTTGCGGGGGCTGCGGGTGTTGCTGGGGGCGGGGTAGGCGCCGGCGCGGCTGCGGCGGGCGCATCCGCATGCGGCGCCGGAGCCGCCTGTGGTGCGGGTGTTGGGGTCTCCTGATGCGGGGCTTCGGGCGCCGGTGCGGCGGGTGGCGCAGGCGCAACAGCTGGTGGTGCGATATTGGCCGTGTCGGCAACCGGAATGATCAGCTGCTGGCCCGGGCGCACCGACAGATCAGAGCCAAGGCCGTTCCAGGTTGCCAATGCCGTGACCGACACGTTGTATTGTCGCGCGATGGTATAGGCGGTTTCGCCTGCTTCCACCCGGTGGCGGATCGGCTCGGACGGGCTGCCGATTTCGGTTGCGCGGTTGCGCGGGGTGGCGTTCTCGATCGCCGAGGTCGCGATTTCGGCCGACCAGCCTGAGGGCGAGGCCACCACCGCGCCGCCAACATTTTGCGGCAGCACCAGCACCTCGCCCGCGCGTGGCATATAGCGCAGCGGCAGGCCGTTAACATCGGCAAGTTCGGTTGCGGTTAAGCCAATGCGCGCTGCCATGGTGGCTAGGTTGTCGTCGTCATTTGCCACAATCACCTGATAGGTTTCATAGGTAATAACGCCGCGTTGGTCCGGTGCGGGCCGATCGATTGACGGAATGGCATCAGACTGACGCTGAAACGGCGTGGTGATGCGCGACAGATCAATGCCGTTAACACAGCCACCAAGCAGCGCAAAACCGGCGAGTGCAGCGCCAAATTTGGAAATTCTAAAAATGCCCATATCATTAAGCCCTTGTTTAAGCTCGTTATAATGCCGGTTCTCCGGACTTTATGCTCAGTGAGGTTACGCGGTATCCTCCGCGATTCCCTCTAGCAAAGGTACAAAACGCACCTCTCCCAGTTCGCTATATTCTAAACCACTAGCTGTTTTTTCAATTTTAATCAATGTTTGAACCATGTCCGATTGCCCGACCGGCAAAACCATGATGCCGCCAACGCGCAACTGCGCCAGCAGGTTGGTGGGCGGGTCTTCCGAGGCGGCGGTCAGCAGGATACGGTCAAACGGTGATTGCCGGGGCAGGCCGAGCGAGCCATCGCCGGTAATGACCGTTACATTGCCAAGATCAAGCGCTGCCAGCCGTTTGGCGGCGATGCGCGCCAGCGGGCGGTGGCGCTCAACCGTATAGACCCGCCGCGTAAGCCGGGCCAGAATTGCCGCCTGATAGCCGCTGCCCGTGCCGATTTCGAGCACCTTGCAGCGCGGTGTCACATTCAGCGCCTGGGTCATTATTGCCACGATCGAGGGCTGGCTGATGGTTTGGCCGCAATCAATCGGCAGCGGCACATCCGCATAGGCGCGGGGCTGGAAAGTGCCCTCCAGAAACGCCTCGCGGGGGATGGCTTCCATTGCTTTCAGCACCCGCGCATCGGTAATGCCCTTGCTGCGCAGGCCCAAAATAAACTGCATGCGGGTTTCGAGGGTCAAAAGTCTGTGTCCAGTGTGGCGATGGCTTTTAGCGCGTCTTCCGAGGTCAGGTCGGCATGGAGCGCGGTGATGGTGGCATAGCCCTGACTGGCCTCGTAAGCGTCAGAGCCCTTGGCGGCGCTGGTGTTGTCGGCGCGGTGGGTCAGCCACAGGTAGCGGCGGCCGTTATGGGCGGTTTGCGGGTCGATGCCAAAGGCGGCGGTAGTGCGCGCGCCTTGGCGGGTTGTGCGCACGCCTTTAACCATGGCCGCTGGAATGGGCGGAAAGTTGACGTTGTAAAAACTGGCATAGTCTTTGTCATGCCACGGCGCGGTTGCAAGCAATTGGCGGATGATCGGTGCGGCGTGCTGGCGGGCGGCGTCAAACGGGTCGTCCAGATCGTGGTTGTATTTGCCGTAATATTGCGACATGGCAATGGCTTTATGGCCGCACATTGCGGCCTCCATCGCCGCGCCGATGGTGCCGGAATACAGCGTGTCTTCGGCAACGTTATGGCCGCGATTAACCCCCGAAAGCACAAGATCGGGCGGGGTGTCTTTTAGCACCTCGTGCAGGCCCGCCAGCACGCAATCAGCCGGAGAGCCCTCAACCGCGAACCGGCGTTTGCCGATCTGCTCGAGCCGCATCGGGCGGATATAGGAAATACAGTGCGACACGCCTGATTGCTCGGTCGTTGGCGCAACGGTCCAGACCTCGCCCCCGGGGCCGGCGATCTGGGTGGCGATGGCTTCCATCACCGTCAGGCCGGGGGCGTTGATGCCGTCGTCATTGGTGATCAGGATGCGCATGCGGCCCTCGCGTGGTTTGTTCGCTTCTTTTTAGGGGCGGGGCAGCGCAAGGTCCAGCACCAGCCATGCAGCGGCGGCAAGTTTTTGCAAGGTGAGTCAAAAATGCAACCCTTT
>CAYWXQ010000094.1:0-8880 GCA_964462475.1 uncultured Rhodobacterales bacterium | reverse complement strand
TTCAGCGGCTTTTTACAAGCTCGAAGCGTTTGTCGCAATAGGCACACTCGACCCAGCCTTTGTCTTCGGGGATGGTCAGCCACACCCGCGGGTGCTCCCCATTGCCGTCGCAGTATACGCTGGTCTTGGATACCTGTTCGACTTCGGGTATTTTGGTGGTCATTGTTTCTCTCCTGTTTTGGGCTGAATCATCCGGCCCAGCCGCCGCCCGCCGAGCAGGTGCACATGCATATGCGGCACATCCTGCACACCGTGCTTGCCGGTATTGGCGATCAGGCGGTAACCCGCGCCCCCGCTGCCCGGGGCAACGCCGATTTCATCGGCGATTTTGGCCACGGTGCGGCTGAAATCAACCAGTTCGGCATCGCTGGCTTCACTGCCGAAATGGTCAAAATTAACATAGGCCCCTTTGGGGATCACCAAAATATGCTCGGGGGCGGCGGGGGCGATATCGCGAAAGGCCAGGCAATGGCCGGTTTCCATTACCGTGGTGTTCGGGATCTCGCCGCGCAGGATCTTGGCGAAAATATTCTCGTTGTCATAGTCGTAAGCCATTAAAAACCCTCACAGTAACTCATGTTTGGCAAATAGCGCCTTCAGGTCGGCCTCGGGGCGCGCCCCGATATGCGAGATGATCTCGCCCGCCGCCCCGCAGCCCATACGGCCGGTGGTCAGGGTATCATAGCCGTTAAGCTCGCCAAAGAAAAAACCGGCGGCAAACAGATCGCCGGCACCGGTGGCATCAACCAGTTGCACCGGGTCGGCGGGGGCGTGGGTTTCAACCCCGTCACGCCAGATATAAGCCCCCTTTGGCCCCACGGTGCAGGCCACGGTTTCGACCTCGGCGGCCGCCAGCCGCAGCGCCACGCTCAGGTCGCTGTCCTGATACATCGCGCGCAGCTCGTGCTCGTTGCAAAACAGCAGATCAACATGGTCGATGATCATGGTGCGAAAGGCATCGCGGTGGCGGTCAACGCAAAACGGGTCGGAAAGCGTGAGCGAAACCTTGCCCCCCGCGCCCTTGCACGCCGCGATCGCCTTGGCAAAGGCGGCGTGGCTTTCGGGGCCGTCAAAGCGGTAACCCTCAAGGTATATCCAGTCGGCATCGGCCATCATCGCCATGTCTATATCGTCAGGGGTTAAAAACTCCGACACGCCAAGATAGGTGTTCATAGAGCGCTCCCCATCAGGGCTGACCATCACCATGCAGCGGCCGGTTTCGGCGGCGTGGCTTTCGGGGGCCATGGGCACCGCGTAATCGGCCCCCTGCGCGCGCAGGTCATGGGCGAAAATCTCGCCCAGCTGGTCATCCTTGACCTTGCCAACATAGGCGGTGCGCCCGCCCAGTTGCGCCAGCCCCGCAATGGTGTTGGCGGCCGATCCGCCCGAAATTTCAAGCGAGGGGCCGGTTTTTTCATATAGCTGCGCCGCCCGCTCCAGGTCGATCAGGGTCATGATGCCCTTTTCAATACCGTTATCGGTTAAAAACGCGTCTTCGACATGGCTTAGCACATCGACGATGGAATTGCCGATGCCGACAACCTGATATTTCTTGCTCATAGGTTCTTATCCTCAGATTCGCAGAATTCCGCGATGATACAATTTGTGCAAACCGGCTTGCGTGCCTTGCATATATACCGCCCGTGCAGAATCATCCAGTGGTGCGCGTGGTGCTGGAATTCGGCCGGAATGTTATCTTCGATCGCGCGCTCGACCGCGTCTACGTTTTTACCAACCGCAATGCCGGTGCGGTTGCCAAGCCGGAAAATATGGGTGTCAACCGCCTGTGCCGGCAGGTCAAACCACATGTTCAGCACCACATTGGCGGTTTTGCGCCCCACCCCCGGCAGCAAGGTAAGCGCCGCGCGCGACGAGGGCACGGCCCCGTCAAAATCATCCACCAGAATTTGCGCCGCCTTGATCACGTTTTTGGCTTTTTGCTTATATAGCCCGATGGTTTTTATATGCTCGATCAGGCCGGTTTCACCCAGTGCCAGCATTTTTGCGGGGGTGTCGGCGATGTTGAACAGCGCCGCGGTGGCGCGGTTAACACCCTTGTCGGTGGCCTGCGCCGATAGCGCCACCGCCACCACCAGCGTATAGGCGTTCACATGGTTCAGCTCGCCCTTTGGCGCAGGCTCGCTATCGCGAAACCGCGTGAAAATCTGGTAAATCGTGTTGTAATCCAGCTGTTTGACCATGGGCCTAATTGCCACGGCCCCGCGCGTAAAAGCAAGCCAAAACTATGCGCAAGAAACGGGTGGCGCGCCCGCGCAAAGCCGCTAAACTGGCCAGATGGAAAACACCCCCTATCACTATGCCCTGATCGCCCGCGCCATAAACCACATAGACGCGCATGCCAGCCAGCAGCCGACATTGGCACAGGTGGCGGCCAGTGTCGGGCTGTCAGAGGCCCATTTTCAGCGGGTGTTCAGGCAATGGGTCGGGGTCAGCCCGAAAAAATACCTGCAATACCTGACGGTTGATCACGCCCGCACCCTGCTGGCAACCCGCCACACCCTGCTTGATACCGCCCATGGCACCGGCCTTTCCGGCCCCTCGCGGCTGCATGATCTGTTTATCCAGTGGGAGGCCATGACCCCCGGCGAATATGCCCGCAAGGGGGCGGGGCTGCGCATTGCCTATGGCTGGTTTGACAGCCCGTTTGGCGACCTGCTGGCCATGGCAACAGATCGCGGTATTTGCGGGCTGGGCTTTGCCAGCGATCTGGGCCGTGACGCCACCAAAGCCGACCTGTTTGCCCGCTGGCCAAAGGCCGAATTTGTGCACGACCCCGACAGCATTCGCCCGTGGGTAAATGCCGCGCTAACCGGCACAGGCGAAGCGCGGGTGCTGCTTTCGGGCTCGCCGCTGCAAATCAAGGTATGGGAGGCGTTATTGGCGATTCCCGACGGATATGTAAGCACCTATTCAGACATCGCGGCCCGCATTGACAACCCCAAAGCGGTGCGCGCTGTCGGCACGGCGGTTGGGCGCAATCCGGTTAGCTGGCTGATCCCGTGCCACAGGGCCTTGCGTAAATCGGGGGCGCTCGGGGGTTACCACTGGGGCCTGCCGGTGAAACGCGCGCTTTTGGCCCGCGAGGCCGCCCGGCTGGAGGCCGCCGAATAGCTCGGCAAGGCTCCGCCCATTTTGCCCGACCCCCGATTTTCGCTGGCTTTTTGGGGGTGGGGCACTTAAATTAAACCGGTATTTAGCGCCTGATGTTCAGGCAAATTAGAGAGGCATTCTCATGGCACGTATTAAAACCCCAATCGCAATTGTTCTGGTCGCCGGCCTAGGCCTTAGCGCCTGCACCAACCCTGACGGCAGCAATTACAATGCCGGCACCGGCGCGCTTATTGGCGCGGGCACCGGCGCGGTGCTGGGGGCTGCGGTATCTGGCGGCAGCGGTCGCGGGGCCGTGGTTGGCGGCATACTCGGCGGGCTGCTGGGCGGGGCCGTTGGCAACAACCTTGACCGGCAAGAAGCCGCGCTGCGCCAGCAGATGGGCGGCAGCGGGGTATCGATCGTCAATACCGGCAGCCAGCTTATCGTTACCCTGCCCGAGGCCATCACCTTTCCGGTTGATAGCGCGCAATTGCGGGGCTCGTTTATTGGCTCGCTCAACGCGCTGGCCCGTAACCTGCAACAATACCCGCGCACCAAGGTCGAGGTCGTTGGCCATACCGATTCAACCGGCTCGGCCAGCTATAACCAGCAACTGTCAGAGCGCCGCGCGCTTAGCGTGCGCTCGGTGCTGGTTAATGCCGGGGTCGCCCCGGGCCGGCTGCGCGCCTATGGTCAGGGTGAAACCAACCCCGTAGCCAACAACAACACCGCCGCAGGCCGCCAGCAAAACCGCCGGGTCGAAATATTTATTACCCCCAACCGTTAACAGCCACAAACCTAGCCTGAAACGCCTTTTAGCAAGGCGTTTCAGGACTCTCCTCTCTGAACCGCCCAGTTAGTATCCAATACTTACCTAAATGCGTGAAAATCCAGCACGCTGGCCGTTGATTTCTGCATTTTTGTTGTATTGGGTCAGTAAGTATGCCTTTTATCTTTTGCGAGGCTGCGCTAAAAAGCCCTTCCAGATGATAATTGCCGGAGCAGACCATGGCCAAACAACCGATGCTGAAATTTGTCGATCTATCCCGCGATATGCCTGAAAAACGCGATGCACAGCTGCGCACAACTGACTACCACGAAATTTACGCCGAGTTTGCCGCCACCAAGGCCGCCGAGCAGGCCAGCCGGTGCAGCCAGTGCGGCGTGCCCTATTGCCAAAACCACTGCCCGCTGCACAACAACATTCCCGATTGGTTGAGCCGCACCGCCACCGGCCGCTTGCAAGAGGCCTACGAGCTGGCGCAGGCCACCAATACCTTCCCCGAAATCTGCGGTCGCATCTGCCCGCAAGACCGCTTGTGCGAGGGCAATTGCGTGATCGAGCAATCGGGCCACGGCACCGTGACCATCGGCGCGGTTGAAAAATACCTGACCGACACCGCGTGGGAACAAGGCTGGGTCAAGCCGCTGGCCCCGCGCGCCGCGCTTGCCCAGACCATTGGTATTATCGGTGCCGGTCCTGGCGGGCTGGCCGCGGCCGAAGCGCTGCGCAGCATGGGCTACGGGGTCACTGTTTATGACCGTAATGATCGCGCGGGCGGTTTGCTGACTTACGGCATCCCGGGTTTCAAGCTTGAAAAAGACGTGGTGATGCGGCGGGTTGACCGGCTGGTCGCGGGCGGGGTTGAAATTGTTACCAACTGCGATATCGGTGTTGATATCAGCTTTGCCGACTTGCGCAAAAAGCACGATGCGGTGTTGATCGCCACCGGCGTTTACAACAAGCGCGGCCTTAATGCCCCCGGGGCGGGCCTGTCGGGCATTGTGCAGGCGCTTGATTATCTGACAACCTCGAACCACCTTAACTTCGGTGATCCGGTTGCGGCCGCCTCATTGGATGCCAAGGGCAAAAAAGTGGTGGTGATCGGTGGTGGCGATACCGCGATGGACTGTGTGCGCACCGCCATTCGCCAAGGGGCCACCAGCGTTAAGTGCCTTTACCGGCGTGATCGCGAAAATATGCCCGGCTCGATGCGCGAAACCAGGAATGCCGAGGAAGAAGGCGTGCAGTTTGACTGGCTGCGCGCCCCCAAGGCCTTCACCGGCGAGGGTGTGGTCAGCGGTGTGCGTGTGGCCAAAATGCGCCTTGGCGCGCCTGATGCCACCGGCCGCCGCGCGCCAGAGGAGGTGGCGGGTGCCGACTATACCGAAGCGGCTGATCTGGTGATTCTGGCGCTGGGTTTCACCCCCGAAAACCTGCCCGAAATGTGGCAAACCCCCGAACTTGAAACCACCAACTGGGGCACAATTACCGCCCAACACGAAACCCACGCCACCAGCTTGCCCGGCGTTTACGCTGTGGGCGACATCGTGCGCGGCGCCAGCTTGGTGGTTTGGGCCATTAAAGACGGGCGCGACGCCGCCCAAAGCATGGCAACATATTTGCGCGAAAGCGCGGCGGTCGCGGCTGAATAGCCCCCGATACTTATCAAAGCAGGATAAAGACATGACAAAATTTGATCAGCAATGGGCAGAAAACCAGCAAGCGCTTCGGGCGGAGTTGAACGATAAAGGCATGTATCGCGAGGCTGAAGAGCACGCCGCGTGCGGGGTTGGGCTTGTCGTAACCTCTGACGGCGTGCCAAAGCGCGCCGTGGTTGAAAACGGCATCAAGGCGCTAAGCGCAATCTGGCATCGCGGCGCGGTTGATGCCGATGGCAAAACCGGCGACGGCGCGGGGATATTGCTGCAAATTCCGGTTGGTTTCTTTCAGGCACAGGTGCGGCGCACCGGCCACGAACCGGGTGACGAGCTGCTGGCCGTAGGCATGGTGTTTTTACCGCGCACCGATTTTGGCGCGCAGGAAAAGTGCCGCACGATTGTTGAGGCCGAAGTGCTGCGCATGGGCTATTATATTTACGGCTGGCGCCATGTGCCGGTTGATGTCTCTTGCCTTGGCGAAAAGGCCAATGCCACCCGCCCCGAGGTCGAACAAATTCTGATTTCGAACAGTAAAGGCGTTGACGAGGAAACTTTCGAGCGCGAGCTTTATATCATTCGCCGCCGGATCGAAAAAGCCGCGTTTGGCATTAACGGTTTTTATGTTTGCTCGCTTTCCTGCCGCTCTGTCATCTATAAAGGCATGATGCTGGCCGAGCAGGTGTCGGTATTTTACCCCGACCTGCAAGACGAGCGTTTTATCTCCTCCTATGCGGTTTACCACCAGCGTTATTCGACCAACACTTTCCCGCAATGGTGGCTGGCGCAACCGTTTCGTATGCTGGCCCATAATGGCGAGATCAACACCCTTAAGGGCAACCTTAACTGGATGAAATCTCACGAAATTCGCATGGCGAGCGCGGCTTTTGGCGATATGGCCGAAGACATCAAACCGATCGTCGCCGATGGCAGCTCTGACAGCGCCGCCCTTGATTCGGTGTTTGAAATGATGGTGCGGGCGGGGCGCAGTGCCCCGATGGCCAAAACCATGTTGGTGCCCGAAAGCTGGTCAAACATGGCGACCGCCATACCCAAACCATGGCAGGATATGTATGCCTATTGCAACTCGGTGATGGAGCCATGGGACGGCCCCGCCGCCCTGGCCATGACCGATGGCCGCTGGGTGGTCGCGGGGCTAGACCGCAACGGGTTGCGCCCGATGCGCTATGTGATCACCGACGAGGGCATGGTGATCGCTGGGTCCGAGGCCGGCATGGTGCCGGTAAAGGCCAAAAACATTATCCGCAAGGGCGCGCTTGGCCCCGGCCAAATGCTGGCGGTTGATATGGTCGAGGGCAAAATCTGGAAGGACACCGAGCTTAAAAACATGCTGTCTGCGGCCCAGCCTTTTGGTGAATGGGTCAGCAATATCACCGATCTTGAACAAATCGACGATGGCGACAAAGAGGCGGTGCTGTTTACCGGCCCCGCCCTGCGCCAACGCCAGATCGCCGCCGGTTTCACGCTGGAGGAGCTGGAGGGCATTCTGCACCCGATGGCCGAAGATGGCAAAGAGGGGCTAGCCTCTATGGGTGATGATACCCCGAGCGCTGTGCTGTCAAAAAAATACCGCCCGCTTAGTCACTTTTTCAGGCAAAACTTTTCGCAGGTCACCAATCCGCCGATTGACTCACTTCGCGAATACCGCGTGATGAGCCTGAAAACCCGTTTTGGCAACCTTAAAAACGTGCTCGATCAATCCTCGGCCCAGACCGAGATTATCATGCTTGAAAGCCCGTTTGTATCCAACGCCCGCTTCAAGGCGATGATGAAATATTTCGGCGAAAGTGCGGTGGTGATCGATTGCACATTCGCCGCCGATGGCAACCTGCAAGACGCGCTCGACGATATCCGCCAACAGGCCGAGGAAGCGGTGCGCGCCGGTGCCACCCACCTTGTGCTGACGGATGAACACCAAAGCGCTGCCAAAGTGCCGATGCCGATGATTTTGGCCAATTCGGCCGTGCATAGCTGGCTGGTGCGCAAGGGGCTGCGGACTTTTACCTCTATCAATGTGCGGGCGGCTGAATGTCTTGACGCGCAGTATTTCGCGGTGCTGATCGGCAGTGGTGCCACCACGGTAAACGCTTACCTCGCCGAAGACAGCATCAGCGACCGCGTGGCGCGTGGCTTGCTGGACGGGCCGGTCGAAGCCGCGATCACCCGTTACCGCGCGGCGATCGACCAAGGGCTGCTGAAGATCATGTCTAAAATGGGCATTTCGGTGCTGTCCTCCTATCGCGGCGGGCTTAATTTTGAGGCTGTGGGGCTGAGCCGCGCCATGGTGGCCGAATATTTTCCGGGCATGGTTAGCCGGATTTCGGGCATCGGCATTGGCGGGATTGAGCAAAAATTGCGTGAAATCCACGCCAAGGGCTGGCTCGGCGGCCAAGACACCCTTGATATTGGCGGCTTTTACAAGCTGCGCAAATCGGGCGAAACCCACGCGTGGCAATCCACCAACATGCACCTGCTGCAATCGGCCTGCGATAAAAACTCGTTTGATCTGTGGAAGAAATATTCAGCCGCGATGCAGGCCAACCCGCCGATCCACCTGCGTGATTTGCTCGATTTCAAAACCGCTGCCGAGCCGATCTCGGTGGACGAGGTTGAAAGCATCACCAGCATTCGCAAGCGTTTTGTGACACCGGGCATGAGCCTTGGCGCGCTGTCGCCCGAAGCCCATAAAACCCTGAATATCGCCATGAACCGCATTGGGGCCAAATCAAACTCGGGCGAGGGCGGCGAAGACCCCGCGCATTTTGTGCCCGAGCCAAATGGTGATAACCCTTCGGCCAAAATCAAACAGGTCGCCTCTGGCCGCTTTGGGGTTACGGCTGAATACCTGAACCAGTGCGAAGAGATCGAGATCAAGGTTGCGCAGGGGGCCAAGCCCGGCGAGGGGGGGCAATTGCCCGGCATCAAGGTTAATGCCCTGATCGCGCGGCTGCGCCACTCGACCGAGGGCGTAACGCTGATTTCACCACCACCGCACCACGATATTTATAGTATCGAGGATCTGGCGCAGCTGATTTACGACCTTAAACAAATCAACCCGCGCGCCAAGATTTGCGTGAAACTTGTGGCACAATCAGGCGTGGGCACCATTGCAGCGGGCGTGGCCAAGGCCAAGGCCGATGTTATTTTGATATCGGGTCACAATGGCGGCACGGGGGCCAGCCCCGCCACCAGCATCAAATATGTCGGCCTCCCGTGGGAGATGGGCCTGACAGAGGCGCATCAGGTGCTGGCCATGAACGGTCTGCGCGGGCGGGTAACCTTGCGCACCGATGGCGGCTTGCGCACCGG
>CAYWXQ010000093.1:0-8890 GCA_964462475.1 uncultured Rhodobacterales bacterium | reverse complement strand
TCGCGCAACAGCTCCTCCGCCCACCCGCGCACGGCAAAATGCCCTGCGCCTCGCCCAACCTCACGGCCAACAGTTGTACCTATCAAAATGTAATGGAGTTGGAGCTTTTGCTCCGCGGCTAATGCCTGTTGGGGTTCTGCCCAAACGCCTTGGATTGAACATAGCAAATGTTGGCGAAACAACAACTGATTTGCATGCACAATTATCGAAGAATTGGCCGGGCTTCGTTAAACCTGCCTTAAGACCGGGCCGGCAGTTTGGCGCGGTGGCGTGATTCTTGCCGTTATTGTAGCGCCGAAACCCATAGGTTTTCTACGTTAGCGGGTCAGCTAAACCGTATCAAACACTGTGCACCTGCAGCAAAAATGCAGGTTTTTAACCCTAATAGCCCTATGAAAGCAGATTTTAGCCCCAAAATACCGGTTTTGGCTGCTTGGGCTGGCTATTGTAACGGCTTGTCAAAAACTTGACGCGAAAGTGAATGGCCAAGCCTGAAAATATTCGCCACAAAAAGTAAGGCGCTATTGCCTAACCAAGGGGAAGGTGCCGAAAACAAGCGGCGCGGGCCTCGCCAGCACCAAGACGCAAAGGAGATTTGCCGAAAATCCAGAACACGCATACCGGGCTTGCTTTGGCAGCGGGGGCATTGGCGACATTGCACCAACTACACAGCGGGTCTGCAATAAAAATGGGTCGGCGGGGCGCTGCACTATGTGCGGTTTACCACGCGGGTACCATACCGGCCGGGCCCGGTTATTCGGGCCGCGCAAAAGCGCTTTACGAGCGGGATTAAAAACAAAAAAGGGAGAACCATAAATTGAAAACCAAAACTCTGATCGCCGGATTCGTATCCGGCCTTATCGCACTTTCCAGCGCCGCAACTGCGCAAGAGGTCAAATACGTTAACATTGGCACCGGTGGCATCGGCGGCGATTTTTACCCCAGCGGCGGCTATATTTGCAACCTGCTGAACAAGGGCCGCAAAACCTACGGCTATAACATTCGCTGCACCGTTGAAAGCACCGGCGGCTCGGTCGCCAACCTGCGCGCCATTCAGGCAGGCGAGCTTTCGGTCGGCCTGTCCGAGGCCGACTCGCAATGGGCCTCCTGGAACGGCACCGGCAGCTTTGAGGCCGTTGGCCCCAACAAAAACCTGCGCTATCTTTTCTCGCTCGGGGCCGATGTGATGCATGTGGTTACCCGCCGCGATACCGGGATCCAGAACTTCAGCGACCTCGAAGGCAAAATCGTGAACACCGGTAATGCCGGCTCGGGCACCGAGTCGCTGATCGCCACCGCGCTCGACGCCTATGGCACCACGCCGGAAGAGTTTTTCCGGCAGGCCACCAAGCTGACCTCGCGCGAGCAGGCACAGGCGCTGTGTGACGGCAAGATCGATGCGTTCATCTATCCGGTGGCGATTTCGGGGGCAACCATTGCCGAAGCCACCAACACCTGTGACGCTGTTGTTGTCAGCTGGGACGATGCCACCATTACCGGCATGATTGACGGGGTTGGCTATTTTAGCCCGATGGTCATTCCGGCCGGCACCTATCGCGGGCAGGAAGCCGATGTTACCACCTGGGCGATGCCGGCCACCATTCTGGCTGATGCCAATGCCGATGACGAGGTTATTTATAATCTGGTCAAGGCGGTGTTTGACAACTTCGAAGACCTCAAGAAACAGTCTTCAATCTATACCGGTGCCACCCGCGAAGGCGCGATCAACGCCGGTCGCTCGGTGCCATACCACCCGGCCGCCGAGCGCTATTACCGCGAAGTCGGTCTGCTGGAATAGCCACAGGTAACAATAAACGCAGGGGCCGGCCATTTGCTGGCCCCTTGCGGTTTTAGCGGTCCCGCCATCACGGTTTCGGGAGGATCCGGGCGCGGGCAAGCCACCAATTTATAAAAAAAATAACCGGGGAGACCACCGTGACCATAGCGGAGAATGAAACAGATGCCGATACCGGCATAAGCCAAACGGAACTGGACGATATGGTAACGGCCATTGACGTCGGGGCCCGCAAACCCACCGGCGCCACCGCCAAGCTGCTTTATGCGGTGGCGCTGACATGGTCGCTTTACCAGCTTTATATCGCCTCGCCGTTACCGTTTATCCTGAATTTCGCCATTCTGGACGACACCCAGCAGCGCGCCATCCATCTGGCGTTCGCGCTGTTTTTGGGGTTTCTCAGCTTTCCGGCCTATATGGGCGCCCCCAATAACCGGGTGCCGTTTTATGACTGGGTTCTGGGCGCCATTGCCACCCTGACCTCGCTTTATATTATCTTCTTTTATGCCGATGTTTCCAGCCGCTCGGGCGGGTTGCGCACCGATGTCGAGATCATCGTCTCCGTGGTCGGGGTTATTGCCCTGCTAGAGGTCACCCGGCGGGTGCTGGGCATGGCGCTGGTGATCGTGGCGGTGGTGTTTCTGGGTTATGCTTTTTTCGGGCCGTATATGCCCGAGCTAATCTCGCATCGCGGGATTTCGATCAGCCGTTTTGCCGACCATTTCTGGATGACAACCGAGGGCGTCTTTGGCCTGCCGCTCGGGGTTTCCAACAGTTTTGTGTTTCTGTTCGTGCTGTTTGGCGGCTTGCTTGAAAAGGCCGGTGCCGGCAACTTTTTTATCAAACTGTCGTTTTCGCTGCTCGGGCATCTGCGCGGCGGCCCCGGCAAGGCGGCGGTGGTTTCCTCGGCGCTGACCGGTCTGGTTTCGGGCTCGGCGATCGCCAACGTGGTCACCACCGGCACCTTTACCATCCCGCTGATGAAGCGCAGCGGCTTTACCCCGGAAAAGGCGGCGGCGATCGAGGTTTCCTCCTCGATCAACGGCCAGCTGATGCCACCGGTGATGGGCGCGGCGGCGTTTTTAATGACCGAGCTGGTCGGGATCTCTTATTTCGAGGTCATCAAGGCGGCGTTTTTGCCGGCGGTTATCTCGTATATCGGGCTGTTTTACATTGTGCATCTAGAGGCCATGAAGGGCGACATGCCGGTGCTTGAAAAGATCCGCAGTTCGACCCGGCTGCAACGGATTTTCGGCATGGTGCTCAGCGTCGGCGCGATCATTATTTTGAGCGGGCTGATTTATTATGGCGTCGCCATAATGAAGGTTATCTTTGGTGATTACACGCTTTATGTCGCCATGATCGCGCTGTTTGCGGTTTATGTCGGGCTGCTATGGGTGGCCTCGCGCAGCCCCGAGCTAGAGGTCGACGACCCCAACGCGGCGCTGGTCACCATTCCTGATACCATGCCGGTGCTGCTGGCGGGGCTTTATTACCTGATTCCGGTTAGCGTGCTGGTATGGTCGCTGATGGTCGAGCGGCTGTCGCCGGGGTTATCGGCGTCGTGGGCGATTGTGGCGATGGTGGTGCTGATTCTGACCCAGCGGCCGATCACCACATATTTTCGCCAGCGCGGCAGTATCGCGCAGGGGTTTCGACAGGGGTTTATCGACCTGCTCGACGGGCTGGTTGGCGGGGCGCGCAACATGGTCGGCATTGCCATCGCCATGGCGGCGGCCGGTATTATTGTTGGCGTGGTTTCCCTGACCGGACTGGGGCTGGTAATGACCGAGGTGATCTATGCGGTCGCCGGTGAAAATGTGCTGCTGATGCTGGTCGCCACCGCGGTGATGAGCATTATTCTGGGCATGGGCCTGCCGACCACCGCCAACTATATCGTGGTGGCCTCGGTAATGGCGCAGCCACTGGTCACGCTGGCCTCGCAGAACGGTATTATTATTCCGGTGATCGGGGTGCATCTGTTTGTGTTTTATTTCGGGCTGCTGGCGGGCACCACACCGCCGGTCGCGGTTGATGCCTTTGCCGGTGCCGCTATCGCGCGCGCCGACCCGATGCGCACCTGTATTCATGCCTTTATGTATAATCTGCGCACCGCGATCCTGCCGTTTATATTTGTGTTCAACCCCGGCCTGTTGCTGATCGGCATCGAAAGCTGGTGGCAATTGTTCCTGACCGTGGCCGCAGCGGTGATCGCCATGCTGGCCTTTGCGGCGGGCACCAAGGCGCATTTCATGTGCAAATGCCACCGCTGGGAAAGCGTGATGCTGGTGCTGGTGGCCTTTACCCTGCTGCGCCCGGGTTTTTGGCTGGATCAGGTGCAAGAGCAGTTTTCGTATGCCGATCCGGTAAAGATCCTTCAGTTTGTCAGCCAGCAGCCCGATAACGCCAGCATTCGCATGCGGGTCGAGGGCGAGAACTTTAGCGGTGAACTGGTGCGCAAGGTGGTGCTGCTGCCGCTGGGGCCGAAAACCAGCGATAGCGGCGCCGAGCGGCTGTATAAAAACGCGGGGCTGGGCATTGCCATCGAGAGCGGCAAGGCCGTGGTTGACGATATGCGCTTTAACAGCCCGGCCCAGAAATGGAGCATGGATTACGGTTGGACCATAACCGAGCTGCAAGTGCCAATGAGCCGCGCCGCGAAAGAGTGGTTCTACATTCCGGCATTCGCGCTGCTGGCCCTGATCATGATCCTGCAAATCCGCCGCCGCCGTCGGCTTGTTCCGGTCAGGGCCTAAAATCCCCCCGAACCACAGCGCACGGGGCAACCCCGTGCGCCACCACCGCGCCCCGATTCGGCGCGGTTTTTTTGGGCCATCGCGCCAAAAACAGGTTGCGCCGTTCGCAATAGTTCCCGATTTCGGGCGCGAGGATGAAAAGGTTGTGGTAATACCGGGCTGCGCGGAACTATCGTATAGTTTGCGCGTAATATTAGCGACAATATCCTTATTCGTCGCGCGTTATTGCATATAGACAGGATAATTTCCTATTTTAACCGTATAAAGAAACCCTAATCTTTGCGGTATAAGCCATGAAACAGCCCCACACGCCTTTGATCCTGACCGCCAACGCCCTGCTCGACGGTCAGGTGGTATACTGGAGCGACCACAGCGGCTGGGTCGGGTTCATCGAACATGCCTCGCTGTTTTTTGACGCCGATAAAGCCGGTGCGCGGCTTGCCACGATCACAACCACGGATACCGGCGTTATCGGCCCCTATCTGTTCAACGCCACCACCGCCAAGGGCACCGCCCGCGCGCTGCATTTCCGCGAGGTGTTTCGCGCCACCGGCCCGTCAAACCGCTGGCTTGGCAAGCAAAGCGCCCGTTCACCGGAGCCGCAACATGTATAACTACACCGCCTTTGACAAAGCCTTTGTCGCCGCGCGCGCTGGCCAGTTCCGCGATCAGGTTCAGCGCCGGATAGACGGGTCGCTGACCGAGGCCGAGTTCAGGCCGCTACGCCTGATGAACGGGCTTTACCTGCTGTTGCACGCCTATATGCTGCGGGTCGCCATCCCTTACGGCACGCTGGATGCGGCGCAAATGCGCGCCCTGGCGAACATCTCTGAGCGCTTTGACAAGGGTTATGCCCATTTCACCACCCGGCAAAACGTGCAGTTCCACTGGCCAAAACTGCAAGACGTGCCCGATATTCTGGCGGCATTGGCCGAGGTCGACATGCACGCGGTGCAGACCTCGGGCTCGTGCATCCGCTCGGTCACCGCCGACCATTTCGCCGGTGCCGCCGCGGTCGAGCTCGCCGACCCGCGCCCGACCGCCGAATTTGTGCGGCAATGGTCAACCGACCACCCAGAATTCGCGTTTTTGCCGCGCAAGTTCAAAATCGCGGTCAGCGCCAGCCCCGAAGACCGCGCCATTACCCGGTTTCACGATATCGGCCTGATTCTAGCCCAAAACCCGCAAGGCGCGCCGGGGTATGAGGTTTGGGTCGGTGGCGGCCTTGGCCGCACCCCGATGATCGGCAAACCGGTGCGTGCCTTTCTGCCGCAGGCCGATCTGCTGCCCTATCTCGAGGCGATTTTGCAGGTCTATAACCAAATCGGCCGCCGCGATAACAAATATAAAGCCCGCATCAAAATAACGCTGCATGAAACCGGGCTTGAGGCACTGCGCCACCAGATCGAAGAAAATTTCGCCCTGCAAAAACTGCGTTTCGACGGCAGCGATCAGGATATTTTTGCCCGCATCGAGGCCGATTTCACCGCCCCTGCCTATAAACAGGCCGACCCCGCACTGCTGGCCGCTGCCTGCGAAAAAGACGGTTTTTTGCGCGGGTTCGCCAAAACCAACCTGCACCCGCATAAAAACCCCGACTACACCATTTTAACCGTATCACTAAAGGGCAACGGCCCCGCCCCCGGTGATGCCAGCGCGGCACAAATGCGCGTGCTGGCCGATTGCGCCGAAACCTACGGCCATAACGAACTGCGGGTTAGCCACGAGCAAAACATCATCCTGCCCCATGTGCACAAGGCCGACGTGCCCGCACTATATGCCCGCCTGCGCGCCGCCGGTCTGGGGCGGGCCAATATTGGCCTGATCACCGATCTTGTCGCCTGCCCGGGCATGGACTATTGCGACCTTGCCACTGCGCGCTCGACCCCGATTGCGCAGGCGATCATGGCGCGGTTCAAGGCGTTGCAGCGTGAACAGGATATCGGCGATATCAAGCTTAAAATTTCGGGCTGTATCAATGCTTGCGGTCATCATCATGTCGGGCATATCGGCATTTTGGGGCTTGAAAAAGCCGGGGTAGAGAGCTTTCAGATCACGCTTGGCGGCGATGGCAGCCGCAACGCCGCCATTGGCAAAACCCTGGGGCCGGGGTTTGCGGCCGATCAGGTTCTGCCCGCCGTTGAACGCCTGCTGCACGCCTATCTGGCGCTGCGCCAAGACCGTGACGAAACCTTTATTGCCAGCTTTCGCCGCCTCGGGCCTGCGCCCTTCAAGGCCGCCCTTTATGAAACGAAAGGCACAAAAACATGACCTATGAAAACCCCGATCTGCCGGTAACCGCCCGCATCGCCGCGCTGAACAGCCGCTATAACGGCCACGACACGGCCGAGATGCTGGCCGACCTGCTGGCCGACCAGCCCTTCGGGCCGCTGGCGATGGTGTCCTCGTTCGGCGCCGAGTCGGTGGTGCTTTTGCACATGGTGGCACAAATAGACCCCGCGCTGCCGGTGATCTTTCTGGATACCGAAATGCTGTTTCCGCAAACGCTTGCCTATCAGCGGCAGCTGGCAGCAACGCTGGGGCTGCGCGATATTCGCCGCATCACCCCCGACCGCATCGAGACCCTGCGCCGCGATCCCGACAACCTGTTGCACCGCTATGACCAGAACGCCTGCTGCACCCTGCGCAAATCAGAGCCGCTGGAGCGGGCGCTGGCCGGTTTTGGCGGCTGGATCAGCGGGCGCAAGCGGTTTCAGGGCGGTCAGCGCCGCGCGCTCGGGCTGCTTGAGGCCGACACAAAGCAGCGGATAAAAATAAACCCGCTGGCCCATTGGGGCAAAGCCGAAATCAGCGCCTATATGGCCGCCCATGACCTGCCACGGCATCCGCTGGTGGCGCAGGGCTATCCTTCGGTCGGGTGCATGCCCTGCACCACCCCGGCCAGTGCCACCGAAGACCCGCGGGCGGGGCGCTGGCGCGGGGCGCAAAAGACCGAATGCGGCATTCATACCGGCCCGCCAAAGCCCGCCACGGTTCCGGCCACTGTTATTGTCAGCGACGAGGGGTTTGCCGAAGACGACTGGCAATTCGGCTTTCACACCCCGGCCGAAATCGCCACCCTGCCCGAGGCCGAAAAAGCCGCGCTAGCGCTTGATCTGGCCAATGACACCGACGCGGCCACGCTGTTGCCCTGGCTCGACCAGATTGATCTGATACGGGTTGAATTTCCGGTGTTTTCCGACGGGCGCGGGTTTTCGCTGGCGCAGCGGTTGCGGGCCAACGGCTATCACGGGCGGTTGCGGGCCAAGGGCCATGTGCTGGCCGACCAATACGCGATGTTGCGGCGTTCGGGCTTTGACGAGGCCGAAATCAGCCCCGATCTGGCCGCCCGCCAGTCCGAGCAGCAATGGCAGGCCCGGGCTGACTGGCAAGCATATGATTATCAACGCCGCTTCCGCCAAACCGCCTGAACGGCGGTGGCCAGTAAAATAACGCTACCATTATCTGTTTGGAGGGGCAGCCAAATTGTTGGCTTTGACGGGTGGTTATATCAAAGACGGTTTCGGTGTTGTGCCCGGTTGGTAACGATGGTGAAACGCGATTTTCCTGTAGTGGCCATGGTCTGTGTCGCGTTTCTGTTGCGCCTCGGCAGGCATCGGGTTAAACGCCGGTTGCAACCTTTGAGTGCGCCCCGTCGGCCAGTTCTTTTACAAAGCCCAGCACCTGCGCTACGCTTTGGCCCGCGCCGATACGCTGCACAATAGCCGAGCCAACGACCACCCCGTCGGCGATGCCGCCGATCGCCCGCGCGGTTTCAGGGGTTTTGATTCCGAAGCCAACACACACCGGCAGATCGCTCGCGGCTGTGATCCGCGCGACCTCGGGGGCGATCAAATCGGCGTTGGCCTCGGCCGAGCCGGTGATACCGTTGATCGATACATAATAGATAAAGCCGGCGGTGTTTTGCATCACTTTCGGCAGCCGCTTGTCGTTGGTCGTTGGCGTTGTCAGCCGGATAAAATCTATCCCCGCCGCCGCTGCCGGAATACACAGCTCACTGTCTTCCTCGGGCGGCAGATCAACCACGATCAATCCGTCTATGCCAGCCGCCTTGGCCGCGGGTAAAAATAGATCTACCCCCATTGAATAGATCGGATTGTAATAGCCCATAAGCACAATCGGTGTTTTGGTATCACCCGCCCTGAAATCTCGTACCAGCTGCAGGGTGCGGGCCATGGTCATGCCCGCTTTCAGCGCCCGCTGCCCGGCCAGCTGAATGGCGGGGCCATCGGCCATCGGGTCGGTAAAGGGCATGCCAAGCTCGGAGAGGGCCGAGGTTGTCCATCCCATCCCTGAACGCCCCTACCCCAGGCAACAC
>CAYWXQ010000092.1:1315-8977 GCA_964462475.1 uncultured Rhodobacterales bacterium | reverse complement strand
CAACAGCGGCACACCGCCCGGTACCATCACCATCTGGAACCAGCCACGCCCGCAACCGCTGCGCTTTCAGCAATTGGAAAACCCCGAAGAACCCTATAGGATACTTAAAAACATTCTTGGAGCCGCGCCGTGACAAGCCTTGTAAATGCCCGCCTGATCGACCCCGAAACCGGCACCGAGCGCTTGGGTGGCATTCGCATTGAAGCAGGCCTGATCGCCGAAATATTGCCCGAAGGGGCCAAGGGGCTGGATTGCGGCGCTAAATGCCTCGCCCCCGGTATTATCGACATCGGGGTGAAAATCGGCGAACCCGGCGAGCGCCACAAAGAAAGCTTTCGCACGGCGGGGCTTTCGGCGGCGGCGGGCGGGGTCACCACCATGGTCACCCGCCCCGACACCACCCCCGCCATTGACAGCCCCGAGCTGCTTGATTTTTTCAACCGCCGCGCGGCGGATATCGTGCAGGTTAATGTGTTGCCAATGGCGGCGCTGACCAAAGGCCGCAACGGTGCCGAGATGGTGGAAATCGGCTTTTTGAAAGACGCGGGCGCGGTCGCTTTCACCGATGGCGACCGCCCCGTTGCCAACCCCAAGGTGCTGGCCCGCGCGCTCACCTATGCCGCCGATCTGGGCGCGCTGGTTATGGCGCACCCGCAAGAACCAAACCTGTCAAAGGGCGCTTGCGCTACCTCTGGGCCGCTGGCATCATTAATGGGCCTGCCCGCCGTTTCACCCTTGGCCGAGCGCATCCAGCTGGAGCGCGACATGGCGCTTGTGGAGATGTCTGGCGGGCGCTACCACGCCGACCAGATTACCACCAAAGCCGCGCTGCCAGTGCTGGAGCGCGCCAAAAAGGCGGGGCTGCGGGTAACCGCCGGTGTTTCAGCCCATCACCTGACCCTCAACCAGCTTGATATCGAGGGCTACCGCACGTTTTTTAAGCTAAAACCGCCGCTCAGGGCCGAGGATGACCGGATGGCGGTGGTTGAAGCCGTGCAATCGGGGTTGATAGATATCATTTGCTCGATGCACACCCCGCAAGACGAGGAAAGCAAACGCCTGCCGTTTGAACAAGCCGCCAGCGGGGCTGTGGGGCTTGAAACCCTGCTGCCCGCCTGTATGCAACTGGTGCATGCGGGGCATCTAACCCTGCCCGAACTTTTCAAGGCCCTGTCGCTGAACCCCGCCAAACTGTTGGGGCTGAATTCGGGGCGGCTTACCGTTGGCGCACCGGCTGATCTGGTGTTGTTTGACCCAAATAAACCCTTTGTGCTTAACCGCGCCAAGCTGCACTCCAAATCCAAAAACACCCCCTATGATCTGCGGCGGATGGAGGGCGTGGTGCTTAAAACCTTTGTCGCCGGCGTGCAGGTCTGGGGGCCGGCATGATCCCGTCGGTGTTTCGTTTTTGGGGTGCCCAGCCCGGGTGGGATGCCGCATGGCCTTGGCTGCTGGGTATTTTAATTGCCGCCTATCTGCTTGGCTCTATCCCGTTCGGGCTGTTGGTAAGCAGGGTTATGGGGCTGGGGGATGTGCGCAAAATCGGCTCGGGCAACATAGGGGCCACCAATGTGCTGCGCACCGGCAGCAAAAAAGCCGCGCTTTTAACCCTGTTGCTGGATGGCGGTAAAGGCGCGGTGGCGGTGCTGGTTGCGCGCTACCTTTATGGTGATACCGCCGCGCAGGTGGCGGCACTTGGTGCCTTTCTTGGCCACATATTTCCGATCTATCTGCGCTTCAAAGGCGGCAAAGGGGTTGCGACCTTTCTGGGCATCCTGCTGGCGATCGACCCTGCCACCGGCTTGGCGGCCTGCGCAACCTGGCTGGTAACGGCGGTTGTTTTCAGAATGTCATCGCTGGCGGCCCTTGTCGCCGCACTTAGCGCCCCGCTGTGGCTGTGGCTGTTTGACCTGAACAGCACCACCGGCCTTGGCCTATTGCTTGCGGCGTTGATCTGGCTGCGCCACGCCGCCAATATCAGGCGTATCGTTACCAGCACAGAGCCAAAGATCGGCAAAAAGTAAACCCGCCACCTGGCCTGATGCATCTGCAAAATCTGGATAAAATAACCGACAAAGATTCGCTGTAAATCCAACCCGTCACAAACCGGCATCATACACCCAAACCCCGCAAGCACTGCTTTTAGCCTCGAAACTCTGCGACAGCTTTTTTGATCTCGTCAATCCCTGCGGGAATTTTATCGCGACTGATTGATGAGTAGGCCAGCCGGAAAAAGTTTTTCGGGCCACCTTCGCCATAAAAAAACGGCCCGCCGGTTTCGATCAGCACACCGCGGGGGCGCAGCGCCAGCGCCAGTTGTTCGGTGTCTATATGCTCGGGGGCCTCGACCCAGAAATTCGAGCCGCCAAAGGCCGCGCGTCCGGCGATGTTTAGCGCGCTGCCTGCCAATGCCTGCTCCATCACCAGCCGTCGTTTTTGAAACTCGGTGCGCATGCGTTTGATCATGGCGTCATAATGCCCGAGCCCCAGAAAATAGGCCGTAGTGCGCTGGATATGCCCCGGCGGGTGGCGCAAAGTTGCCAGCCGCAGGGCGCGGGCTTGCTCTATCAGCGGTTCCGAGGCCACCATATAGCCCAGCCGCAACCCCGGAAACAGGCTTTTGGAGAAGCTGCCGACATAAATAACCCGCCCGTCGGTATCAAGCGATTTAAGCGCGGGCGAGGGTGGTTTCAAAAACCCCATTTCAAACTCGTAATCATCCTCGACGATTAAAAAATCGCGCTCGCGGGCCAGCCGCAGCAGCTCATAGCGCCGCGGCATCGGCAGGGTCGCCATGGTCGGGCAATGGTGCGAGGGGGTGGCAAACAGCACGTCCAGATTATCGGGCAGGGCCGCTGGCGGTAACCCGTCTTGGTCGACCTCGACCGGTATACTGGTGCACCCCGCGTGGCGCAAAACCTCACGAATACCGTGATAGCCCGGGTTTTCAAACACCGCCACGCTGGTGCTATCCAGCAACAGTTGCGCCGCCATCCACATCGCGTTTTGCGCCCCGACCGTGACCAGTATCTGCTCGGGCCGCGCCAAAATTCCGCGCCGTGGCAGGGTGTGGCGGGCGATAAACTTGATCAGCTCGGGGTCGTCATGGCCGGCATAGTCCGAGGTCAGGCTGTCAAACTCCTTTTTACCCAACGCTTGCAGGGCGCATAGCCGCCAATGGGCCTGGTTAAACAGCGTCGGGTCAGGCTGGCCACAAATGAACGGATAAGGGAAATGCCGCCAGTTGACCTCTTTTTCAACGGTTTTGCCGCCGGCAAAGCGCCGCCGCAGGGCTGCGTTCCAATCCACCAGATCGCCGGTGGTTTCACCGGGCAGGGGCGGCAGCGGCACGCTGGGCGCGGTTTCAGACACATAATAGCCCGATCGCCCCTTGGCCGAAATATAATCATCCGCCACCAGCTCGTGATAGGCCAGCGTGACGGTAATGCGCGATATACCCAGATGCACCGCCAGCTTGCGCGACGAGGGCAGTTTTTCGCCCACCGCAAACCGGCCAGACAGGATCGCCGAGGCCACGATCTGGCGGATCTGGCTTTGCAACGACCCCTGAAAATGCGGGTCGAGAAAGAACATGTCTTCGGCAAGTGGCATCGCGCCCCCAACTGGACTTAAATCGAGCTTCAAACTGGGGGTAATGGAAGCGCCATTCGCCCTCTAGTGTCAAGGGCGAGCCGCCACAGTGCGTGTCTTTCTGTTCTCTGCACTTTATCAAAAAGGGGCGATCATGGCCTATGATCACAGCACAAACTCGCTTGAGGAATACTGGATTCCGTTCACCGACAACAAGGGGTTCAAAGCCGACCCGCGCCTGATCGTTTCGGGCAGCGGCAATTACATGACCACCCACAAGGGCGGGCAGGTAATAGACGGCTCGTCGGGTCTGTTTTGCAGCCCCGCCGGCCACGCCCACCCCAAAATCGTGGAAGCCGTGCATGAAACCATGCAAGAGCTGACCTATGTTGCCGCCTTTGGCACCAGTCATCCGCTAAGTTTCGCACTGGCCGAAAAGCTGACACGGCTGTTGCCAGAACCGTTCAACCATGTTTTCTTTGTCAATTCCGGCTCCGAGGCCGTGGATACCGCGCTGAAAATGGTGATGGCCTACCACGCCGCCAACGGCCAAGACCGGCACCGCTTTGTATCGCGCGAGCGCGCTTATCACGGGGTTAACATTGGCGGTGTGTCGCTATCGGGCTTGGTGAACAACCGCAAAACCTTCCCTGCGGTCATGCCCAATATCGTGATGATGCGCCACACCTGGGACGAAACAGAACTGTTCGTGCAGGGCCAACCCGACGGCCGCGGGGTTGAGCTGGCCAATGATCTGCAACGCGCCGTTGATACCTTTGGCGGCCAGACCATTGCCGCCTGTTTTGTCGAGCCGGTGGCGGGGTCAACCGGTGTGCTGTGCCCGCCAAAGGGGTATCTGGAGCGGCTGCGCGAGATCTGCGATGCACAGGGTATTTTGCTGGTCTTTGACGAGGTGATCACCGGTTTTGGCCGTATCGGCGGGCGATTCGCGGCCGATGTGTTCGGCGTTACCCCCGATATCATGACCATGGCCAAAGCGCTGACCAACGGTTCCATCCCCATGGGGGCGGTGGCGGCGCGTGACAGCATTTACGAGGTTATCACCGACAACGCCGCCCCCGGCGCGATTGAGTTTTTTCACGGCTACACCTATTCAGGCCATCCGGCGGCCTGTGCGGCGGCACTGGCTTCGCTGGAGCTTTATGAACAAGAAGGCTTGTTCGAGCAGGCCGCCGCGCTGTCGCCCTATTTTCTGGCGGCAGCGTTCAGCTTGCGCGACCACCCGATGGTCAAGGATATACGCGGCATCGGGTCGCTGGTCGGGATCGAGCTGCACTCAAACGGCAGCCCCGGCGCGCGCGGTAGCCAATGCCAGAAAGACCTGTTCTGGAACGGCATGCACATAAAATTCACCGGCGATACCGGTATTCTGGCCCCGATGTTCATTGCGGGTAAAAACCATATAGACGAGATGGTCGAAAAGCTTAAACTGACGCTTGACGGGCTGTAACGCCCATTCGCCCCCGCCCTGCCTAAAGGGTGGGGGCCAACCAGAACGAAAGCACCCATGAGCCAGTTAAAATTTCCGTTTGAAACCCCGCCCGAAGGGGTGAAAATGGTTGAGGTCGCCGCCGGTATCCACTGGCTGCGGCTGCCGCTGCCGATGAAGCTAAACCATGTCAACATATATGTGCTGGATGATGGCGACGGCTGGACGGTGATTGATGCGGGCATGAATTCGGCCAAAGGCCGCGCTTTGTGGCGGGCGCTGATCGACGGGCCGCTACAGGCCAAGCCGATAAAGCGCGTGATCCTGACCCACCACCACCCTGATCATGTGGGCATGGCGGGCTGGCTGCAATCGGCGCAGGGGGCCGAATTGTGGACCACCCGCACCGCGTGGCTGTTTGCCCGGATGCTGACGCTGGATGTGCAAACGGTCTGGCCCGAGGAAACCCTGTCTTTTTATCGCCGCGCCGGTATGGATAGCGATTTTTATGAAAAGCGCCGCACGGAACGCCCGTTCAACTTTGCCGATGTGGTGGCGCCAATGCCGCTGGGGTTCCGGCGGCTGGACGAGGGCGACAGCGTGCAGATCGGCGCGCGGCAGTTTACCGTGCGGCTGGGGCAGGGCCACGCGCCCGACCATATTACCCTGTGGTCTAGCGATGTGGTTATTGCCGGCGATCAGGTTATCGCGGGTATATCGTCAAATCTGGGGGTTTACGCCACCGAGCCAGAGGCCGACCCCGTGGGCGCATGGCTGGAAAGTTGCGAGCGTTTACGGCCATTTGCAGCGCCGCAACATTTGGTATTGCCCGGTCATAAACTGCCATTTTACGGCCTTAAAACCCGCCTGACCCAGCTGATAGACAACCACCATTCGGCGCTAAAACGCCTATGCGCGCATCTGGCCGAACCCCGCACCGCCGCCGAGTGTTTTACCCCGCTTTTCAAGCGCCAAATCGGCGATGGCGAATACGGGTTGGCACTGGTTGAGGCGGTTGGCCACCTGAACCACCTGCACCAGACCGGCGCGGCCACGCGCGCGCGGCGCGGCGACGGGGCGTTTGTGTGGCGCAGGGCCTGAAAAAAGCTTCCCCTCGGGGTGGTTTTCTGGCACATAAGGCAAAACCAAAAAACGGGAGCCACATCATGAGCGAATACAAACACGGGTCGATGGACATCAGCAACCAGAAAAAAACCTTTGACGGGTTTATAAAAGGCGGCATCTGGCTGGCGGGTATCTCGCTCGGTGTGCTGGCGTTTCTGGCGATCTTCAACTCTTGATCGGCGGGTAACATGCGGGCGTTAACGGCAGCAATACTTCTTGGGCTGACCCTGATCGTATCGGGCTGTGTTAACCCCAATGCCGGCACTGCGTTACCCGCAGAAATCGCCGCTTCGCGCGCGGCTAACCCCGAACCGGCTTCGATAACCCTGCTGACCGTGATCAATGGCCGAAGCGATTTTGGCGAGCATTCGGCGCTGCTTATCAACGGATCCCAGCAAGTTATCTATGATCCGGCGGGGTCTTTCAGGCATAGCCAGCTGCCGCGCCGCGATGATGTGGTATATGGCATAACCCCGCGCTACGCCGCTTACTACAATTCATACCACGCGCGCTTTGGCTATTATGTAAAGGTGCAAAAGCTTGAAATCAGCCGCGCGCAGGCCGATGCGATGATTGCCGCCGCGATCGAGCGCGGCTCGGTGCCCAAACTGTGGTGCGCGACCGCGATCTCGGATGTGCTGAACGATTTTCCGCAATTCGCGGCAATCAAGCCTACCTTCTTTCCCGGCGCGATCATGAAGCGATTCGCCGAGGTGCCGGGTGTGGTTACATCAGAAGTGCGCGAAAACGATATCGGGCAGAATTACCGCACCGACTAGAGGGTGCGCCCAATGGTGGCCGGTGTTTTATCCGGTGTTTGGTCAGACGTATTGCATTGCAGCATTTTCGTTCCCACATATAGAGGGAAAGGAGATTTGCTATGAAAAACACTTCAACGCTCACCGTCTCGCTTGCGGGTTTTGACGGCGCTATTCTCAAAAAATTCCGTAAACACAGCTTGCTGGTCGGCGGGCTTTTGCTGCTGCTCGGGCTTGTGGGTATTATTCTGCCCAGCGCCCTGTCTTTGGTTGCCAGCGCCTTTCTTGGCTGGTTGCTGCTGGCGGGCGGGGTTCTGAGCCTTTATTTTGCATTTTTAACCAAGTGGCGCTCGGCGTGGTCATGGATAAAAGCGCTTTTGCTTACCTTTACCGGTATACTGGTGCTGTTTAATCCGGTGGCCGGCATCATGGCGGTGGCGCTGCTTATCGCGCTTTACCTGCTAATGGATGCGGTCGGCAATTTTACGCTGGTGCAGGCGCTATACCCGCACAAGGGGTGGGGCTGGATGGCCGTTAACGGCGTGCTGTCGCTTGGCTTGGCGCTGATCATGATCTTTGCCTACCCGGCCACAACCGTCGTGCTCGTCGGGCTTTACCTTGGCATCAGCCTGTTGTTTGACGGCATCGCCCTGATCATGCTGGGTCTGGCAGCCAGACATATCGAGAGCTAAGCCGCCAATGGCATAGCCTTATCACCGCAATATAGGGCGGGTAGCG
>CAYWXQ010000092.1:0-1215 GCA_964462475.1 uncultured Rhodobacterales bacterium | reverse complement strand
GTAGCGAGGCCACGGCCGCCGGCAAGCCGGTTTTTCAGTTTACTGAAAAATGTGCTTTGGCCGAGTGGGGCTTTAGCCCCGCAGAGGTCAAAGCAATGCCGGAACTGCCGGACAGTTCTGGCATCGCGGATCCTCGGCGACCCTTCGGGCCACCTCGTCACCGCGTGCGGCGCCTTTGGCTTGCAGGCATCAGGTTTTTACCCCAACCCCACGGGGCAAGCGATGCGCCCGCCTGCTTCCAGCACCTCCTGCGCGTCATCCTCTAGTACAAGGCAGGAAAGTTTGCGGCCAAACACCACGCCGGTATCTACCGCAATCCGGTTGCCGTGGTTTTCGACCTCGCGCACGGGGGTGTGGCCATGCACCACCACCGCGCCAAATTCGCCTTTGAACGTCAGGAAGGGTTTGCGGATCCACATCAGGTCATACTCGGTCTGGTCATTTAGCGCGCGGGTCGGGTCCACCCCGGCATGGGTGAAAAAATAACCGCCAATATGCACGAAGCGGTCACAGGCTTGCAGCCAGTCATAGTGCGGTTGCGGGATCGCCGCCGCAAACTTGTCGCGCATTTCCTCGGCGCGTTCGGGGGTGGCGTCCGGCACGCCAAAACTTGCAAGCGTCACGTTGCCGCCCATCACCGGGTCTAGCCAGTGAAAGCGGCAATTGTGCATGCCGGTCGGGTCTTGCAAAAACAGTTTGATATAGTTGTCGTGGTTGCCATACAAAAACCGCGCTGGCAGCGCCGGCGTGCTGGCCGCCATCAGGTTTTCAAGCACCCCGCGGCACTGCGGCCCGCGATCCATGTAATCACCCAGATATATCACCAGCGGCTTGGGGTAGGGGTGCGCCACAAGGTCGGCGGCAATGCGTGCCTGCATCGTCTCCAGCGCGGCCAGACACCCGTGGATGTCGCCGATCACATATATTCTGTAGCCGTCGGTTTTGCTCATAGCGGTATTCCTCCAAAAAATAACCCCCGCAGTTGCCAGCGAGGGTTAATAACTACTTAACGATTCAACTCCGAAATCAGAGCATCCCCTCACGTTGCAATTTCTTGCGTGCGAGTTTACGGGCGCGCCGAACCGCTTCGGCCTTTTCACGGGCTTTGCGGATGGAAGGCTTCTCGAAATGTTGCTTGAGCTTCATTTCACGGAAAACGCCTTCACGTTGGAGCTTTTTCTTCAGGGCACGAAGCGCCTGATCGACATTGTTGTC
>CAYWXQ010000091.1:0-9004 GCA_964462475.1 uncultured Rhodobacterales bacterium | reverse complement strand
AATCACCCATGAATTGGAGATATCTTCACCAAAATTCTCAACATACCAGTCGATCCGTTTCTTATCCCAATTTGGCATTTTCCCTCACATCCTAAACACGCCAAAACGTGTTTCCTCTATCTCGGCATTCAACGCCGCGCGCAGTGACATCGCCACCACCTCGCGGGTTTTGCGCGGGTCGATAATGCCGTCATCCCACAACCGCGCGGTGGCATAAAGCGGGTGGGATTGCTGCTCGAACATATCGAGTGTTGGTGCCTTGAAGGCCGCCTCTTCCTCGGCAGACCAACTGCCGCCATCGCGCTCGATCGCGTCGCGTTTTACCGTAGCCAGCACCCCTGCCGCCTGTTCACCGCCCATCACCGAAATCCGGCTGTTGGGCCATGTCCACAAAAACCTAGGGCTATACGCCCGCCCCGACATGCCGTAATTACCCGCGCCGAACGAGCCGCCAACCAGAACGGTCACCTTGGGCACATTGGCACAGGCCACCGCCGTTACCAGCTTGGCCCCGTGGCGGGCAATTCCCTCGGCCTCGTATTTTTGCCCGACCATAAAACCGGTGATATTTTGCAAAAACAGCAGCGGGATTTTGCGCTGGCAGCAAAGCTCGACAAAATGCGCGCCCTTTACAGCACTTTCGCTGAACAAGACGCCGTTATTGGCGATCACCCCCACCGGCATGCCCTCGATATGGGCAAAACCACAAACCAGCGTGGTGCCAAACCGCGCCTTGAATTCATCAAACTCAGAACCATCCACAATGCGCGCTATCACCTCGCGAATGTCATACGGCACCTTGGGGTCGGCCGGGATCACGCCCAGCATCTCCTCCGGGGTATGCTCCGGGCGCACCGCCCGTTGCCGCGCGATGCCGGCCCCCTTGGGTCGGTTGAGCGCGGCAACACACTGGCGGGCCAGCGCCAGCGCATGCCCGTCATCCTCTGCCAGATAATCGGCCACACCCGAAAGCCTGGTGTGCACATCGCCGCCGCCCAGTTCCTCGGCCGAAACCACCTCGCCCGTTGCGGCCTTGACCAATGGCGGCCCCGCCAGAAAGATCGTGCCCTGCTCCTTCACAATGATCGAAACATCAGACATCGCCGGCACATAGGCCCCGCCCGCCGTGCAAGACCCCATCACCACCGCGATCTGCGCAATCCCCTTGGCCGACATCCGTGCCTGATTATAAAATATCCGCCCAAAATGGTCGCGGTCGGGGAAGACCTCGTCCTGATTGGGCAGGTTGGCCCCGCCGCTATCAACCAGATACACACAGGGCAGCGCGTTTTCCTCGGCGATCTCCTGGGCGCGCAGGTGTTTTTTGACCGTTATCGGGTAATAGGTGCCGCCCTTGACGGTGGCATCATTGCACACCACCATTACCTCGCGGCCATGCACCAGCCCGATACCGGCGATCAGACCGGCACTTGGCGAAGCGCCGCCATACATGCCATGTGCCGCCAGCGCCCCAATTTCCAAGAACGGAGACCCCGCATCCAGCAACCCCGCCACACGGTCACGCGGCAGCATTTTACCGCGCGCGAGGTGGCGCTTGCGCGCGCCATCAGTGCCGCCCATTGCCGCCTGCGCTGCAACCGTTGCCACGCTTTCGAGCGCCGCACCCAGCGCTGCCTCGTTTGCGATAAATTCGGCGGAACCGGCCTGAACGGTCGAGCTTATCCGGCTCATCCCGTCACCTTCATCAATTCGCGCCCGATCAGCATCCGCCTGATTTCGCTGGTCCCCGCGCCGATCTCCATCAGCTTGGCGTCGCGCATTATTCTACTCAAGGGGCTGTCGCTCATATAGCCCGCACCACCCATCGCCTGCACGCCTTGCGTTGCCACCTCCATCGCCTTTTCAGACGCATAGAGCACACAACCCGCCGCGTCTTGGCGCGTGACCTCGCCACGGTCGCACGACCCCGCCACCGCATAAACATAGGCGCGGGCCGAGTTCATGGCCGCATATATATCGGCGATTTTACCCTGCATCAGCTGGAAATCACCGATTTTTTGGCCGAACTGTTTGCGTTCGTGCATATAGGGCATGATGTGGTCAAGCACCGCGTGCATCAACCCAACCCCGATGCCGCTAAGCACCACGCGCTCATAGTCAAGGCCGCTCATCAGCACATTTACGCCGCGGCCCTCCTCTCCCAGCACGTTTTCAAACGGCACTTCGACGTTTTCGAATACCAGCTCGGCGGTGTTGGAGCCGCGCATGCCGAGCTTGTCAAAATGCGCACTGGTGCTGAAACCCTGCATGGATTTCTCGATGATAAACGCGGTCATGCCGCGCGCGCCGGCGTCGGGGTCGGTTTTGGCGTAAACCACCAGCGTGTCGGCGTCGGGGCCGTTGGTGATCCAGTATTTGGTGCCGTTTAGAATGTAGCGGTCGTTCTTTTTGTCGGCCCGCAGCTGCATTGAAACCACGTCTGAACCCGCGCCCGCCTCGCTCATTGCCAACGCGCCGACATGGGTGCCTGAAACCAGCCCCGGCAGGTATTTTGCTTTTTGCACCGCTGACCCGTTAAGCGTGATCTGGTTAACGCACAGGTTGGAATGCGCCCCATATGACAGGCTGACCGAGGCGCTGGCCCGCGCCAGCTCCTCAACCACCACCGTATGGGCCAGATACCCCATGCCCGCGCCGCCGAACTTTTCGGGCACCGTAACCCCGAGCAGGCCAAGATCGCCCATTTCGCGCCATAGTTCAGGCGGAAAACTGTTGCTGGCGTCAATGTCGGCGGCCATCGGGGCAATACGCGTTTGCGCCCAGCGGTGCACCATATCGCGCAGCGCTTCTATATCTTCACCAAGGGCGAAATTCATTGATGCGGTAAACATGGGACCTCCGGCGTTTTTTATAACTGAACATATGTTCAGTTATAACGCAAGAAAATTCTGCCCTAAAAAAAACGGGCCTGTCCAAAGAACAGGCCCGCGCGGGTATTCGGCGTTATGCAGGGTGGCGGGGTGCACCCACCGCTATTTCAACCCGTTGGCCCGCTGGATCTCGCGGATATAGGCGATCACCCGGGTCAGATCGTCGCTGGTAATCTGGTCTAGCGGCGGCATCGGGCCAAAGTTCCAGTGATGCGGGTTCACACCATTGCGCACCGCGCTGACGATGGCGTAATCCGAGTGATGCGCCGGCCGGTAATAAGGGTTTAGCAACGAAGGCCCGTTTTCGGTGCCCGCCAGGTTCTCCCCGTGGCAGGCAGCGCAGGTGCCGTTAAATATCACTTCACCCTCGGCGGCCAGAACACTGAATTGCGGCACTATAATCTCACCGCCAGTGGCTGGGCTGCTAACCGGTTTTTGCTGCGATATCCACACGCCTGCGCCGATAACCCCGACAAAAACCACAATCCAGATTACCGTTTTCTTCATCCTTACTCTCCATCACCTTGCGCCGGACAGCCCATCAAGGATAGGACAATCAGGGCGATCATCACCTTGGCACTTGCTCACCAACTCTGATAATGTTTTTTGCATCGCCTGCAAGCCTATAATTTTATCCTCGATCTGCGCAAGGTGGGTGTGGGCCAATATTTTCACATCGGCACTGGCCCGCTCCCTATCATCATATAGCGACAACAGCGCCCGACATTCCTCAATCGAAAACCCGAGGCTGCGGGCCCTCTGCACAAACGCGAGTTTGTGCAGATCTTTGGTTGAAAACCGGCGATAGCCGTTTTGGCCGCGCCCGGGGTTTACCAGCCCGATATCCTCATAATAGCGGATAGTCTTGGCCGGCAGCCCGCTTTGGGTCGATGCGTCTCCGATATTCATTCTTTGATCTCCGGTTTCCAGCGTTTCAACAAGATCGAGTTACCGACCACGAATACCGAGCTAAACGCCATCGCCGCACCGGCAATCGCCGGATCAAGGTAGCCAAAGGCGGCAATCGGAATACCGATGGTGTTATAGGCGAATGCCCAGAACAGGTTTTGCCGGATCTTGCTGGCGGTTTTGAACGACACATCAAGCGCGGCGCTCACCAGCCGCGGGTCGTTGCGCATTAGCACAAAACCGGCGGTTTCGATCGCAACGTCGGCGCCGCCACCCATGGCGATCCCGAGCGTGGCTTCGGCCAGCGCAGGGGCGTCATTAACCCCGTCACCCACCATTGCCACATGCTTGCCCTCGGCCCCCAGCGCCGCAACTTCGCGGGCCTTGTCTTCGGGGCGCATATCGGCGATCACGCGGTCAATGCCCAGCTCAGCTGCCACTTTGGCCGCGGTTTCGGCATTGTCACCGGTCATCAGGTAACAGGCAACACCACGCCCGTGCAGCAGCTCGATGGCCTCTTTGGCCTCGGGGCGCACAGGGTCGGTATAGGCAACCAGCCCGACAGGTTTACCGGCTTTGGCCAACCACACAACCGTGCGGCCACCGTCACGCATTTTCAGCGCCAGCTTTTCTTGTGCCGGGTCCATTTTGGTCACCGCAAAGCGGCCACGACCCATGCGCACAAGCTCGCCATCAACCGTTACCTCGATGCCTTCGCCCGCCGTCGCTTTGGCGTCTTTGGCTTCCAGCGGGGTAATGCCGCGGGTTTCGGCCTCGGCAACAATCGCCTTGCCCAGCGGGTGTTCAGACCCCGACTGCACCGCCGCACCCAATGCCAAAAGCGAAGTTTCGTCGCCTTCAAAGGTGTGAATGGCGGCAACGCTCGGCTTGCCGATGGTCAGGGTGCCGGTTTTGTCAAACACCACGGTGTCGATGCCTTTGGCCCGCTCAAGCGTAATGATATCACGGATCAAAATACCGGCCTTGGCGCCCGAACCGGTGCCCGCAACCAGTGCGGTTGGCGTTGCCAGACCCAGCGCACAGGGGCAGGCAATAACCAGCACCGAAATGGCGGCAACGATCGCGGTTTCAAACCCGAAACCGGTAGCATACCAAACCCCGAAGGTAAGCGCGGACAGCAAGATGATAATCGGCACGAAAATCGACGAAATGGTATCAACCAGCTTCTGGATCGGCGCTTTGCCAACCTGTGCCTGCTCGACCATATTTGCCACTTTGGCCAAGGTGGTGTCTTCACCCACCCGCGAGGTTTGAATTTTAAGCACCCCGCCGCCATTGATGGCCCCGGCGATGACCTCGTCACCGACCACCCGCAATACCGGCATGGATTCACCGGTAATAAGCGCTTCGTCAAGCTCGCTTTCGCCTTCAACGATCAGGCCGTCAACCGGCACCCGGCCACCCGGGCGCAGCAGGGCAATATCGCCAACCTGAACCTGCTCGACCGGCATTACAACCTCGCCGGCATCGGTGATGATGGTGGCACTGGTCGGGCGCAGGCCCAACAGGTCGCGCAGGGCCGAACTGGCCGAGCGCTTGGCCTTGGTCTCAACGTATTTACCCAGCAATACGAGGGTGATAACCACCGTCGAGGCTTCAAAGTAAAGCAGACCAGTAGCCTCGCTACCCAGCGTAACGACCAGCCACAGGCTGTAGAAATATGCCGCCGTGGTGCCCATGGCCACCAGCAGGTCCATATTGCCGGCCTTGGCCTTAAGTGCATGCCACGCCCCGACGTAATAACGCGACCCGACATAAAACTGCACCGGTGTTGCCAGCAATACCTCAATCCACGGCGACACTTCGAAGCCAAGGTTGAACGAAACAGAAACCATCGCCGCAACCAGCGGAATAGTTAGCAGGGTCGAGAAGATCAGCGTATATTTCAGCTTTTTCAGCCGCGCTTTTTCGGCGGAATCATCGTCGTCGGCATCATCCTTGATCTTGGCACCGTAACCTGCCTCTTCAACCACTTTCACCAAGGCTTGCGCGCTGGTCAGGGTGGGGTCAAAGCTGATAGCGGCGGTTTCGATCGCCAGATTAACGCTGGCCTGCTTAACGCCGGTGGCCACGTTAAGCGCGGCTTCAATCCGGCCCGCGCAAGACGAGCAGGTCATGCCGGTGATATCGAGCGTCGTTTCGCCCCCCATGCCCGGTTTTTTGATCTCTTCGGCACCATACCCCGTATCGGCGACGATTTTTTTAATCTCTTCGGGGCTGATTTTTGCAGGATCAAAGCTGATGGTGGCATTTTCAAGCGCCAGATTAACGCTGGCAGTATCGATGCCCTCGGCGTCATTTAGCGCGGTTTCAATGCGGCCAGCACAGCTTGAGCACGTCATGCCGGTGATGTTGACCTTGAAATCGCCAGCGAACTTGATTTCGGGCACGGGCGTGGTTTCTGGCGCGGCTTCAGGCGCGGGGGCGGGGGCGGGGGCCGCTTCGGCTTTGGTCTCTGCTTCAGGTTCCAGTTTGTAATCCATCGCCAGCACCGCGGCTTTAAGCGCGTCGGTATTGGTTTTGGCGGGGTCAAATTCGACCACGGCCTTGTTGTCTTCGTGGCTGACATCGGCGCTGGTTACGCCGTCAACTGCCAATAACCCTTCGGTTACGGTTTTGGAGCAATGGCCGCAGGTCATGCCGTAAACATCAAGCTCGGCGACCCCTTCTTTGGGGGCTTCAACTTTATAGTTCAGGTCGGTTACCACGGCTTTCAGCGCCTCAATACTGGTGCGCGCCGGGTCAAAGCCGATCACGGCCTTGCTGTCGGGGTGGCTGACCGCTGCATTGGCGACACCGTCAACCGCTTCCAGCGCTTTGGTGACCTTTTTGGCGCAGCCGCCACAATTCATGCCGATCACCGGAAACTCGGTGGTTTCAACCGCTTGGGCTGGCGGGTTTGCGGGCTGTTCTTCCTCGGCCTCAACCTTGTAATCAAGCCCGATGACAACGGCCTTCAGGGCCTTTGCGTCGGTTTTACCGTTGTTATAAGTGATAACGGCTTTGCTGTCTTCATGGCTGACATCGGCATTTTCGACCCCGCCCACCTCTTCCAGCGCCTTTTTTACCTTTTTGGCACAGCCGCCGCAGGTCATGCCGATCACCGGAAACTCGGCGGTATCAACCCCGATTTCAACCTTGTAATTCAAACCGGTGACAACATCTTTCAATGCCTCCACATCGGTTTTGGCGGGGTCAAATTCAACCACCGCGCGGCGCTCGGTGTGGCTAACGTCGGCGCTAACCACGCCGTCAACCTCCTCCAGGTTCCGCTTTACCTTTTTAGCGCAGCCGCCGCAATTCATCCCGATCACCGGGAATTCGACGCTGCCACTCTTGTTAAAATCATCCATTGATTTCACTCCATTTGTTTTTTTGGCTGGCTCTCATTTAGGGGTTCCAGTCTATGGAAGGTCAAGGGTTGAAAACAAAAAACTTCCAAAAACTGGAATGTTTCTGCATATTGGCAATAGAATCAAAGGGAAGACCATGAAAAAACCAGATTATACCGCCCTGCTAGACCGTGAAATTCACGATTATCTGGCCTATAATGCCAGCTTTATGCCCGAAAACCCTGATCTTGCAAATATTCGTCGCGCCTATCTGGGGTTTTGCGCCGCCATTCAGCCTGAATTACCCGATATCGCGTTTACCAACGCCCGAATCGGTGGCGTGCCCACCCGGCGCTATACCGGCGCAGCCCCCGATGCGCTGGTGGTCTACTTTCACGGCGGCGGTTTTGCGATCGGCAATCTGGAAAGCCACCATGCGATTTGTATGGAGATTTGCGCCAAAACCGGGCTGGATGTTTTGGCGGTCGATTACCGGCTGACGCCCGAACACCCGTTTCCGGCGCATTTTGACGATGCGCTGGCGGTGGTCGATGCGCTGGATGAAAAGATCATCCTGTCTGGCGACAGCGCCGGCGCCACGCTGGCCGCCAGCGCCACCATGGCGCGCCGCGACAAGGTGCATGGCCAAATGCTGATCTATCCATGGCTGGACGTGCCCGGCGAGCATGAAAGTTTTCGCGAACACGCCGAGGCCCCGATTTTGACCGCCGAAGCGATTGTCGATTTCGAGACCCTTCGCCTAAGCGGGCAACCGCGCCCCGCCACGCCCGATTACTTTCCGCTGTTGGGCGACGATTTCAACGACCTGCCGCCTAGCTATATTTCGGTGGCCGATTGCGATCCGATCCGCGATGAAGGCGTGCTTTATAATACGCTACATATGTTTTCCGGCGGTGAAAGCGTGTTGATGGAAGAGCCGGGCCTGATGCACGGCCACCTGCATGCCCGCCACCACTCAGCCCGCGCGGCAGAGGCTTTTGACCACATTTGCACAGGGCTGAATAACCTGTCCGCATGGCACAAGCCCCCGTTTTAAGCGCGCGCTCTAACGCCTGATTGTGCGCGCATGACGAATGTCATGCAAGGCTCCCGAGCGCAGCGAGGCCACAGCGCCGCAGCCGATTTTCAGCTTGCTGAAAACGCCGCCGGAACGGCGGATCCGACGGTTGCCTCCAACGCCAACGCCCACCGTTTGCGCCGGCCATGGTTCCGGCTTGGCAATAACTTTGCTGCGCAAAGCCCCCGCCAAGCCGGACCGAGCCTCGCTTCGCTCGGCAAAAGCGGCGCGTTCAGGGTGGCGTTGGCGGCACGGTCAGGCCCGCGCCGCGCTGAAGCCTTGCGCTTGTTGCCCCTTTCCCCCGCCGCCCGCGCCCGCTATAACGCCCCAAACGGAGGCGACCATGCGCATAGCAACCCAGACCCGCAAAACCGCGGAGACCGATATCACCGTCGAGATCAACCTCGACGGCTCGGGCATTTATGACAACCAGACCGGCATCGGGTTTTTTGACCACATGCTTGACCAGCTTTCGCGCCACGCCCTGATCGACATGAAAATTCGCGCCACGGGTGATTTGCACATCGACGACCACCACACGGTCGAGGACGTGGGTATTGCCCTTGGCAAAGCGCTGGTGCAGGCGGTGGGCGACAAGCGCGGCATCAACCGTTATGGCGAATGCCACCTGCCGATGGATGACACGCTTGTGCGCGCCGCGCTCGACCTTTCGGGGCGGCCGTTTCTGGTCTGGGATGTGGAGATGACGGCGCAAAAAATCGGCACGTTTGACACCGAGCTGGTGCGCGAGTTTTTTACCGCTTTTGCCATGA
>CAYWXQ010000090.1:0-9081 GCA_964462475.1 uncultured Rhodobacterales bacterium | reverse complement strand
GCCTGATCAAACGCTTCTGGCGACAGGTATAGCTGCGCCGGCGGCACCGGTTTATAAACCGTCGCCATGCGGGTTTTTTCGCCCAGGGCGGCTTTGCGGGTTGTGTATTGCTCTTGCACGCTATCCCAGCGCGCAGATGCCTGCGCCATCACCTGTTCAACCAGCACCACCGGCGCCGCGCCCATGTAATCAAACAAGGTATCAAGGTGGTCATAAAAATAGGGCAGCCAATGCTCCATGCCCTGATGTTTGCGCCCTTCCGAGACCGCCTCGTAAAGCGGATCATCGCGCCCCGCCGCGCCGAATTCATGCCGATAATTCGAGCGGAAACGCTGGATGCTGTCAGCGTCGAGGATCACCTCTGACACCGGTGCCAGCTCTATTTGTTTGATTTTTTCAATGGTGCGCTGGGTGGCGGGGTCAAACCGGCGGGCGGCGTCGAGCACATCGCCAAACAGGTCAAGCCGGATCGGGCCGGTATCGCCGGGGGGGTAAATGTCTATCAGCCCGCCGCGCACCGCATAATCGCCGGGCTCCATTACCGTCGGGGCGCGCGAAAAGCCGGCGCGCTCAAGATAGGCGTAAAGCTTTTTGGTGTGGATTTGCTTGCCAACGCTGGCGGTAAAGGCCGAGGCCGCCACCACCTGCCGGCTGGGCAGTTTTTGCAGGGCAGCATTTATGGTTGTCAACACCGCGCAGGCGCCGCTCCAACCACTGTGAAAAGACGCGAGGAAGGCCATGCGGCGCGCCGAGATATCAGCATTGGGCGAAAGGCGGTCATAGGCAAGGCAATCCCACGCCGGAAACGAAAACACCGGCAGGTCTGGCGCGAAAAACCGCAGCGCATCGCGCATGGCGTCAAGCTGGCGGTCGTCGCGCAGAATGCACAGCACGGGGCCAGCGGCGCGGGCAACGGTGTCGGCCAGAACACGGGCATCATAGCCCGCAGGCGCGCCACCAACCAGCACGCGGCTATTCGGCAATGGTTGCTTCATGGCGAGACAGGGTAAAACGCGCCGGTGGGCATAAAATAGTTGTTGATCAGAATATAGTGATAAACCGCCATCATCGCGGTTAGCACAATCGCCGTCATGCCGATGAATTGATTCCATATGCGCCGCCGGCGCAGGGCTTTGCGCAGGTCTTCGCCCTGCAGGGCCTCGGATTGGATGCGATAGGCAAGCTTGACCGAAAAAACCGAGGTGAACAGCAACGGTGCTGCCAGCAACAATACCGCCTGCGCCAGCTCATACCCCTGATAAAACCCCCAACCGCCGATAAGGGCCAGCATAAACCCGACAAAGGCAATAAAATAAGGGCCGCCACGATCAAAGTAATAGATCAGGCGGCGGGCGTTTATATGGGCTTGCAGGTCGCAATGCTCGGCAAAATCGCCGCCTTTGCGGTCGGCTTGGCGAATGGCGTCATAGGGCACGCCCATGGTCCAGTGCGCGGTCATAGACCAGGCGACCACGGTGATGATCCAATACCATATATTCCAGAAGCTGGTGGTTTCTATCAGGCTGAAGTCGGCCATGAAAACTCCGATTGCGAGAGCGCCAATTTAAGAGGTTATCGCCAAATTGCAACCGCTTGTTGGTGTGATTTTGCTTGAGCCGGGGCGGGGCTTTGTGGCAAAGCAGTAAGGAAGCCAAATTAGAGGATAAATCATGCACAGCCCGCTTGCCCCCTTTCCGCTGAACCGTTCTCGCCGTCTGCGCCGCGAGGGCTGGCTGCGCGATATGGTCGCTGAAAACACGCTGACGGTCGATGACCTGATTTGGCCGATATTCGTGCGTGAGGGCGAGGGCTTGGTCGAGCCGGTGGCCAGCATGCCCGGCGTGAACCGGCTGTCGGTTGATGCGGCGGTAAAGGCGGCAACCGAGGCCGCGGCGCTCGGCATTCCGTGCCTTGCGCTGTTTCCCTATACCGAGGCCAAGGATAAAAACCCTGAATGTTCGGAAGCCTTTAACCCCGATAATCTGGTCAACCGCGCGACGCGGGCGATCAAGGCGGCGGTGCCGGGTATTGGCATTATGCTGGATGTGGCGCTTGACCCCTATAATTCTGACGGCCATGACGGTTTTGTGCGCGACGGGGTGATCGTGAATGACGAAACCCTGATGGCACTGGAAAAGCAGGCGCTGGTGCAGGCCGAAAGCGGGGCCGATATTTTGGGGCCGTCAGATATGATGGATGGCCGGATCGGGATTATCAGGCAAGCGCTGGAAAGCCACGATTTTAGCGATGTGGCGATCATGGCCTATTCAGCCAAGTTCGCCAGCGCGTTTTACGGCCCGTTTCGCGATGCCGTTGGCGCCACCGGCGCGCTGAAGGGTGATAAAAAAACCTATCAGATAGACGCGCGCAACAGTGATGAGGCCCTGCGCGAGGTGGCGCGTGATATTGATGAGGGCGCCGATATGGTGATGGTCAAACCCGGGATGCCGTATCTGGATATTTGCCAGCGGGTCAAGGCAGAATTCAGCGTGCCAACATTTGCCTATCAGGTATCGGGCGAATACGCGATGATCATGGCGGCGGGCGGCAATGGCTGGATCGACGAGGAGAAAGCGATGCTTGAATCGCTGATGGCCTTCAAACGCGCGGGCTGTGACGGGGTGTTAAGCTATTTCGCCCCCCGCGTGGCGGCGCTTTTGGCGGAGTAACGCCTATATTTTGGCGCCCTCTAGCACATATTGTGGTGCCATGCTAAACATACACCAACCGGCACCAGACCGGATATCGGCAGTATTTAGCAGGAGAACCCCATGAAAAACCTGACGCGACGCGGCTTTTTGGCCACCAGCACGCTGGCTTTGGCGGGCTGCGCCGCCGGAAGCGGCAAAATTACCGGCACCGCCCCGCAGATCGACGGCTTTGTGCAAGACGCGCTTGAGGAAATGTATGCGACCTTTCCCGGCTCGCGCCAATTCGCCCAGCGGGCAGCGGGTATGCTGGTGATCCCGAATGTCACCAAAGCCGGGGTGTTTCTGGGTGGTTCATACGGTGAGGGCGCGCTGCTGATCGGCGGCGCAACGGTTGATTATTACTCGTTTGCCTCGGCCTCGTTCGGGCTGCAATTCGGGGCGCAGCAATCGCGGCAGGTGTTGTTTTTCATGACCACCGACGTGCTGCGCAAATTCCGCAGCAGTGACGGGTTCGAGCTCGGGGTCGATGCCGAATATGCCTTACAGGAAGACGGCGGCAGTATCGGGCTATCCTCGACCACCTCGAACAAACCAATCCTTGGCATTGTGTTTGGCCAACGCGGGTTTCTGGCGGGGGCCAGCCTGGAGGGCGCAAAATATTCACGGCTTATCCGTTAAGACCGGTTGTGCTTTTGCACAACCCGCGCCGACGAGGTGGCCCGCAGGGTCGCCGAGGAGGCGCGCGCCCGGGGCTGTCCGGCAGTGCCGGCATTGCCTTGACCTCTCGGAGGCTAAAGCCCCCGTCGGCCAAGGCACTTTATCAGCAAGCTGAACAGTGTTTGCCGACGGCCGTGGCCTCGGCTGCGCCTCGGCGGTCTGTTTGGTTAGCGTTTATCCAACACCCGTAAACGCCGGATCAGGCTGCTGGTATCCCAGCGCGCCCCGCCCATGTTTTGGACATCTTTATAATACTGGTCGATGGTCGCGGTGCCCGGCAGGCTGGCGCCGTTGTTTTCGGCCTCTGACAGACAGATGCCCAGATCCTTGCGCATCCAGTCGACAGCGAACCCGAAATCGAACTCATCAGCCAGCATGGTTTTATAGCGGTTTTCCATCTGCCAGCTGCCCGCTGCGCCTTTCGAGATAACATCGACCACCGCCGCGCCATCCAGCCCCGCTTTTTGGGCGAAATGCAGGCCTTCAGACAACCCTTGCATCAGGCCCGCAATGCAGATCTGGTTTACCATCTTGGTCAGCTGCCCCGCACCACTTGGCCCCATAAACCGACATGAGCGCGCAAAGGCGGCGATCACCGGTTCGGCCTGCGCAAAAGCGGGTTCATCACCGCCACACATCACCGTCAGCACGCCGGTTTCGGCCCCTGCCTGCCCGCCTGACACCGGCGCGTCGACAAAGGCAATGTCTTTGGCCGCCGCCAGCGCAAACAGCGCGCGGGTTACATCGGCAGACGCGGTGGTGTGGTCAACAAAGATCGTGCCGGCAGCCATGCCGGCCAGCGCGCCGTCATCCCCGAGCACCACCGAGCGCAAATCGTCGTCATTGCCAACGCAGGCGAACACGATCTCGGCGCCCTTTGCGGCTACGCGCGGGGTGGTGGCCATGGTGCCGCCATGTGCGGCCACCCATGCCTCGGCCTTGGCGGTGGTGCGGTTGTAAACGCACACTTCGTATCCGGCTGCTGCCAAATGACCCGCCATCGGGTAGCCCATTACGCCCAAGCCTAAAAACGCCAGTTTCGTCACAGGTTTCGTCATTGTGTTGGCCTCCTATATTGCCCCTATTCAAATGGCCTGCTATCAGCGCAAGGTCAAGTAAGGATCGGATTCTCGCAACATGACCAAGCTTTTTCGCTGGATATTCGGTGGTTTTGTGACACTGCTTGTTGTCGCGGCCATCGCGGCGGGGCTGGTTTATTATCTGGCCGCGCGCTCGCTGCCCGATTATAACCGCACCTATGTTGGCGCGGCGGTTAGCGGACCGGTTGAAATTGTGCGCGACAGCTACGCGGTGCCGCATATTTTTGGCCAAAACGACGCCGATGTGATGTTCGGCCTCGGCTTTGCCCACGCCCAGGACCGGCTTTGGCAGATGGAGCTGATGCGGCGCACCGTGCAAGGGCGGCTTTCAGAGATGTTCGGCCCCGAAACACTGGAAACCGACGCGCTGATGCGCGCGCTCGATATTTACGGTATCTCGCAACGCGCGGTCGCTTTCCAAACCCCTGAAACATTGGCATTGCTGAACGCCTATTCGGCGGGGGTCAATGCGTGGGTTTCAACCGTGCGCCAAGAGGCCCTTGGTCGCGGCGCGCCCGAATTCTTTTTATACGATAACGCCATCGCGCCGTGGGGACCGGCTGACAGCATTGCCCTGATCAAGCTGATGGCCCTGCGGATGACCGACAAAGCGAGTTTGGAAGTGCTGCGCGCCAAGCTCTCGTTTCGCATACCGCCAGAGCGGATTGCCGATATTCTGCCTGATGCACCGGCGGTGCCGTCAACCAATGTGCCTTCGTTTACCGCGCTGTTCCCCGAGGCAAGGTTAAACATGGCCTCGGTGGCGCCGGCGCCAATGTTAAGCCCCGTTGCCCCCGTTGGTCTGGCCGGCGCGTCAAACGCTTTCGCAGCGTCGGGGGCGCGCTCGGCCAGTGGCGGCACGCTTATGGCCAATGACCCGCATTTGGGGCTAACCGCGCCCGGGGTGTGGATGCTGGCACGGCTGGAGCTGCAAAGCGGTGGCGTTATTGGCGCGACAATCCCCGGCATTCCGGCGGTGCTGATCGGGCGGAGTGACAGTTTAAGCTGGGGCCTGACCGCCAGCTATCTTGATGACCAAGACCTGTATCTTGAGCGGCTAAACCCGCAAAACACCGGCGAGTATCTGACCGAAGACGGGGCCATACCCTTTGACACCCGCGCAACGGTAATACCGGTCAAGGGCCAGCCACCGGTAACCCGTGAGCTGCGCTGGGCCAGTGGCCGCCCTGTCATACCCGGCAACAGCTTTGGTATTGCGCAAATTCGCCCCGAGGGCCATGTGTTTTCGCTGGCATGGACAGGGTTGGAAGAAAACGACCGCAGCGTGCAGGCGGTGATGGACCTGATGAAGGCAAAATCGACCACCAGCGCCAGAACCGCGCTTAAAAACATGGTTGCGCCCTCTTATAACGTAACCCTTGCCGACCGCGAGAACATCGCGATTGTAACCGCTGGTCGGGTGCCACGACGCGATGCTGGAAACCAAACCAAGGGTCGCATTCCGGCACAAGGTTGGTTGCAGGTCAACAGCTGGCAGGGGTATTTTCCGTTCGCCGAAAACCCGTTTGTTGAAAACCCCGAAAGCGGGGTGCTGGTCAACACCAACAACGCGCTGCCAACCGGTGAATTTCCGCGAAATTTCAGCTTTGACTGGGGCGATACCCAGCGCATTATCCGCGCCACCAACCTGCTGAACGCGCGCCAGTTTCATACCCAAAGCAGCTTTACCGCCATTCAAACCGATACGGTGTCGATCTCGGCCCGCATCCTGCTGCCGCTGATCGGCCAAGACCTGTGGTTCGGCGACCAGGATGCCGCCCCCGGCACCCAGCGCGCGCGGCGGCGCGAAGCGCTTGGCCTACTTTCAAAATGGAACGGTGAAATGGGCCAACACGACCCCGAACCGCTGATCTATGCCGCATGGGTGCGGGCCTTGCAACGGCGGCTGATATCGGATGACCTTGGCCAGCTTTCGGGGGATCTGACCCGCGTGAACCCGCTATTCATCGAACGGGTGTTTCGCAATATTGACGGGGCCGCGGCATGGTGCGATGTCGGCCCGAGCCTTGAAACCGAAACCTGCCGGCAGATCGCCTCGGTAGCGCTGGATGACGCGCTGCGCGAGTTGGTGCGCGCCTATGGCAGTGACATAAACCGCTGGCGCTGGGGCAATGCGCATATGGCGTTTCAAGAGAACAAAACCTTGGGTAAAATTCCGGTTGTGGCGTGGTTTGCCAATATCTGGCAGGAAACCGCCGGCGGCGACAACACCCTGATGCGCGGGCAAACCCGTGGCACGGGGTCGGCCCCCTATACCAACATAAACGCCGCCGGCTTTCGTATGGTGGTTGATTTTGATAACCCCGATAACTCTGTCTATATCGCTGCCACCGGCCAAAGCGGCCACTTTTTGTCGCGCTATTATGATGACCTGTCGGTGATCTGGCGGCGCTCGGAATACATCCCGATGACGCTGGACCCGGCAATCGCGCGCGGGGCTGCGGCTGGCATCACACGGTTGCTGCCGGCACAATAGCCAGCGTTCAGGCAAGGCCCGCCGAGGCAAAGCCGAGGCCACGGCCGCCGGCAAGGATCCAATGCAAAACCCGACCTCCAATGACGTGCTCAACCGCCATGTCAGCACCTTGCGGGTAGCCCAATCCACTATGGCCACCAAATACAGAAAGCCGCGTTGCATAGGCATATTGCTGCTTGCCGTGCTTGGTCAACAACGCCGCCAGCGTCAGTTCCTCGCTGATCGCCCCCGGCGCTACACGCGCCTTAAACGGGTTCGAATACCGGTTCTTATCGTCATTTTTCATCGTCATTTTTTATCGTCATTTTCATAGCCCGAGTCGTCCTAACAACTGGTCCGAACTTCTGCGACCACCGCTTATCGCCGCGGCCCTGCGAACACCAGCAGCGCCAACACCGCGATTGTGGCAGCCAATAAAAACGGTGCCCCCGGAAAATAGAGGCCGTCCCCGTCGCTAAACAATCGAAACAACCCGGCAAAGATCGGCGGGGCGATGATGGCGGCAAGGGATTCGATGCTGCCGAGCACGCCTTGCAGGTCTCCCTGTTCGCTATCTGGCACCCGTTTTGAGAGGATGCCGTTGATCGCGGGGCCTGCGACCTCACCCAAGGCGGCCATTGTGATCATGGCAAAAACCATCCATGTATCTATGGCAAAGCCAACCCCGAGCATGGCGATAATAATAGAGACCAAGCCAAAGCGCACCGTGCCGCGCTCACCCCATTTAGGCAGCATATACCGGATCAGCACCCCTTGAACCAAGGCCACGCCGAGGCCGTATCCGGCCAGCGAAAACCCGATAATCGCCGTATCCCAGCCGAATTTCTCTTTGCCGTAAAAGCTCCAGACGGCGGGGTAGACGTAGCCTGCGAGCATCATGCAGAACACGACAAAAACCGGCCGCCTGAGGGCGGGGGCGGTCGCTGCGTGCTTCAGGGCTTTGAACGGGTTGGCACGCTGCCATGTAAAGGCTCGGCGTTTTTCGGGCAATAGGGATTCTGGCAATAAAAACAAGCCGAACAAAAAATTCAGGCAGGCAAACCCTGCGGCCGCAAAGAATGGCAAGCGGATGTCGATGGCGCCGAGAAGGCCGCCAAGGGCCGGGCCGACGATGAACCCGATACCGAAAGTCGCCCCCATGATGCCAAAGTTTTTGGCCCGGTCTTCGGGGGCGCTAATGTCGGCAATATAGGAGGTGGCGGTGGCAACGGTTGCGCCGGCAATGCCCGCCACCAGCCGACCGATAAAAAGAAGCGCAAAGCTGGCGGCAAACCCCATGATCAGGTAATCTACAAACAAGGCGGCAATGCCGATAAGCAGCACGGGGCGGCGACCCACATGGTCAGACAGATTGCCGAGAATTGGCAAAAACAGAAACTGCATCACGGCATAAACCGACGCCAGCGCTGCCCCGTAAAGCGCCGCATCCGAAACGTTGCTGATTCCGAGATCGGCCAAAAGGTCTGGCAATATGGGGAAGATCAGGCCAATGCCGATGGCATCCACAAAAAGGGTCGCAACCGCGAACCCCATGCCTGCTTTGTGTCCGCGTCTATCCATGCGCCACCATAAAAAAGGCCCCGCCAAATGGCGAGGCCTTTATCCAGAATTTATTATGTGCACCCGCTAGGCGCCGTGGCGGATCAGCAGATCTTGATGGTCGGCAACCCGGCGCGCAGCGGCGGCGTTGTGGTGATCCGACGCTTCTTTCAGGTCTTCCTCGGCGATGCGCTGGAACTCTTCCAGCACCGCTTTGGTGACCTCGGCTTTTGGCAGCGCATTTTCAGCCAGCACGGTTACGCCCTCGGCCGAAATCTCGGCAAAGCCGCCGGTGACGAGGTATTGCGTGGTTTCCCCCCCCGCCACAACCGTCAGGTAGCCCGGGCGCAGGGTGGTGACCAGCGGCGCATGGTTGGGCATGGCCACCATTTCGCCCTCGGCCCCCGGAATGCCCACGCTTTCGGCCTGCATTGACGCCAGCTTGCGCTCGGGCGACACGAGGTCAAATTGCATTGTATCAGCCATAATGGCCTCCTTTATGCAGCTTCAGCAGCCATTTTTTCGGCTTTGGCGATCACGTCATTGATGCCGCCAACCATGTAGAACGCGGCCTCTG
>CAYWXQ010000089.1:1695-9287 GCA_964462475.1 uncultured Rhodobacterales bacterium | reverse complement strand
TATGCGGCAGCCATGCTCTGCGCCCCGAGGGCGCGCACAAACCGCGCGCCTGCCGCGCTCGACAGGCTGGCCAAACGGCCATTGGCAATGGTGGCCTCTATCCGGCGGGTCTGCGCATCCATCACCACCATATCCGCCCGCGCGCCAAGGTTCAGGGTGCCACGGTTTTGCAGGCCTAATATGGCGGCGGGTTTGGCCGAGATCAGCGCCCAAGCGGCCTCGAAGGGCAGCACCTGCCGGTCGGCCAGCGCCCAGGCCGCGCCCTGCAAGGCGGGATAATAATAATCCGATACCAAAGCATCACACAGCCCCGCCTCGATCAGCGCCTCTGCCGAAACATTGCCCGATTGCGAGCCGCCGCGCATAACATTGGGCGCGCCCATCAAAATCGGGTTGCCAAGGGCGCGGGCGTGGGTGGCGGCGGCCAATGTGGTGGGGAATTCGCAAATTTCCGCCCCGATTTCGGCAAAATACTGCCGCTTGGAGGCGGTGTCGTCATCATGCGAGCCGGTGCGCACCCCGAGCGCCAAAAGCGCCGAGGCCAGCCGCTTCAGGCTGTCGTCAACCTTCATCGCATTGCCGATCATTTCTTCCAAAATCGCCCCGTGCGCTTTTAGGCTCCGCCCCGCCTCGGCGGCATATCCGGCAAAGCCCAGCGGCGCGCTGGCCTGTGAATTCGAGGCATCTTCGAGATGGTTGTTATAGACCAGATAATCCACGCCATGTTCATGAATAACCCCGAGCAGGGCATCAATCGTATCCACCATATGGGTTTCAAACCGGAGCTGAAACCGCATATCCACAAGGCTTTTATGCTTGTAAACCGCCCAGCTTTGCAGCAAATCGCTGGCATATTCAGGGCTGCGCCGCCCGCCCAGCCATGACCAGCATTGCGCCAGCACCGCCGTGGTCACCCCGTTTGCGGCCAGCTCGGCATCGGTGTTTTTCAGGCCGGTCATTTTGTCAAAATGCACATTGGGGCGGGGCTGCAAATGGCGCTCGAACCCGTCTCCGTGCAGGTCCACAATGCCGGGCAGCACCAGATAGCCGCGCAGGTCCACCTCGGGGAAAGCCCCGTCAGATATTTTTCCATCCGAAAGGCTGATCGCCCCTTCGCTAAGGGTATTTTCACGCAGAATTTTGGCACCGGTCAGGCGCAAGGCGGGTAAGTGCGGCATGTTCATCTCCTGTTTTTTGCAGGAAATACGCGCTTCAGAGCACAGTTTTATGACAGCGTGTCGCCCTCATCGCCGCCCACAACCAGCTGGGCGCGTTCGCCATGAAACCATGTGCGGCCATATTCAAGCGGGGCCTCGGCGCTGTCTATATTCAGGCTGACGCTGCGCAGCACGGGCGCCCCTTCGGCCATCATAAGCGCCCGCGCCACGGGGCCAACCGCGCGCTTGGCGGTGAGCTTGGTCCAGGCGCGGCTGTAATCCTGCACGCCGTTTTGGGCCAGCGCAGCGGTGATCGAACTATGGGCGCGCAGGCTGGCGGGCAGGTCGGGCAAACGGGCGGCGGGAAAAAGCGAGCGCGCATAGCTGAACGGGGTTTTGTCGACAAAGTTCACCGCCTCCAGCACATGCACCAAAGCCCCCGCTGCCAAGTGCAGCAGCTCGGCCTCTTTTGCGGTGGCGGGCAGGGTTTCGAGCCGCAAAACCTCGCGGGTCAGCTTTAGCCCCGTGCCGGCGAGATTCTGGCTAAAACGGGTTTTGCGGCCCAGTTGGTAATCCACCAGCGCTTGGCTCACAAAGGCCCCCGCCCCTTGGCGCACATGGATCAGCCCGTCTTCTTGCAGGCTGGCAAGGGCGCGGCGCACCGTGTGGCGGTTAACGCTGAAGCGCTTGGCCAGCGCCGCCTCGGTGGGCAGCTTTTCCCCCTTCGGATAATGCCCTGTGCCAATTTCATGGCTCAGGGTTTCATGAATTTGCGTCCAGATACTGCCGGTTTTCATAATTCGCCTGTCACTTAAATTTCACAAAACACAGGTTGCGCCCGCCATGGCGAACCCTGTAACATTTGTATAGTTGTCTATTTATATAGACAAATAATAAAGGTGTCTAGCACATGACGGAAAATATTGAAAATACGGCGCGCAAGGGCTGGATGTCGACCCTTGCGAAAGCGCCTGCGGGTTTGCTGGCCGAGGCATGGCAGCAGGCCGATATGGCGCAGGGCTTTGCGTGGCTGCGCGCGCCGGAAATCGGCACGGTGATGGTGCGCGGGGCCATGGGGGGCACGGGCGCGCCGTTTAACCTTGGCGAGCTCACCGTCACCCGCTGCGCCTTGCGGCTTGAGGATGGCACGGTAGGGCACGCCTATATTTCGGGGCGCGACCGCAAAAAAGCCGAGATCGCCGCCCTGTGTGATGCCCTGATGCAAACCCCGAGCGCCCCGCGCGTAGAGGCCGAAATTCTTGCGCCGCTGGCCCGCGCCTATCAGGCCAAGCGCCGCCAAAAAGCTGAAAAAGCCGCCGCCACCAAGGTGGATTTCTTTACCCTTGTTCGAGGAGAAGACTAATGCACGCCCTTGCTTTAACCGGCGGCTTTGAAAACGCCCCGCACGCCTCTGCCCATGCCTTTCGGGTGGCGCTGGATGTGCTGGCCCGCCCGGGAAAAATTGCCGAAATATCCGGCGCAACCCCGCCCGCGCCGCTCTCGCCCGCCGCCGGCACCCTGCTGCTCACGCTGTGTGACCCCGAAACGCCGGTCTGGCTGGCCCCCGCACTTGGTGGCGGCGATATTGCCCATTGGCTGCGCTTTCATACCGGCGCGCCGGTGGTGGAAAGCCGCGCCGCTGCGATGTTTGCCGTTGGCCCGTGGCCCGAACTGCTGCCGATTCGTGATTTTGCCATCGGCACCCCCGAATATCCGGACCGCTCGGCCACGTTGATTGTCGAGATGGATACCCTAACCCCCACCGGCGCCACCCTGCGCGGGCCGGGGATCGAGGCCACGGCGGCGCTAGGGCTGCCGGCGGATGAAGCTTTCCGGCAGAATGCGGCGCTGTTTCCGCTCGGGCTTGATTTTTTCTTTACCGCCGGCAGCCGGATAGCCGGCCTGCCCCGCAGCACAAAACTGGAGGCCTAGCTCATGTATGTAGCGGTAAAAGGCGGCGAAAAAGCCATAGAGAACGCTCATGCGTGGCTCGGCGAAATGCGCCGTGGCGATACCGATATCGCCGCGCTCGAGGTCGCCCAGATCCGCAGCCAGCTTTCCCTCGCGGTGGACCGCGTTATGGCCGAAGGCTCGCTGTTTGACGCTGATCTGGCGGCCTTGGCGATCAAGCAGGCGCGGGGGGACCTGATCGAGGCGATTTTCCTGATCCGCGCCTATCGCACTACCCTGCCACGTTTTGGGGCCAGCGCTCCGATAAAAACCGAAAACATGGCCTGTATGCGCCGGATTTCGGCCACCTTCAAGGATGTGCCGGGCGGGCAGGTGCTGGGGCCAACCTTTGACTACACCCACCGTTTGCTGGATTTCAAGCTCATGGCGGATGGCGAGATAGAGCCGGCCCAATCCGCCGAGGCCCCTAACGAGGCCAAGCCGCATATCACCACATTTCTCAATCAGGAGGGGTTGATCCAGCCCGAGCCGGACTCGGATGCAACGCCCCCTGACCTGACCCGCGAACCGCTGGAACTGCCCGCCGCCCGGGCGCTGCGCTTGCAGGCGCTGGCGCGGGGCGACGAGGGGTTTGTGCTCGGCATGGGCTATTCGACCCAGCGCGGCTACGGGCGCAACCACGCCTTTGTCGGCGAGCTGCGCATTGGCGAGGTGGCGGTGGAGCTGGACATCCCCGAGCTGGGCTTTGCGGTGGAGATCGCCGATATCGAGGTGTCGGAATGCGAAACGGTGAACCAGTTTGCCGGTTCCAAAACCGAGCCGCCGCAATTTACCCGTGGTTACGGGCTGGTGTTTGGCCAATCCGAGCGCAAAGCGATTTCGATGGCCTTGCTCGACAGGGCCTTGCGCTGGAAAGAGCTGGGCGAAGACAGCAGCGACAGCCCCGCGCAAGACGAGGAATTTGTGCTGTATCACTGCGACAACATTCAGGCCACCGGCTTTGTCGAGCATATAAAACTGCCCCATTACGTTGATTTTCAGGCCGAGCTGGAGCTGGTGCGCACCCTGCGCACCGAAGCTGCCGAGGCTAGCGCAACCAAGGAGGCCGCCTTATGAGCACCGCCTATAACTTCGCCTATCTGGACGAGCAAACCAAACGCATGATCCGCCGCGCCCTGCTGAAAGCGGTGGCGATTCCGGGCTATCAGGTGCCTTTTGCCAGCCGCGAAATGCCCATGCCCTATGGCTGGGGCACCGGCGGCGTGCAGGTTACCGCCGCCTGCCTCGCGCCCGATGACACGCTAAAGGTGATCGACCAAGGCGCGGATGACACCACCAACGCCGTGTCTATTCGCAAGTTTTTCGAAAAAACCGGCGGCATTGCGGTGACAGAGGAAACCACCAAAGCCACGGTTATCCAAACCCGCCACCGCATTCCCGAAGCTCCGCTGACCGAAGCGCAAATTCTGGTTTACCAAGTGCCGATCCCCGAGCCGCTCAGGTTTTTGGAGCCAAGCGAGGTCGAAACCCGCAAAATGCACGCGCTGGAGGAATATGGCCTGATGCATGTGAAGCTTTACGAGGATATCGCCCGCCACGGCCATATTGCCACCTCTTATGCCTATCCGGTCAAGGTCGAGGGGCGCTATGTGATGGACCCGTCGCCGATTCCGAAATTCGACAACCCGAAAATGGAAATGGCCGCGCTTCAGCTTTTTGGCGCGGGCCGTGAGCAGCGCATTTATGCGGTGCCGCCCTATACGCAGGTTACCAGCCTCGATTTCGAGGATTACCCCTTTGAAAAAGGCGGCGCGCAGCAGGCCTGCGGGCTGTGTGATGCCAAGGATGCCTACCTTGACGAGGTGATCATGGATGATGCCGGCACGCGGATGTTTGTGTGTTCCGACACCGATTATTGCCGCACGCGCCGCGAGGCGGGCCATATGGGCGAAATGGGCGTGCCCCTGTCGGAGGATGCCGCATGACACCGCTTCTTAACGTCAAGAATATCTCGAAATATTACGGCAACCGCCTTGGCTGCCGCGATGTGAACTTTAACCTTTATCCGGGCGAGGTGCTGGGCATTGTCGGGGAATCCGGCTCCGGCAAATCCACCTTGCTGAATTGCCTTGCGGGGCATTTGCCGCCCGACACCGGCGAGGTGGTGTTTGATACCCGCGTGGATGGCCCGCAAGATACGGTGACCATGTCGGAGCCGGCGCGGCGGATGCTTTCGCGCACCGACTGGGCCTTTGTGCACCAGAACCCGCGCGACGGTTTGCGCATGTCGGTGAGCGCGGGGGGCAATGTGGGCGAGCGGCTGATGGCCGTGGGCGCGCGGCATTACGGTGATATCCGCAGCACCGCGATTGACTGGCTCGACAAGGTCGAGATCAAGGCCGACCGCACCGATGACCGGCCCTCGCAATTTTCCGGCGGCATGCAGCAACGCTTGCAAATCGCCCGCAATCTGGTGACCGGCCCACGGCTGATTTTCATGGACGAACCCACCGGCGGGCTGGATGTTTCGGTGCAGGCGCGCTTGCTGGATTTGCTGCGCGGGCTGGTGCGCGAGCTGGGCCTTTCAGCGATCGTGGTAACCCATGATCTGGCCGTGGTGCGGCTGTTGGCGGACCGGCTGATGGTGATGAAAGACGGCCACGTTATTGAAACGGGGCTGACAGACCAAGTTCTGGATGACCCGCAACACGGGTATACGCAGCTTCTGGTGTCCTCGGTTTTGCAGGTATAAGATCATGATAAATATAGAAAATGTGTCCAAAAGCTTTACCCTTCACAACCAGAACAGCGTGGTGATTCCGGTTATGGAAGGGGCTAATCTGGTGGTAAAGCCCGGCGAATGTGTGGGACTGACCGGCGCATCAGGGGCAGGTAAATCCACGCTGATGCGGATGGTTTATGGCAATTACCTCACACAATCGGGGCGGATTATGGTCGGCGATCTGGATATCGTCACCGCGCGCCCGCGTGAAATTCTGGCCCTTAGGCGCGAAACGTTGGGCTATGTCAGCCAGTTTTTGCGGGTGGTGCCACGGGTGCCAACGCTGGATGTGGTCAGCGAGCCGCTGCTGGCGGTTGGTGTGGGGCTGGAACCCGCCCGCGCCCGCGCGCGTGAATTGCTCACCAAGCTGCGCATTCCCGAGCGGCTGTGGTCACTTTCGCCGCTCACCTTTTCAGGCGGGGAGCAACAGCGGGTGAATATCGCGCGCGGCTTTGCCCACCCCTATCCGGCCCTGCTGCTGGATGAACCCACCGCCAGCCTTGACGTGGCCAACCGCGAAACCGTGCTGTCGCTGATCGAGGCCGCCAAGGCGCGCGGGGCGGCGATTATCGGCATTTTTCATGACGAGGCGGCGCGGGCGCAGGTGTGTGACCGTGAAGTGGATGTGTCAATCTACACACCGAAGGTGGCCTAGATGCTGGGCACGCTTATTCCGGTTGTTGGCCCTTCGGGGGCTGGCAAAGATACGCTGATAGATGCGGCGCGGGTGGCGCGCCCCGATATCTTTTTCCCGACACGGGTGATCACCCGCCCGTCGGGGGCGGGGGGTGAAGTGTTTCAGGGGGTGGAAAGCGGGTTTTTTCACCAGATGGTGGCGCAGGGTGCTTTTGCCTTTCACTGGCAGGCGCACGGGCTGTTTTACGGCATTCCGGTCGAGATTATAGCTGCCCTGAACGCGGGGCAAGATGTGATGTTCAACGGCTCGCGCGGGATGATAGAACAGGCCCGCCAGCGCTTTGAAAAGCTGCGGGTGATGGTGGTGACGGCCCCTGAATCGGTGCTGGCCGAACGGCTGGCCGCGCGCGGGCGGGAAAGCGCGGCGGATATCCGAAACCGCCTGATCCGCGCCGCCTATAAGCTGCCCGAGGGGCCGGATGTATGGATTGTGCAAAATGACGGTCCGCTGCCCCAGAGCCGCGCCACCTTTCTGGCCGCGCTGCCCCCTAGCCGCCTAAGCCATAGCGCTTGAGGATATGAAAATGCCCGTCTTCGGCCTCGCCAAACAGGCAGATTTCGCGCACCGGCAAGGGCGCGCAGAGCGGTGCGGCCAAGGCCGTTTGCACATATTGCTGCACCGGCGCTATCGCCGCCGGATCCAGCCGCCCTGTCAGGGTCAGATGAAAGCGGAAATCCTGCATCACATAGGGATAACCCCAGCGCATAAGGTTGCTTTCTTGCGCGTCAGACAGGCCGGCGCTGCGCCGGCGGGCCAGCTCGGCGCTGGTCGGGGGCGCACGAAAGGCATCCAGTTCCTGCACGCAGGCACGAGCCAAATCGGACAGCTCAGGCGCGGGGTTTGTCGGGGTGATGGCCAGAAACCCGCCGATAGAGCGCAGGGAAATATCCGCAATATCAAAGCCTTGCTGCGCGCGGGCCAGCTCGGCAACCGCCTGATCCAGCGCCTCTGCTCTGTGGCCCTTTGCCAGCCTGAACGGCGGCTTCAGCGTGCCGTGCAGCCCGTATTTGCGCGGGGTGGCGGTGAGCGCGGCCACTGGCAGGCC
>CAYWXQ010000089.1:0-1595 GCA_964462475.1 uncultured Rhodobacterales bacterium | reverse complement strand
TGCCGTGCAGCCCGTATTTGCGCGGGGTGGCGGTGAGCGCGGCCACTGGCAGGCCTGTGTTTTCAGGGTGGGGGCAGGCTTGGCCCGCTTGGGCATCCCAGCCCAGCCACTGCGCGCCAAAGCGGGCAAGGGCCGAGCCGGCTTCGGGGGCGTAATAAACCGCGTATCTCGAAAAATGTTCCATGGTGTTTCCTTGGCTGATCCGCCCTGCCTATCGCAGGAAACTGTCACAATAATGCGACATATCTGTGGGTATAAAGCAAAAAATTCTGGAGTGCAGACATGACCCCGACCCCTTCGGCCATTCTGGCCAATGCCACGCTGGTGCTGGAAAACGAAACCCTCAAAGGCGGGGTGGTGATCACGGATGGCAAAATCGCCGAAATCTTCACCGGCAGCACTGTGCCCGCCGGCGCGCTTGACTGCGAGGGAGATTACCTCGCCCCCGGTCTGGTGGAACTGCACACCGACAACCTCGAGCGCCACATGAGCCCGCGCCCGGGCGTAGACTGGCCCCACGCCGCCGCCATTATGGCCCATGATGCCGAGTTTGCCGGTGCCGGCGTGACCACCCTGTTTGACGCCATGCGGGTAGGCTCGCTGACTTCCGGCAAGGGTAAATACAAAAAATATGCCCGCCAGATGGCCGATGAAATTTTAGCCCTGCGGGCGCGCGGTGCCCTGCGCATCAGCCATTATTTTCATCTGCGCGCCGAGATCTGCTCGGAAACCCTGATCGAGGAAATGGCCGAGTTTGGCCCCGAAGACCGGATCGGGATTGTGTCCTTGATGGACCACACGCCGGGCCAGCGCCAATTTGCCGACCTCTCGCAGATGAAAACCTATTTTCAGGGCAAATATGCGATGTCGGACACGGATGTAACGGAACATTTCGAGCTGCTGCGCAGGGTGAAGGCCCCGCACGGCGAGGCCAATGAAAGCGCCGCTGTGGCCAAGGCGCGCGCTTATGGGTCGGTGATTGCCAGCCATGATGACACCACCCGCGACCATGTGCTTCAGTCGGCCGAATACGGCGTGCGGCTGGCCGAATTTCCGACCACGATTGACGCCGCCAAAGCCTGCCATGAGGCGGGGATATCGGTGATGATGGGCGCGCCCAACCTGCTGCGCGGCGGCTCCCACTCGGGCAATGTGGCCGCCAGCGACCTGATGGATGCGGGCTTGCTTGATATTATGTCGTCAGATTATGCGCCGGCGAGCCTGCTGATGTCTGGCGTGAAGCTCGGGCAGGAAACGGGGAATATGGCGGTCGGGATTAGAGCGGTTACCAAGGCCCCCGCACAGGCCGCCATGCTGGAAGATCGCGGGGAAATCGCCCTAGGGCTACGCGCCGACTTGGTGCGGTTTACCCATATAGACGCCTTCCCGCGCACGCGTGGCGTTTGGGTGCAGGGCACCCGCGTTGCCTAAAGCGGAATATCCAGCCAATATCGGGTGGCCCTGCGGTCACCCGTGCGCCGCAATGCACACTTTTTGACCAAATCCCCGAGGTCGCGGGTGGTGGTGGCGCTGGTGGCATCGGTGATGGTCATGTAGTTTTTGGCGCTCAGCCCGCCGGTAAACCCGTCCGGCCC
>CAYWXQ010000088.1:2707-9349 GCA_964462475.1 uncultured Rhodobacterales bacterium | reverse complement strand
ATGTCTTTTCGCCATGTTTCGAATAACGGCTTTAATTCGGGTAACCTGAACAGGTCATTATAAATCGCTGGATTCACGCTGACTAAAACGGTGTTGTCATTCTCAGCAAAGATGGCAATTTTCAAGGGCTCTACCCCGTGAAAGGCCACGGTATAGCTGCGGGCGATGGTCCCGACATTTGCGTTCATCCGTTAACCATTTACCCGATAGGTTTATGAATGGTTAATGTTTGCACGATTTGGCGAAACTTAATTCAGGGGGGAGCGGCCGAGCCGCGAGGGGGATGAAATCCCCCACCCTTGCCGAACGAAGTGAGGCCACGCCCGCCGGGCAGGGCTCGGTTGGCTTGCCAACCCAGCCCTGCCCGGCGGGAGAGCCCGGTTGTTGTTGCCGCAAGCTTCCGTCAAAAAAAACGACGATCACTGCTAGCGCAAAAACCGCTCGACCGCGTCTTGAAACTCATGCGGTTTTTCGGCGTGCAGCCAATGGCCCGCGCCGTTAATTTCGGCAAATGTTGCCTGCGGAAAAAGTTGTAGGATTTGCGGCTGCATGTCGGGCTGCACATAGTCTGATTCCGCACCGCGCAAAAACAGGGTTGGGCCGCTAAACGTGGCATCAAAATCGGGAAACCCCATGATCTCGGGCATCTGGACGGCCAACGCGTCAAGGTTCAGCTGCCAGCGCGCGCCGGTCGGCTCCAGCGCCAGCGATTGCAGAAAAAACGCCCGCAACGGTGGGCTGTCTATCCGCGTTGCCAACTGTTTATCGGCCTGCAAGCGTCGGGTGATCTGCGATAGATCAACCGATTTCATCGCCGTAATATGGCCCGCTTGTGTGTGCCCATAGGCCACCGGTGCTATATCGGCCACCAGCAGCCGCCGCACCCGTGCCGGGGCGGTCAGGGCCAACACCATCGCCGCCTTGCCCCCCATAGAGTGGCCAAGCACATCGGCGATACCGCCATGGGCATCGATCACCCCGGCCAAATCGGCGGCCAGGGCGCCATAGCTGTTATCATCATGCCAAAAACTGTCGCCGTGGTTGCGCAGGTCAACCGCCAGCACCTGCCGTTTTGCCGCAAAGCGTTTTTGTAGCACCCGCCAGTTGCGCGCCGAGCCAAACAGCCCATGCACGATCAACAGCGGCACCCCGCCTTCGCCATAGCTTACGGTGTTCAGCATGCGGCCCCCTTAAACGATAAAACTGGCCAGCGTGGCGTTGTTGGTGATGTCTTCAAAGGCAAAGCCGTGCGTGGTCATTTCGGCCTCGATCCGCGCAAAACTGCCGGGGCTGCGGGTTTCGATACCAATCAGCACCGACCCGAAATTGCGGGCCGATTTTTTGAGATATTCAAAACGGGTGATATCGTCATCGGGGCCGAGGATGTTCAAAAAATCTTTCAGCGCGCCCGGGCGTTGCGGCATTTTCAGAATATAATATTTCTTCAGCCCCGCCCAGCGCAGCGCGCGTTCCTTGACATCGGGCAGGCGCTCAAAATCAAAATTGCCGCCCGAAACCACCGCCACCACGGTTTTACCCGCGATGTCGGCGATATCCTGCAAACCGTCTATGGCCAATGCACCGGCTGGTTCCAGCACCACACCCTCGATGTTGAGCATCTCGATCATGGTGGCGCAAATCCGGTCTTCGGGGGCAGAGAACACATGCGCGGGCGGCACGGATTCAAGCGCGGCAAAGTTGCGTTCGCCAATGCGGGCAACGGCGGCGCCATCAACAAAGCTGTCAACCCGGGGCAGGGTGACCAGCTTGCCCGCCCGAAGCGCAGATTTAAGGCTGGGGCCACCAGCGGGTTCGACAAAGCGAAAACCAATGCCGGTATGGGCCAGATAACGGGTCATGCCCGCCGCCAGCCCGCCGCCGCCAACCGGCAGCACCAGCAGGTCTATGACCTCGTCATCAGGCATCTGCGCCGTGATTTCGGCGGCAACGGTGGCTTGGCCCTCGATCACATCATCGCTGTCAAACGGCGGCACAAACACCGCACCCGCCTCGGCGCAATAGGCCTGCGCCGCGCTTAAGGTTTCGTCAAAATAGTCGCCCTCCAGCCGGATTTCGGCGTTGGCACCGCCAAAACTGCGGGTTTTATGGACCTTTTGCTTGGGGGTGGTGACCGGCATATAGATAACCGCCTGCACGCCGAAATGGGCGCATATATAGGCTACCCCCTGCGCGTGGTTGCCCGCAGAAGCACACACAAACGGTCCGCGCGTACCGGAATCGAGTGCTTTTACGATGGCGTTGAACGCACCGCGAATTTTATAGGACCGCACCGGTGACAGGTCTTCGCGCTTGAGATAGATGTTGGCGGCGTATTTTGTGCTCAGAAAATCGTTGCGCTGCAACGGCGTGGCGGCAAAAACCGAGCGCATGCGCATTTCGGCCCGCCCGACCTGTGCGGTAAAACCGGGCATTTAATAAATCTCGCGTTTTTGCACGATAAAGCCGTAAAGCGTGCTGAGCAGGCTGATATTGAGCATGAAATAAAACCAGTTATAGGCCATTTCAAGCCCCGAAACCAGCAGTGACGGCACCCCCGTTCCGGCGATAAAATCCAGAATAAAGCCAACCACGATACCCATGAGCGTCAGCAACACCCCCGCCACGGCGATCGCCCCTGAAAAGCCGCTGCTGGCTTGCCACGCCATGCCCAGTGTCATCCCGTCTTCGAGCGCGACGGCGGGCAAAACCAGCGCCAGACGCAGGTAAAACACCGTGATGACAATGCCGGTTATCAGCATCCCGAGCACCCCGGGCAATGACCCGCCGCCATTGCCTGCGCCCAAAAACGCCGGCCCGATGATCATGACCAGAAAACCGGCAATCAGCGCCCCGATCAGGATGGTCAAAAACCAGATCCCTACCCCCGACCAAAAATACCGCCCGATGCGATATTCGCGGCGATAAGGAATAACCCCGCGCGGGATTTCCTCAAGCAGGATATAGCGGTGCCAGACGATGGCGATCAGCGATACCGCCCAAAAGGCGATGGCCAGAAATACCAACCCCGAAAGCAACATGATTGCGGCATCGCGACCGCCGATGGGCAAGATCGCCTGCATGTTTTGTCTGGCTTGCAAAATTGCGGTAATGGTTTCGGCCGGCACAATGGCGATAACCGCAAGAACGGACGCAACAATAAACGCCACCAGCCACCAGCTGACCCTGACCGCCATGCCCAGATTGCCGAGCACCTGCCGGACACTGTGGTTGAAAATCGTAACGCCGTTCATGGGTATCTCCTTTTTTATTCCGGTTAGCACAGCCGGCGGTGGCCGACCAGTCTTGGTGCGCAGATATTCGGGCGCGCGAGAAATTTCTATTTCAACAACGCCGGCGGGACCCGGAAGTAATTTTTCATCAACGCATAATCCCCGGCGCAATAGTCGAGCAGGCTTTTGCGGGCCATTTTGCCCATCACCAAGCTCACATCCGGGCTATTACTGCGGTTATGATGCGCAATATCAAAGTCGCGCCCTGTCAGTTTGCCGATCTTTTCAGCCAATTCCCCGAGGCTGCCGATTTTAACCACATCGGTAAAATAGCCCAGATCATGGCCCAGAAACCGGGTGAACGGCTGGGTGTGGTGTTCTACCGATTTTGACAGAATCCGGTATTTGTCGATATTGAGCAAAAATTCCCGGAGGGTGGGATCGGCAGGCACGCCCAGCGAATCGGCCAGATTCATATCTATTTTTCCGGGCGCGAGTTCACCAATTGATTTTACCCGATTGACATAGGCCGAGACAATGCGCCGCGCCGGGTCGCGGATAACCGCAATGCGCGAGTAATCCGCATAGCGCGCGTGGTCGATGTCATAAAACGAGCGCGTGCGGAAAAACTGTTGGTGGATTCCGACCCCCTCATCCGCGTCGGGGTCTGTTATAAAACCGTGGCCGTGCTCGAGCATGTAAAACGCATGTTTCATCGAGGTGCTGGCGGTTTTGGGAACCGGAAAATAGGCAAGCTTGAATTCGGCAGACTCCAATGTTCGGGTCTGTGAATTTTTACTTTGCAAAGTCCGATTCCTTTTGGCGCGACCGCGCTTTCTATCCCTTGATAGGCCCGGAAAACTCTAGTAAGGCCAGCATATAAAATATAAATCAGGAGAATGCCAGATGCCAGCCCCTAAAAAAGTTGTTCTCGCCTATTCTGGCGGGCTTGATACCTCGATCATCCTGAAATGGCTCGAGATCGAATATGGCTGCGAGGTCGTGACCTTTACCGCCGATCTTGGCCAGGGCGAAGAGCTGGGACCGGCGCGCAAAAAGGCCGAATTGCTCGGTGTGAAGCCCGAGAACATCCATATTGAGGACGTGCGTGAGGAGTTCGTGCGCGATTTTGTGTTTCCGATGTTTCGCGCCAATGCGCAGTATGAGGGGCTATACTTGCTTGGCACCTCGATCGCGCGGCCGCTGATCTCGAAACGCCTGGTTGAAATCGCCGCTGAATGTGGCGCCGACGCGGTGGCCCACGGCGCGACCGGCAAGGGCAATGACCAGGTGCGCTTCGAGCTGGCGGCATATGCGCTAAACCCCGAAATCAAGGTCATAGCCCCGTGGCGTGAGTGGGATCTGACCAGCCGCACCCGCTTGCTGGAATTTGCCGAAGCGCACCAGATACCGATTGCCAAAGACAAGCGCGGCGAAGCGCCGTTTAGTGTTGATGCCAACCTGCTGCATACCTCAAGCGAGGGCAAGGTGCTGGAAGACCCGGCGATTGCAGCCCCCGATTATGTGTATCAGCGCACCGTCGCCCCCGAAGACGCGCCAAACACCCCCGAGTTTATCGAGATCAGCTACGCGCAGGGCGACCCCGTGGCGCTGGATGGCAAAGCGCTGTCGCCGGCTGAAATGCTGACGGCACTGAATGCGCTTGGCGGCAAGCATGGCATTGGCCGGCTTGATCTGGTTGAAGGCCGGTTCGTGGGCATGAAATCCCGTGGTATTTATGAAACCCCGGGCGGCACGATTATGCTGGAAGCCCATCGCGGCATTGAAAGCATCACGCTTGACCGGGGCGCGGCGCATCTGAAAGACGAGCTGATGCCGAAATACGCCGAGCTTATCTATAACGGTTTTTGGTATTCGCCCGAGCGCGACATGCTGCAAGCGCTGATCGACGAAAGCCAAAAACACGTTACCGGCACCGTGCGGCTGAAGCTTTATAAAGGCGTGTGCCAAACCGTTGGCCGCTGGTCAGACCACTCGCTTTATTCCGAAGAGCATGTGACGTTTGAGGATGACGCCGGCGCCTATGACCAAAAAGACGCGGCAGGGTTTATCCAGATCAACGCGCTGCGGCTCAAGCTTTTGGCGGCGCGTGACCGGCGGGTCAAATAAGCAGGCAATACCGATGGCGGGCACCGGTTGAACCGGCGCGCCCGCCACATGCCAAACATAGAATGCCAGCCGTGTTGCATTAATCGTTAACTTTGCTACCATATACCAGACGGGGCATGGCAGGGGTATTATGGCAAATAACGGCACTAAAGGCGCACGGATCGCCGCAATATTTTTGCTGCTCTTCGGGCTGGTCTTTGCGGTTATCGGCGGGGCCTTTAACTGGTTCAGCTATGATTTCAGCAAAAATGCCATTGCCACCACCGGCATCGTGATTGATATGGAGGTCTCGCGCTCCAGCGGTTCTGGCGCGTCTTCGGGCGGGCCGACCTATAAACCCACCATCGGTTTTATAGATCAGAGCGGGGTTAAACGCAGCGGCCAGACCTTTCTGTCATCGTCTTCGTATAATTACAATCTCGGGGCGCAGGTCGCGATATTATACGACACCCGCAACCCGACCAGCCTGCGCATTGACAGCTGGTTTGCGCTATGGGGGTTCGGGCTGATCTTTTTGGTTGTCGGGCTTGCGACCATGACCGGCGGCGTGGTGCTAACGCGGGTCACTAAACGCCGCGCCGCAATGGCAAGCGCGCCAACCGGTGCCGAACCGGTCACCGAAATAGAGGCAAAACCACAATATTCCTATCGCGCCAGCGCCCCGAAAAAAACCGCCGCCAAGCGCGATCCGACCGTGCGCCGCCGTTAATGCGCACTGCTAAAGCACCTGATCCAGCGCCGCTTCCAGCCGCTTGACCGTGCCGTCGATATCGGCCAGCTTGTCCAAGCCAAACAGCCCCAGCCGAAAGGTGCTAAAGCCTTCTGGCTCGTCACATTGCAGTGGCACCCCCGCAGCAATCTGCATACCCAGCGCGGCGAATTTTTTGCCCGATTTTATATCGGGGTCATCGGTATAGCTGACCACAACCCCCGGGGCCTCAAAGCCAGCCGCCGCGACCGAGGCAATGCCCCGCGCCCGCAACATTGCCCGCACCTTGTCCCCCAGTTCCTGCTGGGCGCTGGCGATGTTATCCCAGCCCAGCGCCCCGGTTTCTTTCATCGCATCGCGAAAGGCTTTTAGCGCGTCGGTGGGCAGGGTGGCGTGATAGGCATGGCCGCCATTAACATAGGCCTGCATGATATTGTGCCATGTTTTCAGATTACCGGCAAAACTGCTTGAGGTGGTTTTCTCCATCCGTTCCAGCGCCGCTTTTGAAAGCATCACCAACGCCGCGGCGGGTGAGCTGCTCCAACCCTTTTGCGGTGCCGAAATCAGCACATC
>CAYWXQ010000088.1:0-2607 GCA_964462475.1 uncultured Rhodobacterales bacterium | reverse complement strand
GGGCGCTCGGCCCTGATCCGCGCCACCGCTTCATCAACCGGCACCGGCGCAAAGGGCGCGGTGGCGGCATTGCCGGTCTGGCGCGCCTTGAGCACAGTATGCGCCGAGGGGATGTTTCCGGCCTCGAAAATCTGGGTCCAGCGGTATGAAAACCAGCCATTGCGAATGACCAGCGCGTTTTCACCGTTGGCAAACTGGCGCGCCACGGCCTCCATGCCAAAGGTGCCGCCACCGGGCACCACCACCACCGCTTCGGCCTTGTAAACGTCTTTGAGCGTGTCATGAATATCGCGCATCACCGCTTGAAAGCGCGCCGACATGTGGTTGAGCGAACGGTCGGTAAACACCACCGAGAATTCCTGCAACCCGTCAGGGTCGATATGGGGCAAAAGTCCGGGCATGGGTGGCTCCTGATATTTTGTGAGCGGGCTTTACGGCGGCCCTTTTTTATGGCTCTAACAGTTATTGGCCAAAATGGATACGGGATTTCCTGCTATAAAGAGACGAATTTTACAGCGGCTCAAGCGCGAAAGCTGATGTCTTCTCCATATACCAACCCCGCCGCGCTGCAAAGTGCTTTGAGATACGAGACCAATTGCCAGCGACTTATGTTTTTACTGATCCACCAGCCGGATTTCGTCTTCAAAGTTGGCAAATCAGGCCTGCCGCTATGAACGTTTTGTTTGTCCCGTGCGATATAGCTTCTAACACTGCTTGACCTGTTTTTCGAAAATTTGTCCAATACATCAGGGTCAAGATCATCTATCAGGTCTATGACTTTGGCAAAAACTTCCGGCAAGTTATCGGCCGCTAGGGCTTCACCCAAAACTTTGAAACTATATTTCTGTGGTTGCTGCCCGACGCCCATGGCCACGCGTTCTGACATTGGCGAATTAACGTGGGCAGGGTTATTCTCACTTGGGTGGAATTCGCCAAGCAATGGCCGTAGCGCGTCGACTAACAGAGCAACCGAAGCTCGCGGTAGTATGACAGTAATGGCCATATCAGGGGTTGCGGTAGTCATTGCGCAGCCCTCCCGTGGCGAAGGTTTTTCCTTTGGGCCTTGGCCACCGCATGATAACAGGTCACGATGCATCCCCGCTCGACCACGATTTTGCACCCTTTTAGCCGCTCAAGGTTTTGGATTTCACGCTTGCATCTTGTGATCTCGCGGGCCACATCCTGCTTGGTCAGCAAATAGGTATCCGGCGAAATTTGCGAAGCGGATTGCAACAGCAAATTTATGTCGTTATCGCGCAATCCGCGCTGGCGCATCCGAACCTCGGCGTGACGGGTTAATTTGTGATCATGGAACATTTCTCATTCCTCCTTATCGGTTGGATTTGGCGTTTCGCCAAAAATGCCTTGCAAATCTACTGCGGCATGTATCTTTTCCTGACGCTCACGCACTTTTGCCGGCACTTTTGCCGCCAACCAATTGACCCGCTCCTCTATTACCTCTGGCCCCCTAAGTTCTTTCGGAATATCCAGAATGGTGGCATGACCACGCCGCAGGGCAAATTCTGCCCAAAAGTCGCCACCGGTCAGTTTTTTGATAAAATCAGGCGCAATACGATATTCAGGCAGGCCTTCCCGGGTTTTCCACTCACCAAATTCATCAGGGTCGAATACTATATTTTCTGCGCCGGTCTTATCGCAATAAGCTTGAAGATAATCCGCAAACGGGTTTTGTTTGTCGGGGTCAAATAATGAGTTAGGCCACTCATTCACCATGTTGCGCCCAAAAATGTCCCTTGATTTAATGGATTGCCTTTCCTCGTCGGCGCCATCAGTGACCCCCGCGACATCACCCGCAAACATGAGATGCCCTTTCGCCATTGAATTTAGCGTTTTTGCGGCGGCTTCAATTTCGCCCAGCTGCTCGCGCCGCGCGGCCAAACTGCCTTCGGCCAGCAACGCGCTGAACAGGGGCGCCATCAATATCTGGCTCTGCTTGGGAATACCGTAGAGAAGCTCGACCATCTGGAAGGCAAGTTCCGTCTCGCCATCCACCACGGCTTTGAGGGTGCGGTATCCAACATCGCGAAGTTGTTTTTCGGTATCCTCCTGTGGCCGAAATTCCTTGGCCAAATCCTCTGGCTGCACCTTCAGCGCTTTGGCCAGCTTCTTGGCGACGCGAGGGTTGGCTTCATAACCACCCTTAGCGCTCTCGATCCTTTTAATGGTGCTGGTGCTCACAGACCCGCGTCCATTTTTGACTTCTGATAGGTCGGCCTGCGACAAGCCGTGGCGCTTTCTGAGCGCTTTAAGCGTTTCCGGTAGTATAATCATGGCGAGACTCCTTTCTAAAAGCTTTCGGCCATTGTGGCACCACTAATATGGTGAGTAAAGTATCAAGCCGGCATCATAGACCATATAATTAGGCTCACTATATGTGATCAATCACATAAATGAGCCTTATTGGTGTCAAGTTTCAAAGGGCCTTTGCCTGCTTGCTGCGCCGTTGCCGGTTTCCGCCGTCCTTACACCTGCCACGGTAAATGAGAATGCGGTTTGAGCTTGATTGCGACATTTAACGCGGGCCTGTGCCGCCGAGCCGAAGGCGAGGCCACGCCCAACGGGCAGGGTCGATTTGCCTGCAAATCG
>CAYWXQ010000087.1:0-9404 GCA_964462475.1 uncultured Rhodobacterales bacterium | reverse complement strand
CGCTTTTGGGTGTGGCGTATTGCATTTCATTTACAAAATGCTCACAATTTTGACTGAACCAACCGTAACCCTTGCCGATTTGCGCACGCGCACGCGCAACGGTTTCTTTCGGCGTGAATATGGCGGTGGTTGGCACGACGCGAACTTGTTGCCCACCCGAAAATTCTTTTAGCGGCCGTTCTCTAACACCGCCCATTTCGTTTGAGTTGTCGATGACCATCCCGCCACCACAATAAATTCCGTAATGAGTGATAAAGGCCCCCTTGGCAATTGCAAGGCGATCACCGGGCTTGATTTTATGTTCCATATGTTTTATCCCTTTTAAAAGTAATACAGGCGATTATCGTATATATTCAAATACAGAATATATTATTACATTGTGGAATGTCAAGTGACCGACCGAGGGATAACCCATATAGACGCCGTGTTTGGCAAAATAATTGCCAATAAGCGTGAAGCCCGCCAACCAAAACTGGACCAAATCCAGCTAGCGGCAAAGCTGGGGGTCAATCAGCCTGCTTTATCACGGATCGAACGGGGTGAAAGCGCGGTAAGCATCACGATGCTTAGAAAATTGGCCGCGGCGTTTGGCACTACTGGCGCCGACTTGATGGACGAGCTAGAATCAGCCATACGCCGTGTCGAGAACGAACATGTTACTGTTCTTGCAAAGAAAGACGTTGAAAAGAAAAATGACGGTTTGGCTTTGGCGCTAGGAGCGGCTGCATTGCTATATATTCTTGCGGCAAAATAATGGGCGGGGAATTGCAAAGTTTACGCCCCGCCCCGCGCCAAACCATCGGCCTGCTTGGCGGCTCGTTTGACCCGCCCCATGCGGGCCATGTCCATATCACCCGCCAAGCGCTAAAGCGGTTCGGGCTGGATCGGGTGTGGTGGCTGGTCAGCCCGGGCAACCCGCTAAAGGAAAATGCCCCCGCCAGCCTTGCGCGGCGCATAGAGGCCTCTCGCGCGATCATGCAGCACCCGCGCGTTCAGATCAGCGATATCGAAAGCCGCCTTGGCACGCGCTACACCGCCGATACCTTAAAGGCGTTGCAGCGGCTTTATCCGCGCACGCACTTCACATGGCTGATGGGGGCGGATAACCTTGCGCGCTTTCATGAATGGCAGAACTGGCGTTGGATCGCGCAGCATGTGCGCATCGGGGTAATGGCCCGCCCGGGTGAGCAGCTAAAGGCCGGGCTTTCGCCCATGGCAACACAATTTACCCGCTATCGGGTGCCCGCTGGCAGCCTTGCGCGGGCCAAAGCGCCGGCATGGGCATTGATCACCGGCCCGATGCGCGATATCTCTTCAACAGACATTCGCCGCCGGGGCGAGTGGGATTAGGAAGCACATGTGCGCTTAACCAGACGCGAGATTTTGGCAGGCCTGCTGGCCAGCGCCCCGTTGGTCGCCTATGGGCAGGGGGTGGCGCGGCCACCGGCGCGGGCAGGCAGGGTCACGCCGCCGCTGTCGCTTAGCCAGATATTCGGCAATAGCGGGCTGGGGCGTAACAGCGGTTGTGTGTTGCTGGATCTTGGCGATGGCCGGATGCTGGAAGGCCACAATCCGGGGCTGGCGCGCCCGCCCGCCTCGGTCACCAAGACCATGACAGCGCTTTATGCGCAAAGCAGGCTTGGCAATGATTACCGGTTTGAAACCCGCCTGCTGGCCAACGGCGCAATCACTGACGGCGTGCTCAACGGCGATCTTTACCTTGTTGGCGGCGGCGACCCCGAGCTTGATACCGACGATCTTGACACGTTGGTGCAACAGGCCTTTGCCGCCGGGCTTCGGCGGGTTGCGGGGCGGTTTTATGTGGTCAGCAATGCCCTGCCGCTGATCGCGCAAATTGACCCCGCGCAGCCGCTTCAGGCGGGGTATAACCCGGCAGTGGCGGGGCTGAACCTTAATTTCAATCGGGTGTATTTTGAATGGAAGCGCGAAACAGGCGGCTATCGTGTAACCATGGATGCAAGGTCGGCACGGCTGCGCCCGGCGATAAACAGCGCGCAAATGCGGGTGGTGCAGCGGGCGGGGCCGGTTTACGGCTATGAGCAAAGTGGGGGCGTTGAACGCTGGAGCGTGGCCCGCGGCGCGCTGGGCAAAAGCGGCGGGCGCTGGTTGCCGGTGCGGGATCCGGCGGTTTATGCCGCCGAGGTGCTGGGCCTGTTGGCGCAGGCCCGCGGGCTGGTGCTGCCACCGGCGCAAAAGCATATGCAAGACCCACGCGGGGCGGTGCTGGCGCGGGTTGTCAGCGATGATCTGCGCACGATCCAGCGCGACATGCTGCGCTATTCCACCAATCTGACCGCCGAGGTGCTGGGGTTGACCGCCACCAAAGCCGCCGGTGGCAACATCGACAGCCTGCGGGTTTCGGCACAATCGATGGGCCGCTGGGTGGCGCGGCGATCCCGCGGCAGCACGCCCGAGCTGTTCAACCATTCGGGGCTGAACGAAGGCTCTCGGGTGACCGCCCGCGAGATGGCACTGTTTTTAAGCCGCGCCCCCAGCCGCAGCGGTTTGGCGGGTTTGCTGCGCGAGGCGGTGGTGCAAAACGGCCGTGGCGATGCCATAGACCTGCCCGGCATCAAGATTTTTGCCAAAAGCGGCACGCTTGATTTTACCCGTGGCCTGGCCGGATATATTAAGAAAGACGGCCAAAGCCGCTATGCTTTTGCGATTTTCGCCGCCGATCTGCCCGCGCGGCGCGCGATGCCCCGCGGGCAGGAGCACCCCCCCGGCGCGCGGCGCTGGCGGGGGGTGGCCAAGGCGCAGGAAAAGGCGCTGCTCTATCGCTGGGCCAGCGCGCTCTAGCAACAACCCGTCAGGGGTGCAGTGCGCTGCAACAGCCTGAAACCATGGTCAGGCCGCCATCGGCGGGATAGACCACATCCAGCGCCCATGCGAACAGATCACCGGTGGAGTCGTCTTTGCAATAGCTGCGGGTTAGAACGCCAGTAAATCGACCGGCGCTAAAAGCAAACTTGTCATAATGGCGGCCAAGGCCCGAAGTCAGGCTTGAAACCGGATAGGTTTTCTGTTGCACATCAGTGGCGCCAGCATACCAAAGACCGCCATCGATGCCCTCATAGGTTGTAACACCGGTTGCAGGCGCCAGCTCCATGCCCCATGCGGGTGAAGAGCCGCCGCAGGCCATCCGGCTTGGCAAGGGCGGCGGGGGGCCGTTGCCCGAGGGGTCTTGCCCGGCGGCGATCGCCAGAAACCGGGTTGCGATCCAGCCAGGGCCGGATACCGGCGATACCAGCGCCCACGCGCCGTCGGGGCTGGTATCGATTACGTCGATATAGCTGTCGGGGGGCAGCGCGCCGATGATAGCGGCATCGGCGCCGGGCGAATCGTGGATATTGAGCCGGTCATCGGCCGCAACCCCGGCCACACGGTATAGATAGAGCGGGTAAATTTCGGCGCGCGCCATCAGCGGGCTGGCCAACACCGATAGCAGACACAAAAATTTCACCATGGCGCGCATAACAACATAGGCCCATTCTGGCCGCTGAAGGTTAACAAATTGCTATTCCGGCTTCGGTAGTTTCATGTGCCGTGCCCGCGCCCCGCGTTCTATCGCGGCACCGTGCAGGCGGTCGATATTCAGCTCATAGCGGATTTCGGCCATGAATTCGAGCTCGCCCTGATGCAGCCGGCCATCGGCGGCAGCAACATCGCAGGCCATGGCATAGGCGGTTTCGTATAGCGTTTCAGGCAGGGCGGTGCGGATAATGCCGAATAGCGCATCCAGCCCGTCCTCGACCTCGAACAGGTCAAACACCACCTGTGCCACCTGCTTGGTGCGCGAGCTGTCGTAATTGGCAAAAATCGGCATATGGTCTACGATGCGGGTAATGCTGAGCAGCTCGGAATTGGTGATATCCTCGTCAGAGGCGGATTCGGCGATCATCACCGCGACCAGGGCGTCCTGGGGCGAAAACGAGGGAAGGATGGTCTCGGGCATCGGCATTACCTTTATATAAGCGGCGATATGCCATAGAATATTGACCATTGCCCCGCTGCACAATAGGAAGCCAATAATATTTTACCTGCCAAACGGTGGCGGGCCGGTTAGGGGACTATCATGTCTGAACTTCGTGAACTTGCAATGACATCCAAGGCGTGGCCGTTTGAAGAGGCCAAAAAGCTGGTAAAGCGGTTCGCAAAACACCCGCCCGCCAGCGGTGCCGTGCTGTTTGAAACCGGTTACGGCCCGTCGGGCCTGCCGCATATCGGCACCTTTGGCGAGGTCGCCCGCACCACCATGATCCGGCGCGCGTTCGAGGCGATCAGCGATATCCCGACCCGGCTGATCTGTTTTTCGGACGATCTTGACGGCATGCGCAAAGTGCCCGGCAATGTGCCCAACCCCGAGGCCTTGCAGCAACATTTGCAGCGCCCTATTTCAGACGTGCCCGACCCTTTTGGCCAGTATGACAGCTTTGCCGCCCATAACAACGCCATGCTGCGGCGGTTTCTGGACACGTTCGGGTTTCAATACGAGTTCATCTCGTCGGCCGAATTTTACCGTTCGGGGCAGTTTGATGCAATCCTGCTGCGTTGTGTGGAAAAATACGATGAAATCATGGCGGTCATGCTGGCGAGCCTGCGCGAGGAACGCCGCGCCACCTATTCGATCTTTCTGCCGATCTCGGCCAAAACCGGGCGCATTCTTTATGTGCCGATGAAATCGGTTGATGCCAAAGCGGGCACGATTACATTTGACGAAGACGGCCAGGAGGTGACCATGAGCGTCACCGGCGGGCAGGTGAAACTGCAATGGAAGCCCGATTTCGGCGCGCGCTGGGCCGCGCTGGGGGTTGATTTCGAGATGTATGGCAAGGATCACTCGACCAACACCCATATCTATGACAAAATCTGCCGGATTCTGGGCGCCCCCGCGCCGGCGCATTTTGTCTATGAAATGTTTCTGGATGAAAGCGGGCAGAAAATCTCCAAAACCTCGGGCAACGGGATATCGATTGACCAGTGGATGACCTATGCCAGCGCCGAGAGCCTGTCTTATTTCATGTATCAAAAGCCCAAATCCGCCAAACGGCTGCATTTTGATGTGATCCCGAAAGCGGTGGACGAATACCACCAACAGTTGCGCGCCTTTGCCGGGCAAGACCTGAAAGCGCGGCTGGCCAATCCGGTATGGCACATTCATCGCGGGCAACCGCCCCTCAGCGATATGGTGGTGCCGTTTTCGATGCTGCTTAACCTTGCGTCGGCCTCTAGCGCTGAAAATACCGACCAAATGTGGGGGTTCATTCATAAATATGCCCCCGATGCCAGCCCCGAAACCCATCCCGGGCTGGATGCCGCCGCCGCGCAGGCGGTGCGCTATTTTCATGATTTTGTCAAACCGGCAAAAGTGTATCGGGCGGCCAACCCGCAAGAGCGTGCGGCACTAAAGGATCTGGCGGCGCGATTGCAAGCGTGGGCCGGCGAGGCCGATGCCGAGGCCCTGCAAAGCCTGGTTTTTGCCGTTGGCAAAGAGCACGGGTTCGAGCCGCTACGCGACTGGTTCAAGGCGATATACGAGGTGCTTCTGGGGGCCTCACAAGGGCCACGTTTTGGCGGGTTTATTGCGCTTTATGGTTTGAAAGAAAGCGTGGTGCTGATCGAAAAGGCGCTGGAGCGCACGCCTTCTTAGGCGCTAATCCATTGTTATAATTGCTTAACAAGCCGGGGTGTTGCGCTCCGGCTTTTTGCTGCGCGCGCACCATTTACGGTTTCCCTACAATTTTACGCTAATTTTCACGCAGTCGCGATTGCAGCGCGATCTCTTGAAATTGCTGGCTGGGATTGCGCTTTGGGGGCGCAGGGGGGCCAAAAAAAACCGGAAAGGGTTTATGGATGAATAAGGCAATTACCGATGGTTTGATTTTTATGCCACCGCCGTTTATCAATGGCTTGACCGCCTGGTCAAGTGCTGATGGCACGCCGGGCTCGGCCACCTATAACGGCGCGGCCAATGCCTCGCTTGTGGCCAGCGATCCCGATTTCGGGCCGTGTCTGGAGCTGCAAAAAACCACCACTTTGCAAAAACTGCGCTATATGGGCGACACGCCGATGCTGCCGGGGTGTTATTTGCAGGTCACGATCCGCTTCAAGGTGCTTAGCGGGTTGTTTCCGTCGTTTCGGGTTGGGGCGTGGGCGGGCGGGCCGGGTGGGGCGCATGTGCTTGGCCTGAACGAAACCGGCCCCGAGCTGCTGCCCGACACTTATGGCAAAATTTATACTGTGTCGGCGATTGTCGGCACCGGCCAGCGCACGGGCGTTGATATGGTTTGGGGCACCGAGCCCGTATTTGGCCATTTCGGGCTGGATATGACCGGCGACAACGGCGCGGTGGTGCGCATTGAGTCGGTTGCAATCGAGGATAAAACCTCGGTCTTTTACCGCAAGCTGATGGGCTGGGTCGATGTGCGCGATTACGGCGCCATCGGTGACGGCATAACCGATGACCGGCTGGCGTTTCTGGCCGCCGATGCCGATGCGCAGGGGCGTGAGGTCGTGGTCTCGGAGGGCACCTATTATATCGGCTCGTCGATGACCATCAATTCGCCGATCCGCTTTGAGGGCAGGCTGAACATGCCGACCACGGCGCGGCTGCTGATTACCTCGAACTATGAATACAAAACCTACGAGGCTGCTTTTGGCAACGAGCGCGAGGCCCTGACCCGGGCATTGGCGGCGTTGTTCAACTATACCGACCACGAATCTCTCGACCTTGGCGGCCGCCGGATCCAGCTTGATTCGCCGATTGATGTGTATGCAGCCGTGGGCAACAAAACCAATTTTGGCAACCGCCGGGTGCTGCGCAATGGCCAGCTAGAGGCCACGACCTCGGCCAACTGGGATACGGTAACCGTGGTTTCAACCGCGTCATACAGCAGCGCCAGCCCGTTGACGCTGTCGAACGTGACCAATGTGGCCAATATCGCCATGGGCTCGCTGGTAACCGGCACCGGCGTTGGCCGCGAGGTCTACGTTGCCAGCAAAGATGACGGCGCCGGCACCATCACCCTGTCGCAAAAACTGGTCAACCCGCCGGCCTCGCAAAGCTATACCTTTGAGCGGTTTCAGTATTTGCTTGATTTCTCGGGCTTTGCCGGCATGTCGCGCTTTCAGATCACCAACGTAGAATTCGCCTGCCTTGGTCGCTGTTCGGGGGTTTTGCTGCCACAAACCGGCTATGCGTGGCATATTCATGATAACTGGTTTTTGCGGCCAAAAGACCGGGGGTTGACCTCGTTCAACACCGGCTGCTACGGGATGTCGCTTTATAATAACGAGTGGTATTCCGACGAATACAACACGCTGGCGCAAAACCGCACCACCATTGCCTTTAACATCAACTTCAACGACCTGAAAATCCGCAACAACGTGGCGGTGCGCTTCAGGCATTTCGGGGTGATCGCGGGCGGCGGGCATATTATCAGTGGCAACCATTTCTGGCAGGGCGACAGCGCCGCGGTCGGCGACCGCACCGCCGGTCTGGTCTTTACCTCGCGCAACAGCAATTCGGTGGTGACCAACAACTATATCGACAACTGCTTTATCGAGATCGCCAACGAGCACGCCAACCTGACCAATGTTGGCGCTGGCACCGTGCCGTTCGGGGCGATTTCGCTCAACGGCAATATTTTTGTCGTCAGCAGTGTGGCGGCCTGGTATACCCATTTGCGCCTGGCACCCTATGGCAACGGCCACCATATTGACGGCATATCGGTGGTTGGCAACACCTTCAAAACCTACGGCAACACCCCGATTGACCGGGTTGAAAGCGTTGACAGCTCAAATGGCGGCTTTGACCATGCGCTGACCAAGAACATTGTGTTTCAGGGCAACAGCTTTGAAGAGGTCAATTTTCGCACCGAGAACCCCGCCTATGTCGAGGTGGTGCAATCGGTGGCCGCCGCAACCTGGAGCTACTCAAACAGCAATAAAGTGCCGTTTGGCGGGCAGGTGCGCGGGGTTACCGGCTGGTCAGCCATTGGCCCGGTGCAGGATGGCGGCAATGTCACCCGCTATGATATCCCCTATTTTACCACCGCCGTCGGCGCGGCGGGCGATGGTGTGGATATAAGCTGGAGCGGCGCGCGCAAAGGCACCCTGCAACTGATCCTGCGCAGTGATTCAGCCGCCTGACCATAGGCCACAAACAGCCTGAATGCGCGCCCCTGCCTGACAGGGGCGCGCTTTTTCTTGGCTTTGGGGGTAAACTTGCTAAACTGGCAAAAAGGAGCCCCGCCATGCTGACCATTTCCGACACTGCCGACATCCAGACCGTGATCACCACCTTCGAGGTCACCCCCGCCACCTGCGAAGACCTGCTAGAGGAGCTAAGCGCCGCCTGCCGCGAGGTGATCTCGAAGCAACCGGGCTATATCGCCTCGGCGCTGCATGTAAATGACGCCCGCACCCGCATCGCCAATTATTCGCAATGGCAAAACCGCGAGACCTTTCAGGCAATGCTGCGCTCGCCCGAGATGCGCGACCGCAACCGCCGCATTCACGATATATGCAAAAGCTTTGCGCCGGTTTTGTATGATGTCGCCGAGTGCAGCAGATAATTACATCAAGCTCTTGTGAATTGTGGGCGCGATAACCCTATGCAATAGATTGAATGTTTATCGCTGCTTTTGCCCGCAAGGAAATTTATTTATGAAATTCGTTGTCAATATTCTGGCCGCGCTGGCGCTGTCGGCCCCCCCCGCGCTGGCGGATACCATCCCGTTTGATTCCGGCTGGAAGGAACAGGGGTTTTCGCTGTTTTCCTCCAATGATTACACGTTGAACGGCGACAATATGGGTATTGTCTCTGACGGCACAGTATCGATGATCTTTCGCGCGGTGCCGCAGATTGACTGGCAATCACGCGCGGCCAGCTGGGGCTGGTCGGTAACCCGCTCGGTGGTCGCCACCGACCTGACCACCAAGGGGGTTGATGACCGCAACCTCTCGCTTTATTTCGTGTTTGTCGATGCGGCGCGGGCCGAAAATCTGGCCGGTGGCTCGGCGCGAAAGGTGTTTGGCGACGCCAGCACCCGCACGCTGGTTTATGTTTGGGGCGGCGATTACCGCCGGGGTCAGGTGCTGGCCAGCCCGTTCCAGCCCGGCCAGTTGATGATGGTCACCGCCCGCCCCGCCAGCACCGGCAGCTTTACCGAATCGGTTGATCTTGCGGCAGATTTCCAGCGCGCCTATGGCCGCGCGCCCGGGGCGCTGATTGCGGTCGGGGTGTCGGCTGATAGCGACGACACCGACGGTTATATCGATGCCGTGATTTCAAACCTGACCGTGCAATAGCGCCGCCCACACCGAGCTACTGCGCGGTTTTTGCCAGCCGCACCAGCCGGATAAACCCGGCGCGATAGCCA
>CAYWXQ010000086.1:6501-9737 GCA_964462475.1 uncultured Rhodobacterales bacterium | reverse complement strand
GCGAGGCCACCGCCGCCGGCCAGCCATTTTTGCCACTTGTTGCAAAAATGCCGCCGGAGGCGGCCCGGGGTTTAGGGCTATGCCATGGTGTTCAAAAACGCGGCACGGCTGGCAGCGTCGTCTATGTGGTTGGAAAGCGCTGCGCAGAGCTCGGCGCGGCTGGCGCAGGTTTTGGCGGTTTTCTTGATCAAAATCTTGGCAATCGGGCCAATATGCGGCACCAGCTCGCGGGTCAGGGCCGCCAGCAATTCGTCGCTCAGCATCGGGCCGGCACCGGTGACATGCCCGCCGGTCTGGCCCAGGTGCGCCTGCACCGCGGCCTTGAAGGCCTCGCGGTGCTCGGGGCCGATTTCAGCGGCGAGCTGGTTGATAAGCTGGCCGGTATCGGTGGTCGCACCCGATACCCGCCGCACCAACACCTTGGCGATCGGGCCGATCTGGGTGGTCAGCAGTTCTTCTATTCGCGCCAGTGCCGATTTGGGCATTTGCGCCGCCATGGTCTGGCTCATGGCTGCCGGCGCGGCGGGGGCATTGGTGACCACGATGGTGCGGTTGGTGTCGTCCATTGCTGCGCGATCCACATGGCGCAGCGCGGCGTGGATGGCGGTGGCAAAGGCGCGGGCATCGGGCGTGCGCTGCGTCGGGTCGGCGATCAGCGTTTGCGCCGACAGCGCATAAATCCCTTCGGGCAGGCCCGGGGCCAGCGCCCGCAAATCCAGCGACTGGCCGGATATGACCTTTTGCGTCAGCTCACCAAGGCTGGCGCTTTCAAACGGTTTATGGGCGGTTAGCAGCTCGAACATAATCACCCCCGCACCAAAAATATCGGCGCGGTGGCCGGCAGGCTGGCCCATGAACTGTTCGGGCGACATATAGTCAGGCGTGCCGATCATGCCGCCATGGGTCGCCCCCAGCGCCTCGACCTTGGCGACCCCGAAATCGGCGAGCTTGATCTGGCCGTTGGGCAGCAACAGCACATTGGCGGGTTTTATATCGCGGTGCACAATCCCCGCCGCATGAATGGCATCCAGCCCCGCCAACATCTGGGTCATGATCGCGCCAACCTCTTGCAGGTTGGGCAGCGGGCGGCGGGCGATCCGGTCCTCGACCGTTTCAGAGTCGATATATTCCATCACCAGATAGGGTTGGTCGTCCTGCTCAAGATAATCAAATATCGTCACCAGATTGCCGTGCAGCACGCGGCCTGCCGCCTTGGCCTCCCGCGCGAAACGCGCCAGCCACGAGGCGCGCTCGTCGGCATTCATCAGGTGGGTGTGCAGGGTTTTGATCGCCACGACCCGGTCGATATCGGGGTCGTGGCCCTTGTATACGACCCCCATCGCGCCTTGGCCCAGCACGCTGTTTATCTTGTATTTACCAACAGTTTCAGGGGTTTGGTTGGCCATCAATCATCCAGCAGTTTCATTGCGCTGTTTAGCGAGCGCCGCATGCGGTTGAACGAGGCCGAAAGCGACGAAATTTCGTCTGACCCTTTTTTCACATATTCGGGCGCTGAAAAATCACCCATGCTCACCTGTTCGGAGATTTTCGACATCACCGAAACCGGCTTGAGCACGATGCGCGACAGCATGATGTTGACCAGAATAATCACCACCGCGAACGCCACCACGATCGCCGCCAGTATCACGATTACCAGATCGATCGCGCGTTTATCGGCCAGCGCCATCGGGGCCGACACGATTTGCGCGCCAATGGTTTCACCCAGCTTCCAGCCAAAGCCGTTTTCGGTGCCGTAAAGATCGATCATCGACGCGGGGGCAAGGTCGGGGTTGGAGTGGCAGGCAAGGCAGCTTTGCTTGGTAATGGTAAACGGAAACGCCACCACATAAGAGCGCCCGGCACCGGTTTCACGAATGGTGGTGATGCGGTCAAGGCTCTGGTCGGCGCGCAACTGGTTTATAAGCCCGGTTTCCCAGTCATTGGCGCGGTCTTCGGGGTTGGTGGGGTTTAGCGCCGCTTCCTTATAGGTATAGTCGGGGAAGCTTTGTTGAAAGCGGGCAAAAACCGTTTGCGCCGAAAATGACGGCACCGAATTGGGGATAAACAAAATGGCGTTATCATCGGCCAGCAACGGGGTAATACCGGTAGATGTATAATGGCGCACCGCCAGCGCGTTGCTGCGGATCATGGCGATTTCGTTCTCTATTTCTTGCAAGGCGTTGTTTTGCGCCGCACGATAGCTAAGCGCCGCCGCCGCCCCCAGCCCGATAATACAGGCCGTTACCAACACTAAATTAAACTTGGTTCTCAATCGCATAACTGATTCCTTTTTCCCCTAGGCTTATTAAAGAATAAATGTATTACTGTCATATAACTTACGCCAGAGTTGTTTGATTTCATATACAGTTTCTTTGGCACCCATTAAATACAGGTATTACCGATGCTTAGATTTTTAACTGTCTTGTTGCTGACACTCGGCGCGGCATTTTCGGCCACGGCCCAAACCGGCCGCCCTGTTAACCAGGTTTCGATCGTGGCGCTGATCATCACCTCGAACGGGGAAACCCCGGTTTCCCTAAGCGTCACCCGCACGCTTGAATCGCTTGATGCCCAAACCCTGACCGCCGACGCGCCCAATGCCTCGCAAATACGCTCTATCCTGAAACGGTTCAACGCCACCGCCATCAACAGCGATATCGCGCTGGTTTATTTTGACGGTGCGGTGCTAAAACTGGGCGCGCGCAGTTTTGTCGCCCCCGGCGGGATAGAACTGCGCCGCCCCAGTGATCTGCTAACCCGGGCGATTCCGCTATCGGCGCTGGCGCGGGCAACGGCGCTGGCGGGCAATGGCGGGGCGGTATTGGTGCATTCGTCGGGCCAGAATATTAACCTGATAGACGGCGTAACACTGGTTGAAACCGCGCCGCCGCCGCGCACCGGCACCAGCCCGATCCTGTTTGCCAGCTCGGCCGCCGCCGCCAATCTGGCCGACGGGCTAGAGGCCATGGTCGATGCCGGTGGCGATATTGACCTGTCCGAGGCCCTGGGTCAACTGGCCGCGTTAGACGGTGTCAGCATTTCACAAATGCCGGCCCGCGCGGCGATGCTGCGCAAGGTCGCACCGGCCATAGCGGCGGTTGCCGCCAATCCGGTGGCCAATGCCGAAACCGGCGATCAGGGGATGGTTTTGCCGCAGGTCGGCACAGAAATTACCACAGAAGCCGCCCAACCTGCCGACACCGCCACGGAATCACCAACAACAAACGCCCCAACAA
>CAYWXQ010000086.1:0-6401 GCA_964462475.1 uncultured Rhodobacterales bacterium | reverse complement strand
CAACAAACGCCCCAACAAGCACACAAATAAGCACTCCGGCTGAAACCGCAGCGGTCACCATTGCCGGGCCCGCCGACAGCGCCGCACCGGTTGATCCTGCCGCCGCCGTCTCTGATCTGCCGCTGGATGTGCTGCGTGCCCAGCAAGGTGCGCTGACCCGCGCCCATAAACGTATTTTACAGCGGCATTTGCGCAATCTCGGGTTCTATCGCGGGCTGATAGACGGCATCTTTGGCCGTCAGACCGAGCGCGCTATTTCGGCCTATCAGGAATCTATCGGCGCGGCGGTGACCGGCGTGCTGACACCGGCCCAGCTGGGGGCCCTGAGCGAATAGGTGCGCGAATAGTTTGCCTAAACCGCGGGCAGGCGTTACAATGCGGGGCGTTTCCCGCCTAAAGGGCCTTTTGGAATCGAGTGATATGTTGAAGTTTCTGATCATTGTTGTGCTCGTGGTTATGGCCCCGCTCGGGGTAATGGCGCAGGGGCGGGTGGCGCTGATGGTCGGCAACTCCACCTATGATCTGGAGGAGCTGTTCCTGCCCAACCCCGCCAACGATGCCGATGCGCTGGGCAACAAGCTGACCGAGCTCGGCTTTACCGTGATTAAAGCGATTAACAGTGACCAAGCGACGGTAAAACAAGCGTTGGCCGACTTTACCGTTGCCGCCAAAGGCGCCGAGATGGCGGTGTTTTTCTTTGCCGGCCACGGGGTGCAGATCAACGGTGAAAACTACCTGATCTCGACCGATTTTTCCGAATATAACAGCACGGGGCTTGAAAATAACGCCATCACCATGAGCGACGTGCGCGACGCGTTCAAGGCCGCCAGCCCCGACGTTGGTATTGTTATTCTGGACGCCTGCCGCAACAACCCGTTTGTTGATTCTGGCCAAGCCCCGCCGGGCTTGGCGCGCTCATCCGGCGGGGCCGGCTTGTTGATCGCCTATGCCACAGACCCCGGCAATGTCGCCTATGACGGCACCGGCGAAAACTCGGTTTTCACCAAGGCGATCATCGACAATATCGGCACCAAAGGGCTTGAGGCCCGCATTATGTTTGGCCGTGTCCGCCAGCAGGTTATCCTGGAAACCCGCGGCGCGCAAATCCCGTGGGTCGAGGAATCGGTGGTGGGTGAATACTATTTCGCCGGCCGTCAGGGCGTGTTCAATGTCGGCAATGCCTATTCGCGCGAACTGTCGCTATGGCGCGAAATATCGGCCCAGACCGATGTAGCAGCGTTTGAAAACTACCTCTCAGAATTCCCCGAAGGGGTGTTTTCCAGCTTCGCCAAAGACCGCATCCAGATGATCCAGCAGGCGCGCGCGGCGGGGGCACCTTCGGGGCAAACCTCGGAAGAATTGCTGCATGGCCAACCACCCGAGCGCATAGAGAACGCGCTGGGGGTGCTGGGGTTTTTGCAAGCCACCCGCGATATGTCTGACGTAACCATGGCGCGGCTGGCCAGCGCCTTTGACCTTTACCGCGTGCAATTGCCCAACCCTGATGAAGCCAGCCCCGAACGGCTTTACCAAGACGCCGCGCGGATGACGATCTTTTTGGGCGCGACCACGGCGCAGCAGCTGCGCACCGATATTATTGCGCTTTCCAGCATCGACCGCACCCTAAAAATTGCCCGCGACGCCCTGGCCGAGATTGAAGTGATCGCCAAAACCAACCCCGAGGCCCTGCCGATACTGGCGCAATCGCGCCGCGATGTCACCGCGATTGAGGCCTCGCTCAATCAGGTAATGGAGCGGCTGGACGATAGCCGCCTTTATTATCAGTCGCTTATAGACCAAGCGCAAAAATACTTTCCTGAAAGCTTTGCCGAGGGCACCACCGAGCAGGTTCTGCCCCCCAAAGGGCTTAGCCGGCTAGAGCAGCGGCTGGCTGATGACGCGGCCTTATTCATTAAACACGTTCAAAGTTACACCGCCGAAACAAAAGGAACCTATGCATGGCTTATCGATTTCTTGCCAACAAGCTAACCGCGCTCGGGCTTGGGGCCTCGCTGGTGCTAGGCGCCTGCGTGCCGGTGGTTACGCCCGGCATTCCGACGGTAACCATAACCCGGGGCACCAGCACCCCGGCCGAGGCCGAGCTGCAAAAACGCTCGCAAGCCCTGCAAAAAACCATTATCGAGGGGGCCGCAGCCGGTGCGGCACTGGGGCTGGCGATCAGCCTTGCCAATGGCGGCGCCAATAAATGGCGCAACATCGCTGTTGGTGCCCTGATCGGCGGGCTGGCTGGCGGCTATGTGGCCAACCTGCAAAAAAACTTTGCCAGTCGCGAAGACCAGCTTAAACAGGCGATATCCGACATTGATGAAACCAACGCCGAAACCGCCGCGACCTTGCAGGTAATGCGCACGGTCATGGCGCGCGATGTCGCCGACCTGCGCAAATTTCGGGCGGCGCTGGCGGCTGGCCGCACCGATTCGGCCTCGCTTAACGCGCGGATCAGCGCGGCAAAGGCCAACCTGGCAGATATGCAAGGGGCTATCAGCGGGGCCGAGGCCCGGGCGGCTGAATTTTCGCAAGCGCAGGCGGCGATTGTGGCCCAAAATGGCAGTGGCGATGGTGGCGGCGATATCAGCCGCGAGCTGGCCCTGCTTCAGGATCGCATTCAGCAAATGCGCGCGGTAGCGGCCGATCTTTCCGAAAATATTTAGGAGAAAAGCGACATGTTAAAGTTTATAATTTTCGCACCCGCCCTGCTGGCACTGGGGGCCTGCGAAGTGTCGCAAGACCCTGCCGATGGCGGGTTTTATTCGGGGATTGTCGGGGTTGCCGGCGGTGGTTATCAGCAACGGATCGACCGGTTAGAGGCGCAGTTGGCCACCAGCCAGGCCCGCGCCAGCGCGCTGGCGGGTGAACAGCTTCGGTTGCAGGCGGCAGCGGCCAGTGTGTCGGCCCAGCTGGCCAACCTGCGGGCACAATATGCCGCGCTGCAAAAGGTGATCAATGATCAGGTGGCTGTGTTGCAGGCGTCGGGCACCAATGTTGACGGCTCGTTACTGGTGCGGGTGCGGGCCGCAACCGGTTCAGCCCCCGGCGGGCGCAGCGACAGCGCGCGGTTGGCATCGCTTCGCATCGCCATTGCCGACGCCCGCGCGCTTTCGGCTGACCTGAGCCGGTTGTCATAGGCAGGCTTTTTAACCGGTAAGGGGGGCCGGGGCTTTTGGGTGCCGCACCGCATCGGCGAATTGCCGGTGATATGTCGGGTGCTCGGAGCCCATTCAGCGGTCCCACCAGGTAATATAGCCCGAAATTATAGCCGGCGCGGGCGTGGTGGATATCGTGGTGAGTGACGGTGGTCATCCAGTCAAACAGCGGTCGCCCGTCGGGGCGCGCCGCAAACAGCTTATACCCCGAATGGTCGATGGCGTTGCGGATCATCATATGGTTGGTGAACATAAACAGCGCCAGCGGGTGCAGTGGTAAAACCAGCAATAGCAGCGGTAAAAACAGCGCATTGGCGGCGGCCTCGCCGACATTGAACGAATATGCGGTAAACGGGGTCGGGTTGTGGGATTTGTGGTGCACCTTATGGGCATATTTGAACACCCGCCGAAGGTGCAGCAGCCGGTGCGACCCGTAAAAATAGCCGTCATGAATGACAATCACCAGCAAGGTCGAGCCAATCAAATAGACCCCGCCCGCGCCGACCACATAACGCAAAATATCTTCGCTCAGCAGATAGCCAAACAGCGACAGGGTCGGGATGTCCATATCAATCGGGTTCATTTTGTTCTCCGGTATTTGCTTCAGATACGGCAAAACTGGCGTAAACCCGCAGGTAATGCGCGGCGCATTTTAAAATCGGCAAGGATTTTGCAAAATCAGGCAGAGTTTTTAATTTGGCCTGCCTGCCTGCGTGGCGTCATCGGCGCGATACCGGCTGGGGCTTACGCCCTGAAACGCCTTAAACGCACGGTTGAACGGCCCGATCGAGGCAAACCCGACCGCAAACGCGATACCCGGCACCGGCAGATAAGCGGCAAAACCCCAGATCCGCACATTGCCGGTCAGCGGCATCGGGGCCGGTAGCAGCACATAAATTACAACCGAAACGATCAGCGCCGCGAAGGAAATCTCCGGAAACCGCAATCCGCGCCGGTAAAGCAGCCGCGCCAGCAATAGCAAAAGCACCCCGATACCGGCCCCGCGCATCAGCAAATCAAACAACACGATCTGTTCTATCCCGCGTTGCTAACATATCTTGTGCAGCGCGCAATCTATATCGATGCCGGTTTGGGCCTCGTTTTTTGCGCACGGCGGCGGTATAGTGGCCGGATTATGCAACACAACCCCGGACCGCGATGACCATTATCTATATCGACGCCGACGCCTGCCCCGTAAAGACCGAAACCCTGCGGGTGGCCGACCGCCACCGGGTGCGGGTGTTTTTGGTTTCCAACGGCGGTTTGCGCCCCGACCCGCACCCGCTGGTCGATATCGTGGTGGTTGAGGACGGCCCCGACGCCGCCGATATGTGGATCGCCGATCGCATCACCCGTGGCGATATCTGCATTACCGGCGATATCCCGCTCGCCGCCAAATGCCTTGAAGCCGGCGGGCGGGCGCTGCGCCATAATGGGGGCAGTTTCACCAAGGCCAATATCGGCAACCAGCTTGCCATGCGCGATCTTATGAACGATGTGCGCGCCGCCGACCCGTTTCATCAGGGGCGGGGCAGGCCGTTTTCTAGGGCCGATCGCAGCCATTTTCTGAACGCGCTCGAACGCGAGATGCAGGCGGCCAAGCGTGAAAACACCTGAGTTGAAGATCGATTTCACCACCGGCGCGCTACGGCACCGGCTGCGCTATGGCGGCGGGCGTGGCCAGGACCTGCCCAAAGCGGCGGGGCTGAAAAACGGTGCCACCCCGCATGTGGTTGACGCAACAGCAGGGCTGGGGCGCGACGCGTTCTTGCTGGCCTCGCTCGGGGCGACGGTAACCTTGATCGAGCGTTCAAGCCATATTCACGCCCTGCTGCAAGCGGCGCTTGAACAGGCCCAAAACAGCGATCTGGCCGATATTGCCGCCCGCATGACCCTGCTGTACGGCGATGCCAAAACCCTGCTGCCGACCCTGACCCCCGAGGTGGTGCTAGTAGACCCGATGCACCCGCCGCGCGAAAATTCGGCACTGGTAAAGCAAGAAATGCGACACCTGCGCGCCATCGTCGGCCCCGACCCCGACGCGCTGGCGCTGATGCAGGCCGCCTTGGCCAGCGCCCGAAACCGCGTGGTGCTGAAATGGCCGCGAAAAGCCGCTGCGCTGGCAGGGCTGCCCGCGCCGTCACACCAGATATCGGGCAAATCAACCCGCTATGATGTGTTTATGACCGGTGGTTAAATTACCCGCAACCTGTGCCCCGATCGCGCCCGAAACATCTGCCCCAAGGGTCAGGTTAGCGCCGCCGAGCGCAGCGAGGCCACGGCGCCGCCAGCCATTTTTGCCATTTATTGCAAAAATGCCGCCGCAGGCGGGCCCGCGTTATCCGTTTTCGGTAACCCTTATTGTAACGCATTTGAACCTGGGTCGCGGGCACCTACCGGGATCGGAAAATGGCTGACCTTTTACAACACCGGGCGTCCGCATTCAACTCACGGAATTTAGCGCTCCGCGAGGTCTATGACCGAAAAACAGAGCCAATGAGTTTGGCAGCCTAAATGAAACCCTGATCCATCTTGATTACGCTGCTAACGGGTCGAAGTAGTAGGGCCGTCTCTGTTATCTGGATCCGCGCCTTTTTGTTTTGTGGTCGACAGGACAAATCTAGCTTTTCGAGGCCTCCTGCCGGGCGAGACCGCTATTGACGTCATTCACACCAACCAGCTTGACCACCAGCCGCAAAAACCGGTTTTCGGCGTCGTCGCGGGTGCCGTCTGCCAGAACCAGGCTCCAAAGATCGACCACAAGCGAATAGCGGTCGACATAGGGAATGGCGGCCTTGATCAGGTGGGTGAGGTGCACGGTATCGCCAACCGTGGCCTCGACGTGCTCGGCCCCGTGCCGCAGGGTTTCGGCATCAGCCTCGCCAAGCGCATAGCGGCGGGCGAGGATCTCGTCTATGCGGGTTTTCTCGACCTCGGCATAATCCTGGTCAGTGCGGGCAAGGCGCACCAAAAGGGCAGCGAGGGCCAGACGGGCGTCGTTGGCCTCTAGCGGGTCGGGGGCGGGGTCGGCGCGCAGGCGCTTGAAGAGCGAATCAAACATGCACGAAACCTAATCAAACCGGTGGGGGTTACAAGGGCAAGGCGGTAATTTGGTCGTGATTAAAACGGGTTGCTGTGTCTTTTATGCGGATTTCGGCGATCTCGCATCCGCTGATCAGAGGTGGGTAAGGGTAAAGGCTCTGTTGACCGTTGGGTTTGCAAAGTGAAGCCCGGCCG
>CAYWXQ010000085.1:0-9742 GCA_964462475.1 uncultured Rhodobacterales bacterium | reverse complement strand
AGGGGCCGGTGCCGGTGCTTTGGTATTTGTCCGGCCTGACCTGCACCCATGAAAACGCGATGGTGAAGGCGGGGGCGCAGGCTTGGGCCGCCGAGGCGGGGATAGCGCTGGTGTTCCCTGATACCTCGCCGCGCGGCGATGGCGTGGCCGATGATGCTGCCTATGACCTTGGCCAAGGCGCGGGGTTTTATGTGGATGCCAGCCAAAAACCGTGGGCACCGCATTTTAATATGTGGACCTATATTCGCGAGGAGCTGCCAACGCTTTTGTTTAGGAATTTCGACCTGCTGGAAGAGGCGCAGGGTATCACTGGCCACTCTATGGGTGGCCACGGCGCGCTGACGTTAGCGCTGAACCACCCCGAGCAGTATAAATCGCTGTCCGCATTCGCGCCGATCTGCAACCCCGCCGGCTCTGACTGGGGGCGGATGCAGTTGGCGGCCTATCTGGGCGAAGACGAAACCACATGGCAGCGCCATGATGCCAGCAAGCTGATGGCGGCGCGCGGGTTTCCCGCGCCGGTGCTGATCGACCACGGTAGCAACGACCAGTTTCTTGGCCTGCTAAAACCCGAAACGCTGGCCGTCGCCATGGCCACCAAGCGCCAGCCCGGTGTCTTTCGGATGCAGCCGGGCTATGACCATTCGTACTTTTTTGTCGCCAGCTTTATGCAAGACCATATCAACCACCACGCCAGTATTTTGCACGCGGTTTAGGGGCAACCGCCGCCCGCCGTTCAGGCCTTAAGCCGCCGGTTTTGCGGGTCATATAGCGGAGTTTCTACCCGTTTGATCGGATATCGTTTGCCGAAAACCTCGATCTTGAAACCGGTTTTACCGGTCAGCGCGGCGGGCAAATAGCCATAGGCAATGGTCTGCCCGACCGTATGGCCAAACCCCGCGCTGGTGACCAGCGACACCAGTTTGCCCGCGTAAAACAGGCTTTCACCCCCGCTTAGCGGCAGGTTTTCCGGCGTGGCAAAACAGGCAAGGCTTTGGCTTGCCCCCGCCAGTTTTTGCGCTTCAAGCGCCGCGCGGCCTATAAAATCACCGCCCGATTTCAGGTGCACCCGAAAGCCGAGACCGGCCTCGATCGGGGTATAGTCAGGGGTTATGTCGGCGCTCCAGTAGAGATAGCCCTTTTCCAGCCGCAGGCTATCAATCGCGCGGTAGCCGATATCGCGCATACCCGCCGCCGCCCCCGCTTTTTTAAGCAGATCATAGACATGCAGGGCAAATTCGGTCGGGATGTGCAGCTCCCAGCCCAGCTCTCCGACATAGCCGATGCGAATGGCGCGCACCGGCGCCGCGCCAAGGGTCAGGTCGCGCATGGTGGCAAAGGGAAAGGCGTTGTTGGAGATGTCTTCCTCGCAAACCTGCGCCAGCACCAGCCGCGCTTTTGGCCCGCAAATGTTGATTACCGCGCGGCCCGAGGTGACCTCATGCAGCGTGGCATCATCGGGCAGGTGTTGGCAGATCCAGTCGCTGTCATGCCCGCCGAAACCGGCGCCGGTGACGATATAAAAATGGTTTTTGGCCAGCCGCGTGATGGTCAGGTCGGCCTCTATGCCGCCTTGGGGGTTGCAAAGCTGGGTATAGATCACCGCGCCCACCGGCTTGTCCATATTGCTGACCGCAAGCCGTTGCAGGGCGGGTAGCGCGCCGGGGCCGAACAGCTCGAACTTGGCAAAACTGCTTTGGTCGATCAGCACCACGTTTTCGCGCACGGCTTTATGCTCGGCGGCGGCGTATTGCTGCCAGCCGGGGGTGGTAAAGCCAAGCTGGTCAACCGGCTCAACCCCTTCGGGGGCAAACCATAACGGGCGCTCCCAGCCGTTTTTGCTGCCCATGACCGCGCCGTTTTCAAGCAGGCGCGCGTGCAGCGGGCCAAGGCGCAGGTTGCGCGCGCTTTCGTATTCGGCCCCCGGGTAGCGCATTTTATAATGGTGCGCATAATGCTCGACCGCGCGCGGATACATAAAGGCGCGGCTGCCGTGATGCGGGCCAAAACGCCGGTTGTCCAGCGGCCATAAATCAAGCGAGGGCCGGCCCTGCAGCAGCCATTCGGCGATCATCTCTCCGGCGCCGCCACCGGCAGCGATACCGTATAAAAAGCCGGTGGCCAGCATCAGGTTTTGCAGGCCGGGCACCGGCCCGAGCACAAAATCACCATCCGCCGAATAGGGGATCGGGCCGTTGATAACACTGCGGATGCCGACCTGATTGATAATCGGCGTGACCTTGGCGGCGTTTAGCGCCAATGGCTCGAACCGGTCAAGGTTTTCGGGCAAAAGCTGGCGCACAAAACCGGCTGGAATGCCGGTATCGCCAAAGGGGCGGGTGTTTTCCTCGTAGCCGCCGATCACCAGCCGCCCGCCGGCATCGGGTTTATAATATACCAGCCGGTCGGGGTCGCGCAGGGTTGGCAGATTGTCGGGGAAACCGGCGATTGGCTCGGTAACGATATACTGGTGCTCAACCGCGCAGGCCGGAATTTTGAGGCCAAGCTTTGCGCCCAGTTCGCGGCTCCACATACCGGTGGCGAGGGTTACCGTTTCGGCCTGCCAGCCGCCTTTATCGGTTTTAACCTGTGTCACCCGCCCGTTGGCGACGGTAAAATCAAGCACCTTTTCGCCCTGAATTATTTTCACGCCAAGCTGGCGTGCCGCGGTTGCAATGGCCTGGCACAGGCTGGCGGGGTCCACATGGCCGTCAGACGGTATAAACGCCGCGCCTTTCAGCCCGTCTGTAGCGATATAGGGAAACAGCGCCTGCGCCTGATCGGGCGAGATCATCGTCATCTCCAGCCCGAAACTTTGCGCCATGGTGGCCAGCCGCCGCGCCTCCAGCAGGCGCTCGTCTGTGGCGCATAAACGCAGGCTACCGGTTTTCTTCCAGTCAAAACTATGGCCCTCGGCGGTCAGCCGGTCATACATTTCAACCGATTTTTGCAGCATGCGGGTGGTGTTGCGGCCACTGCGCAACTGCCCGACCAAACCGGCGGCATGCCATGTAGCGCCCTCGGTCAGCGCCGCCTTTTCCAGCAGCACCACGTTTTTTTCGCCCATGCGCGCCAGATGATAGGCAACCGAACAGCCAATAATGCCGCCGCCGATGATCAGATGTTTGGCGGCATTCATCGGCGCTCAGCTTTCGTTCACAATCAGGGTAATGCCGTTTTTGTCGAGCATGGCGCCAATGCTTTCCTCGGGTGGTTCGTTGGTGACCAGAATGTCGAACTCTTCGGGTTCGCGCATGGCAATCGGGGCGCGATGGCCGAATTTGGAGCTGTCGGCAACCACAATACACACCCGCGCCCGCCGCGCCGCCTCGCATGATATATCGGCTTCTTGAATATCGTGCAGCATAAAGCCGCCCTTGGCGCTGATCGCGCCGATCGACATGATCGCATATTGCACGTTGAACCGCTTGATAAAATTTATCGCATCAGGGCCAAAGGCGCCGCCATCATGGCTGCGCAGCTCGCCGCCCGCCAAAAACACCCGGTTATTGTTGCGCGCGGTCAGTAAATGCGCGACGGCGATTGAGTTGGTGACCACATAAAGATCACGGTGGTTTTGCAGCGCCTGCGCCACATAGGCGGTGCTGGAGCCGATATCCATAAACAGCGAATCACCGTTCTCGATCATATCGGCCACCCGCGCCGCCAGTTGTTTTTTAACCTCGGCGTTTTTATCCATCCGCGATTGGAACGGCGCTTCAACCACCGAAACCATGCCGACCAGCGACACCCCGCCATGCACTTTTTTTACCAACGCGTTGTTTTCCAGCGATTTTATGTTGCGCCGGATGGTCTCGTCAGAAACGTTCAACCGCCGCGCCAAAAACCCGATCCGGCAGGAGCCGCCCGCCAGCCTGATCTCGCGCAGGATCTCTTGCTCACGCTGGTTGGTGATTATTTTCGGCATTGGCATATCGCTCTCCCACTGGTTACTATCCACATTTATCCACATTCAGCAATATAAATAATCATTATACTTGACTTTGACGCAGGTCAAACGCACGCTTTCCCACATCGACGGGGTCGTCTCGTCACATTGTATCATGGGAGGAGCCGAAATGCGGCAATTAGTAAAGAATTCTTTAATCGGGGCCATCACCGGGCTGATGCTGGGCAGTGCCGCTTTGGCGCAGGTCGAATCGCAAGACCCGATCAAATTAACCCTGCAAGACTGGTCGGGCCAGCTGATCAACACCCAGATCATGGGCGCGATTCTGGAAGAAGCCGGTTATAATGTCGAATATGTGCAGGCCGATTATATCGCGCAATTCGCCGGTCTTAAAACCGGTGACCTGACGGTAGCGATGGAAATCTGGGCCACCACCGGCCAAGAGGCGCTGGACGAGGCGGTGGCCACCGGCAAGGTTGAAAACCTCGGCGAAACCGGCCTGCAGGCAATAGAGGAATGGTGGTATCCGCTTTATATGAAAGAGCGCTGCCCGGGCCTGCCCGACTGGCGGGCGCTAAAAGCCTGTGCCAGCGAATTTGCCACCGCCGAAACCGCGCCGCTGGGCCGTTATGTTGGCGGGCCGGTTACATGGGGCGGGTTTGACGAAGAACGCGTCGCCGCGCTCGACCTTGGTTTCGAGGTTGTGCACGCAGGCACCGACGCGGCGCTGTTTGCCGAGCTTGAATCGGCCTATCAACGCCAGGCGCCGATTGTGCTGTGGGTTTATGTGCCCCATTGGGCACCGGCCAAATATGACGGCGAGTTCGTAGAATTCCCGCCCTATACGCCCGAATGTTATACCGACCCCTCGGTCGGGGTGAACCCCGATATGGCCTATGATTGCGGTAAACCGCGCGGCCCGATCTGGAAGGCGGCATGGGCCGGCATGGCCGATAAATGGCCCGGCGCGCGGCGCATCATTCAGGCCTATACCCTCAACAATGCAGAGATGAGCGCCATGGTTGCGGCGGTTGATCTGCAAGGCGAGAGCATTGACGATGTGGTCAATAAATGGATGGATGACAACGAAGCCCGCTGGTCTGCGTGGATCGCCGGATAAACACCCGCCGCCCCCATAGCGGGGGCGGCCCTTTCAAGGTTTTTAACATGCCCGCCAAACTATCCTGCACGCAGCTTTGGAAGCTTTACGGCCACATTCCCCCCCAGATGCTGGACACACAATATTTCCCGCCCGGTGAAAGTGATTTGGCCCGCCACGGCGTGATCGGCGCGGTGCAAGGGGTTGATCTGACCATCGACGAGGGCGAGATTTTTGTGATCATGGGGCTAAGCGGCTCTGGTAAATCAACGCTGGTGCGGCTGCTTTCGGGGCTGATCGCGCCCTCGGTTGGCGGTATTCACATGGACGGGCAGGATATATCAAAGATGTCGCGGCGCGAACTGATAGAGGTGCGCCGCCACAAGATGGGCATGGTGTTTCAGCATTTCGCCCTGTTGCCGCACCTGAGCGTGCTGCAAAACGTGGCATTTCCGCTTTCAATACAGGGGCAAAAACGCCCGCAAGCCGAGGCCCGCGCGCGTGAGGTGATAGAGCTGGTCGGCCTGCAAGGGCGGGAGGACAACTACCCCCGCGAGCTGTCGGGCGGGCAACAACAGCGGGTCGGCATTGCGCGCTCACTGGCGGTCGAGCCCGATATCTGGTTTCTGGACGAGCCGTTTTCGGCGCTTGACCCGCTGATCCGCCGCGAAATGCAGGACGAGTTTTTGCGCCTGCAAGCGCTGCTTAAAAAGACCATCGTCTTCATCACCCATGATTTTGACGAGGCCATCCGGCTGGCTGATCGCATCGCGATCATGAAAGACGGCAAGGTGATCCAGACCGCCACCCCCGAAATGCTGGTGCAAAATCCGGCAGATGATTATGTGCGCGCCTTTACCAAGCATATTCCGCGCGACAAAGTGGTGTCGGTGGGCGCGGCCATGACCCCGGGGGCGCAGGGCACGGGGGCGGGGCTGCAAGCCAGTGCTAAAATCGCCGAGGTCGCGGCACAGGTGGTGGCCAGCGCCGAACCTTTGACGGTGGTTGATGAAACCGGCAAACCCGTGGGCGCGATAGACCGCGAACAGGTGATCGCCGTGCTGGTGGGCCGCTAGATGGCGGCGCGGCGGCTGATATGGCTCGGGCTGTTTGCCCTGACCGTGGCGCTGGCGCTGTGGCAGCCGGTGGCCGGCTATCCGGATACTTGGGTATTTGCGCTAAAAGACGGTATTTCGGCGGCAATGAAGTGGCTGATCGAAAGCGCCGCCATCGGCCCGCTAAAATTCACCGACCTGACCCGCGGCGTGGCATGGCTGATAGAGCAACCCTACGAGCTGGCCAAAGCGGTGCTGGCCACCGGCTTTATGGAGGGCTTCGGGCGGCGCGCGGTGCAGGTTGTGCCGCCGCTAAGCTGGCTGGGGGTGATCGCCTTTGTGGTCGCGCTCGGGCATTATGCCCGCAGCTGGGGGCTGGCGGCGGTGGTCGGGCTTTGCTTTGCCTATCTTGCGGTTTTTGGCCAGTGGGAGAGCGCAATGGTCACGCTGGCCTCGGTGCTGATCGCGGTGCCGATCGGGGTTGCGGGCGGCTTGTGGCTGGGCATATTGGCCTATCGCCACCACCGGTTCGGGCGCGGGCTTTCACCGCTGCTGGACCTGATGCAAACCATCCCGATTTTTGCCTATCTGGTGCCGATACTGTTTATGTTCGGCTTCGGGCCGGTTTCGGCACTGGTCGCCACGGTAATTTACGCGATGCCGCCCATGGTGCGGATCACCACTATGGCGCTGCACGCGGTTGACCCCGAGATCAGGGATTTTGCCACCATGACCGGCTGCACCGAGCGCCAGATGACATGGCGCGTGCTGGTGCCCGCCGCGCTTTCCAGCATTATGGTCGGGGTTAATCAGGTGATCATGCTGTCGCTGAACATGGTGATCATCGCCTCGATGATCGGCGCGGGCGGGCTGGGGTTTGATGTGCTTTCCGCCCTGCGCCGCTTGCGTATCGGCGACGGGTTCGAGGCCGGTATCGCCATTGTGGTGCTGGCCATCGCCATAGACCGGCTGTCACAGGCCTTTGCTGATCGTGCGGCCCGTATCACCCCCAAACCCAAGGGCAGCTGGCTAAAACGCCACCCGCGCACGGTGCTGGTGGCGGGTGTACTGGGGGTTTCAATGGCGCTGGGGCTGGTGTGGCCGCTGTTCCAGACCTTTCCCGAAGACAGCGCCCTGACCACGGGTGATTTCTGGAATAACGGTGTTAAATACCTGAATATCACCTATTTTGACCAGTTCGAGGCGGTCAAGATATTCATCCTCAACAACTTTATGCTGCCGATAAAACGGTTTTTTCTGGGCATCCCGTGGCCATGGGCGCTGGCAATGCTGGCCCTGCTGGGCTGGCGGTTTGGCGGCTGGCGGCTGGCGCTGATGAACACCCTGATGGCGGTTTTTATCCTGACCACCGGCTTGTGGGAAAAGGCGATGATCACGGTTTACCTGTGCGGCTCGGCGGTGATTATTGCCGCCGCCATCGGCATTCCGGTCGGCATATGGGCCGGGGTCAGCGCGCGGGCGGGGCGGGTGATCGGGGTTATTATCGACACCCTGCAAACCCTGCCGAGCTTTGTTTACCTGATACCGGTGGTGATGCTGTTTCGCATCGGCGATTTTACCGCCATGCTGGCGATCATCGCCTATGCGATCGTGCCCGCCATTCGTTATACCGCCCACGGCGTGCGCGCCACCCCAGACCAGTTAATAGAGGCCGGCGTGGTTTCAGGCGCCACCCGCTGGCAGATCTTGCGCCGCATCCGGCTGCCGCTGGCGCTGCCAGAGATTTTGCTGGGCCTGAACCAGACCATCATGCTGGCGCTTTCAATGCTGGTGATCACCGCCCTTGTCGGCACCCGCGATCTGGGTCAGGAAGTTTACATCGCCCTGACCAAGGCCGATGTCGGGCGCGGGCTGGTGGCCGGTTTTGCCATTGCCTTTATCGCCATGATCGCCGACAGGATGCTGACCGCAAGTGCGCGCACCGCACGCGCAAAATTCGGGCTGGAGGAAAGCCATGACTGACCCGATACTGACCCGCATAAAGGCCCTGCCGATCTGGCAGGGCGATATTACCACCACCCCGCTGGGCGGCGGGCGCACCAACCTGAATTTCACGGTCAGCGATAACAGCGGCAAATATGTTGTCCGGCTGGGAGAGGACATTCCAGCCCATCACGTTATGCGCTTTAACGAGCTTGCCGCCAGCCGCGCCGCCCACGCGGCAGGGCTTTCGCCCGAGGTGGTCTTTGCCGCCTCCGGCCTGACGGTAATTCGCCATATAGACAGCAAAACCCTCGGCGAATCCGATATCGGCCACCCGCAATACCTGCCCCGCGTGGTTGAGCTGATGCGCCGCTGCCACCATGATATACCCCGCCACCTGCGCGGGCCGGCGCTGGTGTTCTGGGTGTTTCATGTTATTCGCGATTACGCCGCCACCCTACAAGACCACGCCAGCCCCCACGCAGCCCGCCTGCCCGAATTTCTGGCCATCGCCGCAGCGCTTGAAGCCGCGATTGGCCCGATCGAGCTGGTTTTTGGCCATAACGACATGATGGCCGCCAACATTCTGGATGACGGCCAGCGCCTGTGGCTGATTGATTGGGATTACGCCGGTTTCAATGCACCATTGTTTGATCTTGGCGGGCTGGCCAGCAACAACCAGCTCACCCCGGCCCAGGAATCCGAGATGCTGGGCATCTATTATGGCAAACCCGCCGATGCCACGCTTTGGCGCCGCTATCACGCAATGAAATGCGCCGCGTTATTGCGCGAAACCATGTGGAGCATGGTTTCCGAGGCCATATCGGCGCTTGATATCGATTACGCCGCCTATACCGCCGAAAACCTTACGCGGTTCTTTGGCGCCCATGAACGCTATAAACAAGGGTAACCCCATGAAACAACTCCCCTCTTCCAGCAAGATCGTTATTATCGGCGGCGGTATTATTGGCTGCTCTACCGCTTATCATCTGGCGCATATGGGGGCCGAGGTCACCCTGCTGGAGCGCCAAAAACTGACCTCTGGCACCACGTTTCATGCGGCGGGGCTGGTGGGGCAGCTGCGCAGCAACGCCAATATCACCCAGTTGTTGGGCTATTCGGTTGCGCTTTATAACAAGCTGGAGGCCGAAACCGGCCTTGGCACCGGCTGGAAGATGAATGGCGGCTTGCGGCTGGCCTGCACCAAGGATCGCTGGACCGAAGTGCAACGACAGGCCACCACCGCGCACTCGTTCGGTTTACAGATGGATCTTTTAACCCCGCGCGAGGCGCAGGATTTATGGCCGCTGATGAACGTGGATGACGTGATCGGGGCGGCATTTATGCCCACCGACGGGCAGGCCAACCCGTCTGACATAACCCAGGCGCTGGCCAAGGGCGCGCGGATGCAGGGCGCGCAGATATTTGAAGACACCAAGGTGATCGACCTTGAAATCGACAAAGGCCGGATTGTGGCGGTGATCACCCAAGCGGGCCGGATCGCCTGCGAAAAGGTAGTGGTTTGCGCAGGCCAGTGGAGCCGCGATTTTGCCAAGCGCTTTGGCGTAAACGTGCCGCTGGTGTCGATGGAGCACCAGTATATGGTGACCGAAGCCATCAAAGACATGCCCAAAAACCTGCCCACCCTGCGCGACCCCGACCGCCTGACCTATTATAAAGAGGAGGTCGGCGGGCTGGTGATGGGCGGCTATGAAAACAACCCGATCCCGTGGG
>CAYWXQ010000084.1:0-9779 GCA_964462475.1 uncultured Rhodobacterales bacterium | reverse complement strand
CGGTAGGCCTCGTTGATGGCGTCTTGTATGCGGGTGACATTGCGGATGCCGAAACTGATGGTGTGAACGTCAAAACTGTTATCGGCAAAGGGCAGCGCCATGGCGTCGCCCACCACCCAGCTTAACCGGTCGCCCATCTTGGCGGCCTCGGGGCGTTTTTTGCCCTCGATCAGCATTGATTCGGTCATATCAAGCACGGTGGCGCGGGCCTGACCGTTGGCGCGGGCATTGAACCTGAACGAGATATCGCCGGTGCCGCCCGCCACATCCAGCAGTTTTTGTCCGGGCTGCGGGGCCAGCCAATCCATCATCGCGTCTTTCCAGAGCCGGTGGATGCCCATGCTCATTGCATCATTCATCACGTCATACTTACTGGCAACCGATGAAAACACCCCGTGAACCATGCCGGCCTTGGCGTCTTCGTCGACCTCGGTAAAGCCGAAATGGGTTGTGCGATTCGTGGTCATGGTGAGCGCCTCGATTTGGTTGCAATACCTTTAGCCGGTTGCCGCGCGGGGTTCAATGCAAGCCTTGGCTTCACTCTTTTAGAAATACTCCCGCCGGAGGCAAAAGGTTTTAATGCCTCCGGCGGGAGTATTTCTAAAAGAGTGAAATCAGGGGCCATGCTGCAATATGGTGACGGTTGTATCCCCGTATTTGCGCCGGTCTTTAAGCGTGAACCCCGGTGGGGTCGAAACCGGTGCGTTATCTTCCCATATGATAAGTGCTTCGGGGGCCAACCATCCGCCCTGATCGCAAGAAGCCAATGCTTTTTCACCCAAACCCTTGCCATAGGGGGGGTCAAGAAAAACCAGATCATAGGGGGCGTCACGGTTTTCGCCCATGCGGGTGGCGTCGCGGCGGTAAATTTTGCTGTGGCCGATCATACGTAATTTGTCGGTATTTTCGCGCAGCAATGCCCGCGATTTTGCACCATCATCGACGAAAAGTGCGCGCGCCGCGCCGCGGCTTAGGGCCTCAAAGCCCAGCGCGCCGGTGCCGGCAAACAGATCAAGCACGCGTGCGCCCTCGATCGGCGGGTAATCGCCGTGGGCCAGCAGGTTAAACAGGCTTTCGCGCACGCGGTCCGTAGTTGGGCGCAAATGCGCCGCCTTGTCGCCCTTGCCCACGCTTGCCAGCGCTGTGCCACGCAGGCTGCCGCCGATAATTCTCATCCGGCAGCCATGATGGTTTTGAGGTCAACTGCCATATCAGCCACCATTTCGGGGGCGGGTGATTTGCCTGCCTCGATCAGCCGTTTGCCCACCATATAGGCGCGCGGATCACTCATGGCATCAACCGCGATCAAAGTGTTTTTATTGTAATACCAGTGAGATACAGATTTTTTAGCACCGCGTATAACCACATTCGTATAGCCGGTGTTGAGACCCGCAATTTGCAGTTTTATGTCGTATTGATCGGACCAAAACCACGGTTTCGGGGTATAGGGCTTGCTGGCACCCAGCATATTGGCGGCGGCGGCTTCGGCCTGATCAATGGCATTGCCAACGCTCTCGACACGAATTAGCGCGCCCTTACAAGGCGTGCTGGCACAATCCCCCGCGGCAAAGATATGCGGATCACTCATTTGGGCCATCTCGTTAGTTTTAATGCCGTTTTCCAGCTCCAGCCCTGCCACTTCGGCCAAGGCCACGCGCGGGGCCACCCCGACACCGACGATGGCAAAATCAACCGCTATTTCGCGACCATCGCTTAGGGTCGCGCCCGTAATATGGCCTTTACCGGTCAGCGCTGCCACCCCGACACCCTCGACAATATCAACCCCGTGGCTTTGGTGCAGGGCGCGAAAATAATCAGAGGTTTCGGGGGCCGCCACCCGTTGCAGGATACGCGCGGCCATTTCAACCAGCGTCACCTTCAGCCCCAGCTTGGCCGCCACCGCCGCTGCCTCTAGCCCGATATAACCGCCGCCGATGATCAGCACGCGGCGGTTCGGGGTGAACTCGGCCTTCATTGCGTCCACATCGGCCAGGGTGCGCACGCCGTAAACCCCGGCCAGATCGCCACCGATGCTGGCGGGCAGGCGGTGAGGCGCGGCGCCGGTGGTCAGCGCCAGCTTGTCATAGGGCAGCGTGCGGCCGTCAGACAGGGTTACCTGTTTGGCAGTGCGGTCAATCGCCGTGGCCGACACGCCCTCGATCAGGTCGATGTTATGCTCGGCATAATAGCTTTCGGGGCGCAAAAACAGCCGCTCCAGCGCCATATCGCCCAGCAGATAGGCCTTGGAAAGCGGCGGGCGCTGATAGGGCGGCAAGGGCTCGTCGCCGATCAGGGTGATTGTGCCTTCAAAGCCGCCCTTGCGCAGGGATTCGGCCAGTGAAGCGCCAGCCTGACCGGCGCCGATGATGATAAAATTCATGCGTCCCTCCATGCGGCATCCATGCGGGTTGCCAGCTTTGTATCCAGCTCGGTGATGGCGTTTGCGGTGTGGGTTTGCAGGGTTACGGTGACCTCGTTATAGGTGTTGCTCCATTCGGGGTGGTGGTCCATCTTTTCGGCCCATAATGCCATTTCGGACATCCATGCAAACGCCTTGCGAAAGTTCTTGAACTTGAACACCTTGGTCAGGGCATCGCGGCCTGCGGCCAGTTCCCACCCATTGTTTAATAGCTCTGATCTATCCATTTTCCCCGTCCCCGCGTTTGAACGGGCCTATTTCTGTTAATTCCTGCATATCTTCGCACACGGCGTCGGTTTCGGCATCCAAAAACCGCTGCACGGCATGGGCAAAGCCTTTATCCCTCAACCAATGCACCGAGTAAACCGGTGTTGGCAAATAGCCGCGCGCCAGCTTGTGCGCGCCCTGCGCCCCGGCCTCTACCCGCGAAAGCCCGCGCGCTATGGCGGCGTCGATCGCCCTATAGTAGCACAGCTCGAAATGCAGGTCGGGGTGGTGCTCAAGCGCGCCCCAATAGCGGCCAAACAGGGTGTCGGGGCCGATGAAATTGAGCGCACCGGCAATGTAGCGGCCATCGCGCTCGGCCAGCACCAGCAACATATCGTCGCGCAGATGTGCCTGGGCCTGATCGAAAAATGCGCGGGTCAGATAGGGGGTGCCCCATTTGCGCGTGCCGGTATCCTGATAAAACTGCCAAAAGGCATCCCAGTGTTCGGGGTAAATATCATTGCCGGTCAGGGTGATGATATTGCCGCCAAAGCTTTGCGCGCGGCGGCGCTCGCGGCGAATGTTTTTGCGCTTGCGCGAGGACAGCGCGGCCAGAAAATCGTCAAAACATTTATAGCCGTCGTTTTGCCAGTGAAACTGGGTGTTTAACCGCTGCATCAGGCCCAGTTCGCCGCCCAGATCATATTCGGCCTTGGTGCAAAAGGTCATGTGAAAGGATGACAGGTTGTTACTGTCGGCAATTTGCAGCACGCCTTTAAGCAGGGCGCGGCGGGTGGCATTATCGGCGGCCAGCAGGCGCGGGCCGGTGGCGGGGGTAAAGGGCACGGCGGCTTGCAGTTTGGGGTAATAATCACCGCCCGCGCGCATATAGGCATCGGCCCAGTTGAAATCAAATATATATTCGCCCTGCGAGTGGGATTTAAGGTAAAGCGGCATCGCCCCGACCAGCCTGCCGCCCTGATGCGCCAGCATATGGTGCGGGGCCCAGCCGCTATCGCCGCCAACCGAGCCGCTGACCTCGAGCGCCAGCAAAAACCTGTGGCTGGTAAAAGGGTCGCCCATGCCAAGCGCATCCCACGCGGCGGCGGGCACGTCGGCGATGCGGTTGATCAGGGAGATATCATAGGCGGGGTCGCTCAGGGCAGGTATCCCTCAAAGGTGATGTTATCGGCCAGACGGCGGGCCTCGTGCGCGTCTTCCTCCGACTTTATGGTCCAGCTTAGCACCGGGTCGCCCTGCTGGCGAATCCGGTTAACAGCCGGGTGGTCGAGGCTTTTGAAATGATGCGAAATAAAGCTGGCCCCGCAGGCGGCGAAATCCGGGATCTGCACCAGCTCTTCGGCGCGGGCGCGGGGTAAAAGCGGCCAGTTTTCCTTGCTGAACGAGCACGTTACCAGCCCGCGCGCCACATCAGGGGCTTGTCGCTGCATATGGTAAATCGCATGCGGGTTCAGGGACATTACCGCTACCGGCCCTTGGTATTTGCTCAAAACTTCCGCAACGCGGGCCTCTAGCGGGCCGACATTGTTGCCCATCACGCCGTCCTGATCCTTGATTTCAACCAACAGCGCCACTTGGCCCGACACCTGTTTTAGCACGCTTTCAAGGGTCGGAATGGCGCTACCATCGGCCAGTTTCAATGCCCCCAGCGCCGCCGCACTTTGCTGGCGGGTTGGGCCTTTGGCAGCGGTCAGCCGTGAAAGCTCGTAATCATGAAACACCATCGCCTCGCCGTCAGCCGAGATCTGGATATCCAGCTCGATGCCGTAGCCGCGCTTGATCGCGGCGGCAAAAGCGGCGCTGGAGTTCTCGGGGATACCGGGTGAATGCAGCCCGCGATGGGCGATCGGCGGCAGTAAAAACGCCGGATGAAGCTCAGGCAATCTCGAAAATTCCTTCGATCTCGACCGCAACCCCCAATGGCAGCGCCGGCACCCCGACGGCAGCGCGGGCATGGCGGCCATTGTCGCCGAACACCTCGACCATCAGGTCAGAGCAGCCGTTCACAACCTTTGGCTGGTCGGTGAAATCATCGGTCGAGCTCACAAACCCGCCGAGCTTGACCACCCGCACCAGCCGCTCGAGGTCGCCATCGCAAGCGGCGCGAAGCTGGGCAATAAGCGACAGCCCGCAATAACGGGCGGCTTTGTAGCCGGCCTCGGCATCCAGATCGGCCCCGAGCCGGCCCTTGATCAGGCCATCCGGCCCGTTGCTGATTTGCCCGGAAACAAACACGAGGCGCCCCGAGCGCACGAACGGCACATAATTGGCCGCCGGGGCTGGGGCCGGGGGCAGGGTGATGCCCAGGGTATCAAGACGGGATTGAATGGTTTCCGACATGGGGGTCTCCGCTGAAAATTTCGAGACAGCCTAGCGTGGAAAGCGCGGCAGGAAAACACCCTTTTTCAGGATGATCACTATATTGTGCGCGCGAGCGCTGGTGCTGCGGGTCTCTCTCGACGCATTCGACGGCAACTTGGCCGCTTTTGGGGCCAACGGGTTGGCAGCATCCAAAAGCCCGTCATGGTTGTAATATACCCTCACCAATGCGACGGCGGTCAAAGACTTGGTTTCATAAGTCTGATCAGGAGTGCTCTTCGCGCGCTATTTCGGACAGGGCGCGGTTATAGGCGCGCAGGGCGTCTATGTAAAACAGTGCGCCCAGTATGTCGGGGGGGGCGCCGCCCTCATGCGGCGCGACAATCGGGATGATCTCGATTTTGCCGTTGTTAAATAAGCCAAAGGCAGCTTCGAGCGTCGCGTCGCTGGGCAGGCTGACGCCTTGTTCAAGCAGTTCGTAGCAGCGGGTTTCACTGGCGCCGTCTTCGGCCCCGTGCATCCGCATCAGACGACCGGTTGAAATGGTGCTGAGCACATAGTTTTGCGGGCCATCGGCCAGTTTTATACCGCGCCGCTTCAGCAATGTCAGAAAATATGAGCGGCTGACCAGTTTTGAATTAAGCGCCGAGGCCAGCGATACCGATACCATCACCGCCACCCCTGCCTGCCAGTCGCCCGTAAGCTCGAACACAATAAGCGTGGTTGATATCGGCGCGCCCAGCACCGCCGCCGCCACCGCCCCCATGCCCGCCAGCGCATACATGGTTTCGGCACCCGAAAGCTCGGGGGCGATGGCGGTGGCGATATAGCCAAAGGCCAGCCCTGTCATCGCCCCGATCATTAGCGAGGGCGAAAATATGCCGCCCCCCATGCGCCCCGAAAACGTAATCGCCACCGCGATGATTTTAACCACCACAAAAACCAGCACCATCCACAGCCCGATCTGGCCGGTTAACACCCTTGAGGTGGTTTCATAGCCAACCCCGATGATATGCGGAAACCAGATCGCGATCAGCCCCAGCAGCGCGCCGGTCACCCCCGGGCGCAGCCAGTCGGGCATGCGGGTGGCTTTTTGCACCAGATCGCCAAATTCTTCGGCAATAAAGATAGAGCGGATCAGCACAAAGGCCACCAGCCCGCTAAGCAAGCCCAGCAGCAAAAATGCCGGCAGTTCGACATAAAATCCGATATCGGCCATTGGCAGCATAAACTCTGTCACGTTGCCCATTTGCCAGCGGCTAACGACCGTGCCCGCCACCGAGGCAATCACGATCGGGGCAAAAGCATGCACCGCAAAATGGCGCAGCACCACCTCTAGCGCAAAAAGCGTGCCCGCGATTGGTGCGTTGAACGAGGCCGACACCGCCGCCGCCGCCGCGCAACCCATCAGGTCGCGCGCGGTAATGCCGTCTGCCTTGATCAGTTTCGAGGTATAGGTTGAAATCACCGCCCCCAGCTGCACCACCGGCCCCTCGCGCCCTGTCGAGCCACCGGTTGACAGCGTGATCAGTGAAATCAGGGTCGAGACCAGCCCCTCGCGCTGGTTGATCCGGCCTTCGCGCAGGGCCGCGCCCTCTATCACATCGGCCACCGAATGCACCCGCCGGTCTTTGCTGAACAACTGCAATATAATGCCCACCGCCAGCCCGCCAGCTATGGGAATGCCCAGCACCCACGCCCAGTGCAGGGTTGAAAGCTTTGAGTGCAGCGCCTTTTCAGAGGCCCCGTAAAAGAAGTTCTGCAAGGTCTCGATCCCGACCCTGAACCCGACCGCCGCCATGCCTGCGGCCACGCCGATCACCAGCGCGATCAACCAGAATTGCAGCTGGCTGGGGCCGCGCTGGCGCAGCACCTTCCAGCCCAGCGCCAGCTCGGTGCGCCCGCCGCGCCAGTGGGATGCCAGAAAATGCCTGAAATCGGCGAGCATCACTTATCCTTTCCGCCGGATACCGATGGTGGCACCCAGCGCCGCGGGGCGGGGCAGCGCATTATGGTCGGCCTGCATCTGCTTTAACCGCGCCATGATCCAGCCCGCATAGGGGGTGGCGCGGCGGGTTATGTGGTCTACATTCATCAACATACCCTCGCTGATCGCGGCAAGATCGCCGGCGTCATTGTGCATTTCCATGTAAAGATGCATGCGCTTTTGGTCATGGTCGACCAGCATGACGGTAATGGCAAACCCCGCGCCCTCCAACAATTCAGCATAATAGCTGACATTGTTTTGCAGCGAATACGGCCCCTGTTTAACCCGCGCGGCGTGGGGTTCGCCCATGCCGAGCTCGCGGGCCAGAAATGTGTCGATCGCCTGATCGAATGCCATGGTGTAATAAGCGACATTCATATGGCCGTTATAATCTATCCAGGCGGGCTGCACCTGCTGTCTGGCCAGCATTACCGGCGCATCATAAGGGCCGCTATGGCCGTCATTCGGTTCCATATTCGCTCTTTCCTTTGCTGGTTTCACCGCATAGCCTGCCCCCAGAATAGGAGAAGCCGATGACGATTGAAACCGCTATTGATGCCCTGAAGCCACTGTTGGGTAACCGCCTTGTCACCACGGACGCGATATTGCACCAGCACGGCCAGAACGAGGCCTATCATCCGGTGACCCCGCCCGACGCGGTCGCCTTTCCCGAAAATACCGCCGAGGTCTCGGAAATTGTGAAAATATGCGCTGCTAATGGTTGCCCTGTTGTGGCTTACGGCACCGGCACCTCGCTTGAAGGCCACCAATTGGCGGTAAAGGGCGGTATCAGCCTTGATATGAACCGTATGAACGCGGTGCTGGCCGTCAATGCCGAGGACATGGACGTGGTGGTGCAGCCCGGGGTGACGCGTGAGCAGCTGAATGATGATCTGCGCGCCACGGGGTTGTTTTTTCCGGTGGATCCGGGGGCCAATGCCAGCCTTGGGGGCATGGCGGCCACGCGGGCTTCGGGCACCACGGCCGTGCGCTACGGCACCATGAAGGAAAACGTGATGGCGCTGGAGGTGGTGATGGCCGATGGCCGGATTATCCGCACAGGGTCGCGCGCGCGCAAATCAAGCGCGGGCTATGATTTGACCAAACTTATGGTCGGCTCTGAAGGCACGCTGGGGATTATCACCGAGCTGACCCTGCGCCTGCAAGGCCAGCCAGAGGCGATCTCGGCGGCGACCTGCGCCTTCCCCGATGTAAAAAGCGCGGTGAATACCGTGATTACCACCATCCAAAGCGGCATCCCGATGGCCCGGATGGAGCTGATCGACGCCAACATGGTGCGCGGTTTCAACATTGCCGACGGCACCAGCCTGCCCGAACAACCCCACCTGTTTATCGAATTTCACGGCTCGCCCGCCGGCGTGGCCGAGCAGGCCGAAAACTTTGGCCTGATTGCCGCCGATTTTGGCGGTGACGACTTTAAGTGGACCACCAAAACCGAAGACCGCAACGCGCTGTGGAAGATGCGCCACAACGCTTATTACGCCCATAAGGCGCTGGCCCCCGATTTAAGCGCGCTGGCCACCGATATTTGCGTGCCGATCAGCCGTTTGGCCGAGGCGATAGAGTTTGCCACCGAAAAATGCGCCGCGCTTGATCTGACGGTGACCATTATCGGCCATGTCGGGGATGGCAACTTTCATTGCGCGCTCAGCTTTGACCCTGATGATGCGGAACAATTCGCCCGCGTGCAGGATTTTATGCACCAGCTGGCGCAAAAGGCCATCGCGCTAAACGGCACGGTTACCGGCGAGCATGGCATCGGCATTGGTAAAATGAAATACATGCAGGCCGAACACGGTGAGGCGCTGGATGTGATGCGCCTGATCAAGCGCGCGCTTGATCCCGGCAATATTTTGAACCCGGGTAAAATATTGCCGCCAAGCAACCGCTAGCGGCGGGGGCTATCCGGTGCTCCAGGCGCGGGGTTGTTTCATGCCGGCCATCTTTACCGCCTGCTTTACATAGCCATAAGGAAACAGCTCCAGCATCCGCATTTTGGCGTCATGTTTGCTGACCCCCAGCTTGTTTTGCAGCAGCTTCAGCACATGGCGCACATCGACCGCCACGCGGTGGTCGGCGTATGAGTCGCGCACAAAATCAATAATTTCCCAGTGGTCAGGGGTTAGCTCTATCGCCTCGCTGGCCGCCACATGCTCGGCAAAGTCGCGGGTCCACAGCTCGGGGTCGGTAATATAACCGGCCTCGTCCACGTTCACAGGTCCGCTTGGCAAGGCAAGCGTTGTTATTTTATCCGGCAGCGTTCTCATGGGTATATTCATCCATCTTCGGTTCAAACAACGCGCCCCCCTTTTGGCACGATGATGGCGGCAAATCCGCCCATGATCAATGCGGCGTTTTGGCGGCTACATGCCGAGCGCTTCTTTATACATCTCCAGCACCGCTTCCTCTTCCGAGATCTCTTGCGGGTCTTTTTTGCGCAGCGCCACGATTTTGCGCAAAATCTTGGTGTCATAGCCGCGCGATTTCGCCTCGGCCATCACCTCTTTCTGGTGGTCGGCAATGTCTTTTTTCTCGACCTCCAGCCGCTCATAGCGCTCGACAAAGGCGCGCAGCTCGCTTGAGGTCACCCGATATTGGCTCTGCTTTATCTCGTCGTTTTCGTCCATCACCTGTCTCCTGCCTGTCTGGATTTAGAGCCGGGACCCTAGCCCCCCAAGCCGCATTGGGCAAGGGGATGCTTGCCAATTCGGCCCCGCGCCCCTAAATAACCGGCATGGAAAACATCTTTACCTATATGATTTATGCGGGCGTGGTTTTGGCGGTGCTCGGGCTTGTTGGCCTCGG